>DDSR01000323.1:0-558 GCA_002343455.1 Deltaproteobacteria bacterium UBA2385 | reverse complement strand
CCCCCGCGGTCGAGCAGGTGATCGCCCGGGCCCAGGCCGCCGAGCTGACCGTGCGCCGGCTGCAGGTCAGCCACGGCTTCCACTCCCCTGCCCTCTCCCTGCTCGATCCCGACACCCTGCTCGAGGGCATGGAGCTGCGAGCGCCCGCGATCACCGTCGCCAGCGGCATCGCCGACCGCCCCTACCGCGACGGCACCGACGCCCGCGACGTCTTCCACCGCCACGCCACCTCGCCGGTCGAGTTCGTCCGCGCCCTGGCGCAGTGCCAGGAGGCGGGGGCCGATCTCTTCCTCCAGATCGGCGCCGGCGGCCCCCTGGCGGCCTTCGCCCGCGGCGGCCTCGCCCCCGGTCACCGCGGCGTGATCAGCCTCGCCTCGACCGACGACAACGACGGCGGCGTCTCTCTGCTCGAGGGCCTGGGCCGCCTGTGGGCGCTCGGGGCCCCCCTCCGCCTCGACGCGCTGATCGGCGCCGCCCCGGTCGCCAGCCTCCCCGCCAGCGTCCTCCCCCGGGAGCGCTACTGGCCGGTCAAGGCCGAGTCCCAGCTCGCCCTCAAGC
>DDSR01000191.1 GCA_002343455.1 Deltaproteobacteria bacterium UBA2385 | reverse complement strand
GTCCCCGGTGTCCCCGGTGTCTCCAGGGTCCTCGGGCGGGTCCTGGTAGCTGAAGACGATGTCGTCCAGGCCCCAGTCGGAGGCGTCTCCCTCCAGCCGCAGGACCAGCTCGTCGACCCCGTAGTCGAAGACGAGGCCCACGAAGACGCCGCCGTCGAGGTCGTCGCCCTCGAGCTCGATCAGCGTCTCGTACAGAGGCGTGCCACTCAGGCTGCCGCTGACCGTCAGGATGCCCTCGCCGTCCGGCACCCAGAAGGAGACGGCCGGCTGGATGCGGTCGAAGGCCAGGGTGGTCTCCTCGCCCGAGGCCAGGGCCGCCTGGGTGTCCCGCGGGGCCGAGCCGCCGACGTCGTCGACCACGCTCAGCTCGCCGTCGAAGAGGATGCCGAGGTCGACGTACTCGTCGGTCGGCGCCACGCCCGCGGCGAGCTCCTCGAAGTCGATGCGCTGCGGCTCGATGCCCGCGGCGACCTCCCAGAAGGCCTCGTCCAGGTACAGGCTGACCCCGCCGCCGTCGACGGTCCCGTCGCAGTCGTCGTCGATGCTGTTGCCCAGGACCTCCTCGGCGTCGGGGTTGACGGCCGCGTCGGCGTCGTCGCAGTCCCCTCCCAGCTCGCTGTAGCCGTCCTCGTCCCGGTCGGTCTCCGTCGCCCAGACCAGGGCGATGTCGTCGAGGCCCCAGCCGGAGACTCCCTCGCCCGCGATCAACACGCGGTTGACGCCGGCGGCGAAGGTCATCCCGACGAAGACGCCGCCGGGCCGGTTGTCGGCCTGCAGGTCGACAGCCAGCTCCTCGAAGAGCAGGCTGCCCCCGCTCCAGGCCGAGAGGCGGTAGCTGCCGTCGACGTCGAGCATCCAGAAGGAGAGGGCCTCGATGTCCTCGTCGAAGCGCAGCTCGACCAGGTTCCCGCTGCTGGGGGTGTACTCGGCGGCCAGCGAGTCGCGGGCGGCGCTGCCGAAGATGCTGGGCTGGGCCTCGATGCTCCCGGTCGCGATGAAGCGCAGGCCGTCGGAGAGGTAGAGGCTGCCGACGTCGCTGCCCGCGCTGCTGCTCTCGAAGCGGAACAGGGTGGTCGAGCTCAGGCCCAGCTCGTCGAGCAGGTCCCACTCGAAGTGATCGGCCTCGCGGCGCAGCACCACGGCGTCGTCGATCCAGCCATCGCAGTCGTTGTCGAGCCCATCGGCCGGGACCTCGCCCGCGCCCGGGAAGACCGCAGGGTCCTCGTCGTCGCAGTCGATGCCCCCGGCGTCGATGGTGACGAAGCCGTCGGCGTCGGCGTCCAGGAAGTCCGGCAGCAGGCTGAGGCCGTGGACGGCTCCGGCCGAGTCGACCCCGTCGACGTCCTCCAGCGGAGCGCCCATCCACAGCTCGACCCGCCCGTCGCCGTCGTGATCCACACCGGGCCCGCCCACCGCCAGGGCCCGACCCAGGGAGGCCCCGGAGCTGCTGCCCAGGATGCGCTGGGCGGCCTCTTCGAAGACCGACCAGGCCGGCTCCTCCCCGCTCAGGATCGCCACCACGCCGCTGCCGGCGTCGCTGCCGGTCTGGTTGGGGGCCGAGACCGCCAGGTCGTCGTCACCGTCGTCGTCCAGATCGCCCACCGCCAGGGCGAGGCCGGCGTTGGCGTTGCTGCTCCCCCCCAGGACCGCTCGGTCCGCCTCCAGCAAGGAGAGCTCTCCGCCCGCGCTGAGGGGGTCGAGGAAGACGAAGGCGCCGCCCTCCGAGGTGTAGCTGTCGTCGAAGTAGGGGGCGCCCACGACCAGGTCGCTGAGCCCGTCCCCGTCCAGATCACCGATCGCCAGGGACATGCCGGCCCGGTCGTTCTCGCGCGCGCCGGTCACCGTGAAGCCGGCCGCGGACCAGAGGTCGCCGCCGCTGAGGGCGCCGCCCCCGAAGAGCACTGCGACCCGGCCCGAGCCGGCCGCGAGCCCGTCGGCCTCGGGCGCCCCGACGACGATCTCCGCCGCCCCGTCGCCGTCCAGATCGCCCACCGCGACGGCGGTGCCGGCGTAGCCGAGGTCCTCGTCCCCGTCCCAGCGCGCCCCGTCGTCCAGCTCGACGTCGCCGTCCATGGCGGCCGCCCCGCCGGTCCACAACCAGACCGCGCCCGCCTCGGTCGCTCCAGCGTCGTGGTAGGGCCCGCCGACCGCGAGGTCGAGGTAGCCGTCGCCGTCGACGTCCCCTCCGGCCACCGCCCAGCCAGCCCGGGCCCGGCTGGCCGAGGGCCCCAGCAGCGCGACGTCGTCGCTGTCCAGGCTGCGGCTCTCTAGCAGCCGGTCGCCGGGGGCCAGCCAGACCGCCCCGACCCGGGTGGTGCTGCCACGGTTGGTGTAGGGCGCGCCCATCACCAGCTCGCCCACCCCGTCGCCATCGACGTCGACCACGGTCACCGCCTGGCCCAGGCGGGAGGCCGCCAGGTCGCTGAGCTCGACGTCGGCATCGGAGAGCAGGCCCCCCCGGGCCAGCGGCGGCGAGCCCCCGCGGACGAGGTAGACGGCGTGCTGGTCGGCGTTGCCGACGACGAGCTCGCCGAAGCCGTCGCCGTCGACGTCTCCGGTCCCCAGGGCCGAGCCCGCGTACTGGAAGGTGCTCTCTCCGGTCCAGGTCCAGCTCAGGTCGCCGACCTCGCGCTCGCTGGCCATCGGCCGACGCCCCAGGGCGCCGAACCAGGCCGAGCTGCCGCTGTCGAGCACCCCATCGCAGGACCAGGCCAGCCCCGAGCCGCCGCCGCCCTGGGCGCCGATGAAGGCCATGGCGCCGCCGTCGACCGCCGCATCGCCGAAGTCCACATCCTGCAGCAGGATCACCGCCTCGGAGCGGGCCTCGACGAGCCAGGCCTGGACGGCCGCCTCGCCCCCGTAGACGGCGTGCGGGGACCGCCACTCGATCACGAAGGCCCGGTATGGGTAGCGGCCGAAGGTCGCGGTGCGGACGCTGCCCGAGCCGAGGTCGTCGGCGAAGGCGGCCACCCCGGACCAGGACCCGCCCTCTCCGGGGCAGGCCAGGTCGTCGGCCTCGCCCGAGAAGAGCAAGGCGCCGTCCGCCAGGACGGTGGCCTGCAGCACCTCGCTGCCGTACCAGTCGAAGGCGAAGGGCAGGTCCAGCAGCAGCGAGCCGGCCTCGCCCAGGTGCAGCTCCTCGGCCGGGACCGCGCCGAGGTCCAGGGCCACCGCCGGAGGACCGCCCGCCTCGTCGCTGCCGGTGAAGACCAGCCCGCCCGAGTCCGGGCCCCCGCCGGTCAGCAGCGCCGGCACCGAGAGCAGGACAAGCAAGCGCCAAGAGGGAGAGGGGTGGACCTTCATGGGCCCATGGTAGCCCCAGAGAGTCCGGTGGAGGCCGAAAAAAGGGGACCGCCGGGGAGTGGGGCCCCGGCGGTCCAGAGGGAGTGCTCAGCGGCGATGGTGGCTGTTGTAGGCCACTCCGCCCCCGGGGCGCTCGTGCGAGCCGCGGCCGCCGACCTCGAGCGAGCGGGGATCGTAGCGGTCGATGACGACCTGGTGCCGCTCGATCTCGCGACCGTGGCCGTCGCGCAGCACGATCCGGTGGCTGCCAGGGCTCAGCTCGATGCGCTGGCTGCTCTGGGGGGAGAGGGAGGCGCGCAGCACGCCGTCCACCTCGACCCGGACGAGGCCTCGACCGCGGAGGTTGCTCAGGGCCAGGATGCCGGTGCGGGGCGGGGCGACGGACGCGCGGGCCGAGTCGAAGGCCCAGACCTGCACCCGCAGGCTCTCGATCGGCTCTCCCCCGTCGACGCGGCGGGCCTCGACCACCAGCCGACCCTCGGACAGCCCGGCGAAGCTGGCCTGGCCGTAGGCGGCCACCACCTGCTCACGACCGCTGGGCAGGCGCAGCCTCACCGCGATGGGCAGGGGGTTGTGGACCACCAGGTCTCCGACCCGGGGGGGGTTCGGCGACCAGGACAGGCCATGGCAGTCGGCGCTGACCGTCAGGGTCTCGCTGACCAGGGTGCGGCCCTCCAGCCGAAGCTGGAGCGAGCGGCGCCCGAAGGCGAGGTCCAGCCGAGCCGAGGCCCAGGGCCCCAGCGTGGCGCGCTCGACGCCGTCGACCAGGATGCTCACGGGGCGGTCGAGGGGGTTGCTGACCAGGACGGGCGCGTCGACCGCCTGCAGCGTGATCGAGACGGTCTCGCCGGGGCTGCTGCGGTGCCAGGCGCGGTAGAGGACCTCTCCGGAGGGCGCCCGGACGAGGACCTCGCGGGTGCCCGGGCGGGTGCTCAGCACCTGGCGGGAGCGGGCCGGGACCGCGCCGGCCGAGGCCCGGTCGATCTCGACCTGGACCGCGGAGCTGCGGTCGTTCTGCACGCGGATGTGCGCGACTCCTGCCCAGGCCTGGCCGAGGCCAAAGGTGAAGGCCAGCAGGAGCACACTGGCGAGGCGCCTGATGATCCCGAGTGTCCGAGCTGCGTTCATCTCTCCTCCAGCGGTCCGTGGGTGGACCTGTGCAGGCGACGAGCCCGACAAGGCCTCCATTCGCGGGCTGACAACTGGTGACATCCCAGGCCCTCGAAGCAGCGCCACCCCGCCAGCGGCAAACGACGACTGCGCCAGCGGCAAACGACGCGCGCGCCAGCGGGATACGCCGCGCGCGCCTCGCTCCTCGGTTCCCCATGGCACCTCCCGCCGAACCCCACCCCGGTGGCCCTCCTCCAGGGGGCCCTCCCCCGCGCATGGGCAAGGCCGCCCTGCTGGCCGGCGCCGCCAGCATGCTCGGCCGCTTCTCCGGCCTCGCCCGCGACATCGTCTTCACCGCCTTCTTCGGGGCCGGGGCCACCGCGGACGCCTTCCTGGCGGCCTTCCGCGTCCCCAACCTCTTCCGCGAGCTGCTGGCCGAGGGCACCCTGGCCAACGTCTTCGTGCCGATCTTCGCCGAGACCGGCGAGCGCGAGGGCTGGCAGCGGGCCGCCGCCCTGGCCAACGCCATGCTGGGCATCCTGCTGCTGATCCTGGGCGCGGTCACCCTGCTCTTCTTCGTCTTCGCCGAGCAGTTCGTCACCCTGGTCGCCGCCGGCTTCCTGGACAACCCCGACAAGTTCGATCTGACGGTCTGGCTGACCCGCTGGCTGGCGCCCTTCCTGGCGGGCTTGTCCATCGCCAGCTTCTTCGGCGGCATGCTCAACGTGCGGGGCCGCTTCTTCCTGCCGGCGCTGGCCCCCTCGATCCTCAACCTCTTCACCATCATCGCCTGCGTGCTGGGCGAGCCGTGGGAGCGGTGGACCGGCCTGCCGGCCATCGGCGCCGTCGCCCTGGCCTCGACCCTCTCCGGCGTCGCGACCGCGGCGGTGCAGTACCCGGTGCTGCGCAAGGTCGGCTTCCGCTTCCGGCCCCACCTGCGCGGCGACCCCAAGCTCAAGCGGGTGGCGGCCTTCGTCGGCGCCGCCCTGATCAGCGTCGCCGTGGTGCAATTCAACCACCTCGTCGAGACCCAGATCGCCAGCCGCTTCGGCGATGGCCCGGTCAGCTGGCTGGTGCTGGGCTTCCGGCTGGTGCAGATCCCGCAGAGCGTCTTCTCCGGCAGCGTCGCCGTGGCCGCCCTGGCCGGCGTCAGCCTGCTGCTGGCCCGCGGCGAGAAGGTCCAAGCCCGCGACGGCCTCTGCCGGGCGCTGGAGCTCAACTCCCTGCTGGTCCTGCCCAGCGCCGTCGGCATGTTCATGCTGGCCGACCCGCTCATCCGCATCTTCTTCGAGCGCGGCGAGTTCACGGCCACCGACACCGTCGCCACCGCCTCGGTCCTGCGCATGTACGCCGTCGCCACCTTCGGCATCTGCACCTACCGGGTGCTGCTGCCGGCCTTCTTCGCTTTGCAGGACCCCTACGCCCCGATGCGCGTCTCGCTCGTGGCGATGGCCGCCAAGCTGCCGATCGCGCTGGGCATGGTCTACACCCTGGACCTGGGCATCGCCGGCCTGCCCCTCTCCCACGCCGTCACCGTCACCGGCGAGGTCGCGGTCCTGGCCTGGATGCTCAGCTCCCGCATGAACGGCTGGGCGCCGGGCTTCTGGTCGCAGCACCTGCGCATGCTGGTCGCCTCGGCCCTGATGGCGCTGGTCCTGCACCTGCTGCGGCCCTGGGCCGACGGTCCGGCGCTGCTGGTCGTCATCGGCATCGGGGCGGCCGTCTACGGGCTGGCGGCGATGCTGCTGGGCGTGCGGGAGACCCGGACCCTGCTGATCAAGATCCTGATCAAGCTCCGACTCTACAGGGGCCCCCCTCCTCCGGGCATGGGCCCCCCTCCTCCGGGCATGGGCCCCCCTCCTCCGGGCATGGGCCCTCCCCCTCCGGGCATGGGAGGCTGAGTGTTCGAGCGCCTGATCGCCGCCGGAGGCCTGCTCCGCAGCCGCGCCGTCGAGGTCGAGGGCCTGGTCCTGCAGATCCCGCCCGGCGTGCTCGACCCGGTGCTCTTCCGCAGCGGGGCTTGGTTCGCTCGCCAGGTGGCGCAGCGGGTCCAGCCGGGGATGCGGGTGCTGGACATGGGCTGCGGCAGCGGCATCGTCGGCCTGCTGGCAGCGCGGGCCGGCGCGCGGGTGGTGGCCGTCGACATCGAGGCCCCCGCCGTGCAGGCCGCGCGCGACAACGGCCTGAGCGATGTGCGCCAGGGCGATCTCTTCGCCCCTCTGGTCGGTGAGCGCTTCGATCTCATCGCCTTCAACCCGCCCTACCTTCGGGGCGAGGCCCGCGGCCGGCTGCCCGCCTCGCGCTCGCTCTCCCGCGCCCTCTACGGCGGCCCCGAGGTCGAGGTCGTGCGCGCCTTCGCCCAGGCGGTCGGCAGCCACCTCTCCCCCGGCGGGGCGGCCTGGGTCTGCTGGTCCGACCGGGCTCAGGACCCGCCGCGCGCCGTGCTCGGAGGCGCCTGGAAGGAGGAGACCCGCGCCGTCGTCCAGGCCGAGCTGCTCAGCCTCTACCGGCTGCCCGGCCCCACTCCGCCCGGGGCATGACCGTTCGTGACAACCAAAGCGCCTGGGCGAATGTAGAGAGCGCCCATGGAATCGGCCCTTGAACGCACGGATCTGAGCACCCGACCGTCGGGGCCCGGTCCCTGCGAGACCCAGAGCCGAACGGTCCCGATGGACCTCGCGGTGGCGCTGGAGACCACCCTGACCGATCTGGCCAGCGGTGTCGGGCCTGAGCCCCGCCTGGCCGGCCACGCCGCCGTCAGCGCCGCCCTTCGCCAGGGCTTGAACCGCAGCACCTGGCTCCACCGCGGGGAGCGGCGCTCGAAGAACCGGGATCGGATGCGCCGAGGGCCAGACCGAAGCCCGCGGGACTGAGCGGGGGACTCCGCGCGGGAGGCCCCTGGGGTGCGAAGAGCGGAGGTGTCGATTAGCCCGCCCACCCCCTCGGGAGCCTCCCCATGTCCGAGCCGACCCTTCCGCCCTCCGACTCCGCCGCGATCACCCGCGAGGCCGCCCGTCGCCGCACCTTCGGCATCATCAGCCACCCCGACGCCGG
>DDSR01000063.1:5306-26850 GCA_002343455.1 Deltaproteobacteria bacterium UBA2385 | reverse complement strand
GGTCGGAGCTGTTTCTGGATAGTTCCCCAGGCCGCCGAGGCGCCTCCACAGGACCACGCCCGCTACTCGCCGCTCACCGCCATGACCTCGTCCCGCTCGCCCCAGCCCCGCTCTCGGGCCAGCCACCAGGGCCAGGCCCGGTGTACCAGGGTGGCCTTCACTGCCGGAGCCGAGCACCCCCACTCGAAGCGGTGCTCGGTGGTGTAGGAGTCGCCGAAGAGCAGGCGGTTGTCGCTGGCCACGTCCACGGCCAGGAAGTGCGGCGTCATGCGCCGGCCCAGGGCGTCGACCATCACGCGGGCGAAGGCGAAGCCCGGGCTGCCGGCGTGGGCCAGGCCGTCGGGCGGGACGCGGTAGGCGCGGGTCCCCGCGGGGAGAGGCCGGTCGAAGACGACGGGGCCCCCGTCCTCGTCAGGCAGCCCCACGATGGTGGAGTAGCCCTTGACGTGCTCCACCGGCTGGCCCCTGCCCTCGGCGTCGAAGCTGCCATCTCCAAAGGGGCCGTGTCCCTGGTACAGATGCCAGGCCCCCGTCTGCTCGACCACCCGCACGACGTCGCCGACCTCGGCCTCTGGCCACCGGCTCCAATCCCCGCTGGCGTCCTGCTGGTCGGCAGCGCCGCCGTGGTCGGGGACGGCGTCGCCCCCGGTGGGGCGCAGGGGCACGGTGCCGCAGGAGGCCTCCACCAGGAGGATCACCGAGCGCAGGGGCTCGCCGGTGGGGATTGCATGGCCGGCGCCCACGTTGGAGACGGTGACCGTGACGATCAGCTCGTCGTCCGTCGCCGACTCACGCACCGTGAGGGCGGCGGCGCTCTCCAGCAGCCCCGCATCGGGCTGCCGCGGGCCGTACCAGGAGTGCTTGCGTACGCTGCCGACCGGCCGCATCCAGCCCCCGGTGATGCCGGGATCGATCACCCAGACATTCTGCAGGTCGGCGGAGTTGCCCGCCTCGGTGTCCGGCGGCATATGACAGTCCTGGCACGATGGCTGCCCGCTCTCCACCCACTCGGAGTAGGTCGAGTGTACCGGGAGGGTGCCGTCGGGCCACCGCGCCAGGTCCAGCGCCTGACCCGGAACCAGCACCTCCTGGTCGAGCTCGTGGCAGCCTGAACAGTACTCGCCCTCGGTGAAGAGGCTGCGCTCTACGCTCCCCATGCGGGGGTTGAGCACGTCGGGGTAGGGGCCGAAGGTGAGAGGCTTGTTCTGAAAAGCAAACGATGTGGACTCCTCGGATGGGCGCACGATGTGCAGCCGGCCGGCCACACCCGCCGGGGCGTCAGGGTCGATCGACTCGACCAGGTGGCAGACGTCGCAGTGCACCCCGTCGTTGTAGGCGGTGCCGGTCGCCTCCAGCAGGTGACGCCCGCCCAGCTCGCCGTCGATGCCCGGCGCGTGGCAGTCGGCGCAGGCTCCGTAGACCGTCGCCGTCACGTCGCAGTCCGGCTCGCAGCCCGGGCTCAGCTCGGGCAGCACCCCCTCTCCCACGTAGCACCGCCAGGCCGCCGCAGCCGTGCCCGGCCCGATGCCCTCCCGCCACTGTCCGCCCCCTTCCACGCAGCTCCCTTCATCGGTCAGGGCCGCCGCGGCGCCCGAGTAGAGATCGTGGACGGTGGGGTTGGAGGCCGTGCCGCGATGGGGGGAACCGTACCAGTCGCTGACCATGGTGACGTGGCAGTGGGAGCAGTACTCCGTGGACTGCTCGACCCCAGGCTCGCCGGGGGGCTGGAAACGGTAATCGGCATTGTCGGAGGGGTCGAAGCGGACCAGCTCGATGGTGAGGCTCTGGCCTTCGTCGGGGATGAAGTCGCCGGCGATGCGCGCCTCGGGGTGCGAGGCCATCAGGACGAGGTCTCCTTCGATCGTGAGGTCCACCTCGACGGTGACGGTCCCGTCCTGGGCGGTGGTCCAGCGCTGCGGATTGCCCCCCTGGACGACGGTGGTGTCGGGCGACGGCTCTCCGTCCAGCAGCACCACCACACGCACCTCGGTCGACGTGGCCGTGTCCGTCGTGCCGCCATCCGGTGTGGTGGTCGTGCCCGTGCCATGGTGCGAATAGTCGCCCACCCGGGGCCCGCAGGCGAGGACCAGGAAGATCCAGCTCATCGCGCCTCCCGTGAGGGCCGGGGGTCGACGCCGACCGAGTAGGGGACCCGGCGCGGGCGAAGGCTCTGGACGTAGGCGACCAGGGCCCACCGCTCGGGCTCGGAGAGGTGGGCGAAGGGCGGCATGGATCGGCCCTCCAGCCCGTAGCTGATCGCTCGAAAGATGTCCGCGGGCTGTTCGCCGCCTCGCAGGGCGTCACGGCCGAGGTCGAGGGGGCGGATCGGCGAGCCCCGCCCGTTGACCAGGAAGTCGGCCGCCGCGCCGTCCCCGCGCCCCCCCTCCCCGTGGCAGGCGGCGCAGTTGGTGGCGAAGAGGGCCTGCCCCTGGCCGGTCATCGCGGGCAGGTCGGACGGCGGGTCGGGGGCCAGAGGCGGCGGGGGAGTGGAGCCTGCGGGCCATCGCTCGGTCAGGGTGCGCAGATGACCGACCACCGCCTGGATGGCTCCGGGGGAGAGGTAGCCCTGGAAGCCGGGCATCGCGCTGCCCGGGATGCCCTGTCGGACGGTCCGGGCGAGGTCCTCGTCGGTCGGGGGCTGGTCCCAGGGCGTGCTGCGCAGGGAGTACATGCCCGCGCTCAGGTCCGACGGCGGGGCCGAGAGGTGGCGGGCGCTGGGGCCATCGCCTCGACCTTGGGTGCCATGGCAGGTGGCGCAGCTCTCCTGCCAGACGCGCCGCCCAAGGCTGGTGTCATCGCCGGCTCGGGCCGGACCGGTCGAAGACAGAGCCAGCAGGAGCGCGAGGGGGGTAGCGGGCACCGTCGATCTCACAGGTACAGGCTCACAGGTACAGGCTCACAGGTACAGGTGCAGGAAGAGGGCGAGCTCGGACATGCCCCGGACGGCGCCGGTCGAGTAGAAGGTGCGCAGATCGTCCAGCGACTCCTCGTCCGCCAGGGTGTGACGCACCAGCAGGGTCAGCTCGGCGTGAGGAACGGGGAAGAGCTCGAAGCCGCCGCCCAGGCGGTGCAGCGCGTTGGGCTTCAAGGTCGGGTCGGGATCGAGGTACTCGTAGGTGACGATCAGGTCGGCGCCCTGCACCGGGAGCAGGGAGAGCTCGTGGTAGGCGGCCAGCAGCTCGCTCTCGCTCTCGGCGGCCACGTCCCGTGTCTGTCGGTGATCCAGCTCTCCCAGCAAGGTGAGCCGCCAGGCGGACAGGCTCCAGTAGGCTCCCAGGCGTCGGTCCAGGGTCGTCTGGTCCTCGCCCGCTACCACGTCTCCTCCCGGCTCCCACCAGGCCGAGGCGCCCAGCATGCCCACCAGGGCGTCCGTCTTCATCGTCAGGTCGGCGGTACCGGCCAGGGACACCCGATAGTCGGGGTTGAGCCCCGTGGCGCCGCTCCCGCCGTTCAACACGGCGACGACCACCCGGAGGGGGCCAGGGTGGCTGCCAAGCTCGATGCCGGCGTCCCGGAGGTTGGCGTCGATGCCCAGCCCGTCTTCGCGGGTGTAGGTGCGGTGGTTGGCGAGCTTGAGCCCGAAGGGCGGGACGAAGGCGCCGACCTTGAGGTAGCTGTCGGCGAGGGGGGCTCGGACGAGGCCGAAGACCTCCAAGGACTTCGAGGCCAGGCCATAGTCGGCGTACAGGAGGAGGTAGCGGCTGGGCTCCACGGCGGCGTAGACATCCGCTTGCATCAGGAAGAAGCTGATGAGCTCGGGGATCTGGTAGGGCTCGCCCCGGCTCCCCGCCTCGTCGGTGGGCTCGAAGACCACCCGGGTGTCGATCCCCAGGAGGCCGGCGCGCAGGTCGGCGCCGGCCGCTACCCGCTGGTACTCTCGGGGCGACCAGCCCATGGACAAGCCCGGCGCGGCCTCGGGCCAGGCGGGCAGGACCGTTCGGGCGTACACATCGCTGCCGTAACGGTTGCGCATGCCTCCACCGGTGGGGTTCGTATGGCAGGCGTCGCAGCTGGCGCCGGTGCGGGCGGAGAAGCGCGGCACGGCTTGCGCGGGCGGGCTGGTCCAAGCGAGGGCCAGGGCGGCGGCCGGCAGGAAGGTCACCGCTCCTCCACGATCACGAGGGCGTCCCGCATGACCGAGGCGTGATTCCAGCAGTAGTAGATCGTCTCCCCGGGCTCCTCGAAGGTGAGCGACCACTGATCGCCGTTGTTCAGGGTCGGGCTCAGCCACTCGTGGGTGACGTCCTCGGGTGTGCCGGAGGCGACGATGTGGAACCAGGGGTCGTCATTGCGCCACGTCACCGTGTCGCCCGCGCGGATCGTCACCTCCGGCGGGTCGAAGGCGTTGGCCAGCATGATGACCACCACCTCTTCGGACGCCGGCCCGCCTGTGTCCTCGCCCGTGCCGCCGTCGCCCTGCGGATCGCCGCCGCCTCCGTCGGCGGCGCCGCTGTCCACCGGGAGCGGCACCTGGGAGACGTGCTGGCCGAAGTCGACGCAGCCGACGCTCAGCAGAGGAAGCAGAGGCAGCAGGGCGCGCGGGGACAGGGGTGACTCCCGGCTGTCGGGGCTGACCGGTGCAGCTTGCACGATGCGCTGGCCGGGTGCAACCAGCTAGTGCCTGGCACTATCTCTAGTTGCACCCAGAGGCGAACCCAGATCACGCCCCCAGGCGCATCGCCAGGCCGTGGACCTGGCCCTCGGCGCTCTGGTGCAGGCGGTAGCGCAGCGAGACCGAGGTGGCCCGCGGGCGGTGGCCCAGCGAGACGCTGAGGGCCTGCTCGTCGCCCTTCCAGCCGACGGGGCCTCGGCGCTCCGGTGCGGTCAGCCAGAGGCGCTCGACCTCGACGCCCAGCTCGATCGGCCCCACCCGCGCCGAGACCCCGATCGGCACGGCGAGGCCCAGCGAGGGCTCCAGCGCCATCCCCGGCAGGTCGAGGCGGCTCCAGGCCAGCTCGGCTCCCAGGTCGAGTCCCAGGCTGCGGCCGTGAGGACCCAGCCGCAGGCCGCCGCGGGCCTCCTCGCCGACGGCGGCGCCGGGCAGGAGCAGGCTCTCGGTTGAGGCTCGGACGAGCAGTCGCGGCTGGGCCCGGGCCGGACCCTGGCGCCAGACGAGCAGGCCCAGGTCCCCACCGAGCCCCGCTCCGCCGGAGNNCAGCCACAGCGACCAGTCCTGCACCGCCGGTGAGGCGCGTCTGCCAGGCGGGTCCAGGATCGGCAAAGGCCTGCGTAGCGAGGCAGAGCGACAGCAGCACCACAACCCCCGGGGCAGTCCGCCCCCCTATGGTAACGTCGGCGCGGCCGCCGCTGCTGCCGAGCCCCACTCCCAGCAACGGCGCCGCTTTCCCCTCACGTGGAGCTCCCATGAACCGGCTCGTCGCCTTCCCCCTCGTCCTCGCCGCCCTCACCTTCAGCAACGCCGCGCTTGCCAACTACGGCTCCGCCGGCTGCGGCCTGGGCTCCTTGATCATCAAGGACGACAACATGCTCCAGCTCTTCGCCGGTACGACCAACGGGACCTTCGCCTCCCAGACCTTCGGCATCACCTTCGGGACCAGCAACTGCACCACCGGCGGCATCGTGCGCGCCGACAAGGAGCAGGAGGCCTTCGCCGAGGCCAACCTCGACGCGCTGCGCCGCGACATGGCCCGCGGCCAGGGCGAGCACCTCGTCGCCCTCGCCAGCCTGCTGGAGTGCGAGGACGAGGTCCGCACCGACCTCTACGCCTTCACCCAGGACCGCTACGAGAGCGTCTTCCCCTCCGAGGACACCACCGCGCTGCAGGCGCTCTACATGCTGAAGATCCAGCTCTCGCAGGACCCGACCTTCGTCAAGGAGTGCGGCCGCATCTGAGCGGGATCCTCGCGCTCCTCCTGGCCGGCCCGGTGTACGCCGAGCCGGCCAGCGTTGTACACGGGCAGGCCGATCCGGCCTACCTGGCCGAGCTGCGTTTGCGCGTCGAGGAGCTGGACCTCGGGCGCAGCCACGGCTGGCGGGTCCTGGGCCACTACAAGGGACGGGCTCCGGGGCAGTGGCTCTCGCAGGCCGATGGCGAGGACTTCTTCCTCTCGCCCGATGGGGCCGACGATCCCGAGGCCGAGCTGCAGGCCACGCTGGCGGCCTTCTTCCTGCCTCCTCCTCCTCCGCCCGCGGGCGAGCCCAGCCACCTCGACCAGCACCCGCAGTGCCGCTTTCCTCGGCGGTACGCCTGGCTGGACGAGCAGCTCGGCTTCGATCCCGAGCGCCTGCCGAAGCAGGGCTGCCCGGAGCTGGAGGACTGGAAGCAGCGCCTGGGCGCGACCCGGGTCACGCTGGTCTTCGCCGACGCCTACATCAACAACCCCGCCAGCATGTTCGGCCACACCTTCCTGCGGCTGGACAAGGCCCAGGGCGGGGATCTGCTGGCCAACACGGTCAACTTCTCGGCGGAGCCCTGGACCAGCAACCCCTTCATCTACCCGATCGCCGGGATCGTCGGCTGGTTCCCGGGGACCTACGCGACGATCCCCTACTACCTGAAGGTCCGAGAGTACAACGCCCTGGAGAACCGGGACCTGTGGGAGTACCCCCTGGACATCGACGCCGAAGAGCTCGACCGGCTGCTCGACCACCTCTGGGAGATCGGGCCCGTCGTCTTCCGCTACCACTACTTCGACGAGAACTGCTCCTACCAGCTCCTGGCCCTGCTGGAGGCGATGGACCCCTCGCTGCGGCTGACGGACCGCTACAGCGCCTGGGTCTTCCCGACGGCCACCTTGCGGGCGGTGACCGCCAAGACCGACCTCGTGCAGGAGCCGGACTTCCGGCCCAGCATGTACCGCGAGCTGATCGCCCGCCGGGACGCGCTCCTGCCCGACGAGCGGCGGCTGGCCCGTTCGCTCGCCCGGAGCCTGGACGAGCTGGCTGAGCTGGAGACGCTGGAGGCTCCCCGACAGGCCGCCGTGCTCGACGCCGCCTGGGAGCTCCAGCGCTACCGAGCGGCGGGTGAGCCCGACCCGGCCCAGCGCGCCCACGACCAGGCCCTGCTCGTCGCGCGGCGTCGGGTCTCGGTCACCAGCGAGGCCCCGGTCATCCCCACCCCCGACCCGCCCGAGCGCGGACACCGCGGCGGGATGTCGGCCCTGGGCGTCGGGCAGGGGCCCCAGGGCAGCTTCGCGCGGCTGCGGCTGCGGGCGGCCATGCACGATCCGCTGGCCTCGCAGCAGAGCTACGTGCCCGGCACGCGCCTGGAGATGGGCCACCTCAGCCTGCGCCTCCCTCTGGACAGCGGCGTGCCCAGCCTGGAACATTTCATCCTCTTCGACGCCGCCAGCCTCGCCCCCAGCGAGCCCTGGATCACACGGATGGCCTGGCGACTGCGGACGGGCTGGGAGCAGCAGCCCTTCACCGAGCAGCGCGGCGACTGTCAGGGCCGGGGGTGCATCGCCTACGGGGTCTCGGGCGGACCAGGGCTGGCCGGGAAGCTCGGCCCGCTGCTGGCCTACGGGTTTTTCGAGGGCGAGGCGGCGCTCGGCGCGGGGGTCGGTCGGCACCTGCGGCTGGGACCGGGCGCGGCGGGCGGCTTCGTGCTGGGGCCGCCGGAGGGGATCCGCATGTTGGTCGAGGGCCGGGCGCGCTACCCGCTCTGGAGCGCGCAGGGGCTGTTCCCGGGGGCCGAGGCGATCGAGGTGCTGGTCGAGGGCGGGATCGCGGCCCACCTGAGGACCAACCTGGAGCTGCGGGGGCTCGGGCGGCTGGTCGGGGAGGAGGCCGAGGGGAGCCTGGAGGTGTGGATGAACTGGTGAGGGGGGCCGCCCTGCAGTCAAGTCAATGGCGCCCAGATCAGACGATGGCACCAGCCGTGAGCCCGTCCTCCAAGAAATGCAGGCGACGCAGCGCCTGGTCTTCGTCGTCCGCGGTTGGCCATCTCTGGACGAGGGCGACGAGAGAGGGTTCGTGGTCGCGCAGGCGAGTAACGAAGCGCCGGGCCAAGCCTGCAGCAGTCTGGCTGCCGGTCGTTCCGATGTCGTAGCCCAGCAGGTAGATGCTGGCCTCCTCGCCAAAGAGACCTCGATCGGCGGCCTCTCCCACGAACGACCGCTCATCGTTCGGCATGATGTATCGGTCGAAGAGGTGGGCGAGGTCCGCGAGGTCCCTGGCTCGCTCGCCCGGGCGATCAAGCCAAGCAGCCATCTTCAAGATGGCCACCACGGCCGGTGCAGGTACAAAGACGTCATCGAGGCCTCGGTCGCTCAGGGCTTGGCTGTTGCCAGCGAGAAGCTCAAGTCCGACAAGGCTCATCTGGGCCCCTGTGGCGGGCCAGACCAGGAGTCCGGTCTCGAGGTGCTCGCCGCCGATAGCGAGGAGATCGACGGGGGCAACACCTCGAAAGAGCCAGCGCTGCTCATGACGTGGATCTCGAGTCCAGTCCTCAGCGTCGTCGAGAGCGCCTGCAAGCTCATCGAGGAGGACATCGACGGCTACATCGAGATCGAGCGTGACTCTGTCAGGCGCCAGCTTCCCCAGCACGACCAGCGAGGTCGCACCCACCAGGTACAACCGCTTTCCCGGCCAGAGTTGCGAGGCCGAGCGTAGTGCATCTTTCTGGATTGGCGTCACGGTTCAACCCAGCCAACCTGCTCGCGGAGATCTGCCGCCGCCTCAAGCGCACGGTCATCGCGTTGGTCCAACAGTTCGGCGTAGACGAGTAGGGGGTGGGCCGCCTGGACTCCCCCGCCGTCCCAGTTGGGCGAGCCGCCGGGCCATGCAAGCGGTCCGGGAATGCGGAGAACGTGAATCTGCCCATCCGGGTCTGGGTTGAGGGGAAGGTCGGCTTTCGAGTCTCGGACATGCAGAGTCACGCGCTGTCCGATGAAGTTGCCACCCAGCCGTGCCGCTGCCATTCCCCCACCCCAAGCAAAGCGGTCACCGACCGTCGCCTCCAATCTCCGCTGGAGCACCTCCCGCCCTCCTTCAGGCATCCGGTACCTCTTGATGAACAGCGCGGGGCGAAGGACGTCGGAGTAGCCCACCGCCCATCGGCGGAACAGCTCCTCTCCAACGACCATCCGTCGGCGCTGCCCCTTCCCGATGAGGTGGCCGTCCTCGCCCAAGCCCCGGAGGAGCGAAGCCACCGCGGTTCGACTGGTACCAGCCCAGGCGGCGATCTCGCTTGTTGAGCGACCCGCCAGCTCGGGCCAGGCCATCAAGGCAAACAACACGCGGTAGCCTGCGGAGCGCAATCCGGAAGGCCGTGTTGCGGGTGGGAGCTGCTTCCCCTCGACGAGGGCGACGTAGTGATCGCGCAGGACCAGGTGCATGTTGCCGGCACCATCCAGGTAGTTGACGCCGGCGCGCTTGAGGCGGTCGGCAGCCCCACCCGACACTAACGGTGCCAACAACAGCAGGGGCCGCGCGCGGGGCAATGCGACGATGTCGTCGACGGTTCGGCTCGACAAGAATGACCTCTCGACACGGAGGTCCAGCTCAACCACTCCTGCTGGAGTCTGGACCGCTGCGGTCTCAGTGAGCTCATCCGCGAACACCGCGGTGATGAATGGGAGGCTCCTCAGCTGTTCAAGAGTGGCATCGGAATCCAGCATTGTCGTTTAATACCACTCACCTTTACTAAAAGCAATGCGTAAATAAGCGCAAGACCCCATGGACTGAGAGCGCCCCATGGCCACTTCCCAGCCCCGCGGATACCTCCCGCCCTTCCCCCGGAGCCCCCATGCTCGACCGCAACCTCGTCGCCACCCAGCCCGAGCTCGTCGCCGACACCCTGCGCCGCCGCTTCGCCAGCCCCGAGGCCTTCGCCCTGCTCGAGGAGCTCAGCACGGCCATCGGCCGCCGCCGGGCGCTCTCCACCCAGACCGACGAGCTGCGGGGCGAGCGCAACCGCCTCTCCAAGGAGATCGGCCCCCTGCTGAAGGCCGGGCGGACGGAGGAGGCCACCCCGCTGCGGGCCAAGGTGCAGGAGCAGGCCGACCAGCTCTCCGCCATCGAGGCCGAGCTGAAGGCCATCGAGGAGCAGGAGCGCCTCGCCCTGCTCAGCCTGCCCAACCTGCTCGACCCGCGGGTGCCGCAGGGCCGCGACGAAGCCTCCAACGTCGAGGTCCGGCGCAGCGGCGAGCCGCCGGGCTTCGACTTCGCGGTGCGCGACCATGTCGCCATCGGCGAGGCGCTGGGCATCCTGGACATCGAGCGGGCCGGGCGCCTGTCCGGGGCCCGCTTCCCCCTGCTGCGCGGGGCCGGGGCTCGCCTGGAGCGCGCGCTGATCAACTTCTTCCTCGATGCCGCCCTGGACGCCGGCTACACCGAGCACGTCGTGCCCTACATCGTCAACGCCGAGACGATGACCGGGACGGGCCAGCTCCCCAAGTTCGAGGCCGACCTCTTCAAGCTGGAGGGCGAGCTCAACGGCGGCCGTGCCTACCTGATCCCGACGGCCGAGGTGCCGCTGACGAACCTGCACCGAGGCGAGATCCTCGACGAGGCCAGCCTGCCCCTGCGCTACACGGCCTTCACGCCCTGCTTCCGCAGCGAGGCGGGCAGCTACGGAAAGGACACCCGCGGGCTGCTGCGCCAGCACCAGTTCCACAAGGTCGAGCTGGTGCAGCTCTGCACCGCCGAGCAGGGTCCCGTCCAGCACGAGGAGATGGTCGCGCACGCCGAGTCCCTGCTCAGCCGGCTGGGCCTGACCCACCGCACCATGCTGCTCTGCGGCGGGGACATCGGCGCCAACGCGCGGATCTGCTACGACCTGGAGGTCTGGCTGCCCGGTCAGCAGGCCTGGCGGGAGATCTCCAGCATCTCCTGGTGCGGCGACCACCAGGGCCGCCGCATGGGCAGCCGCTACCGCCCCGCCGGCGGTGGCAAGCCCGAGGCGCTGAACACGCTCAACGGCTCCGGCCTCGCCGTCGGCCGCACCCTGGTGGCCATCCTGGAGAACCACCAGCAGGCGGACGGCAGCGTCACGGTGCCCGAGGTCCTGCGACCCTACATGGGTGGGCAGGAGCGAATCCAGCGGGGTTGACGCCCGCGCACCATCCGAATAAGCGCAGCGGGCCCGCCGGGAGGTGTGGCCGAGTGGTTGAAGGCAGCGGTCTTGAAAACCGCCGACCTGCAAGGGTCCGTGGGTTCGAATCCCACCGCCTCCGCCCCCTGGCCCGCCGACGACAGGCAGCTCTCTGAACCCCTGGAGACGTGACCGAGTGGCCGAAGGTGCACGATTGCTAATCGTGTGAGGTGTCAAAAACGCCTCCGAGGGTTCGAATCCCTCCGTCTCCGCCACCCCCGAAGCCCTCCGAACACGCAGCCATAGCTCAATTGGATAGAGCATCGGACTACGAATCCGAAGGTTAGAGGTTCGATTCCTCTTGGCTGCGCCACCTCGATCGAATCCGTCTGGAGCGGGCCTTCGCCCCCCCGATCGCCCGCTCCCGCGCCCCGCCGGCCCCCCCTGGCGGGGCGCACTCGTTTGGGGGCCGGCGCGGGCGGCGGCTCAGCCGGCCAGCACGCCGAGCTCGCGACCCACGGCCACGAAGGCCTCGACCGCCTGGTCGACCTGCTCGGGGCTGTGGCCCGCCGAGATCTGCACCCGGATCCGGGCCTTGCCCTGGGGCACGACCGGGTAGGAGAACCCGATCACGTAGATGCCGCGGGCCAGCAGGCGCTCGGCCATGCCGCTGGCCAGGCGGGCGTCGCCCAGCATGATCGGCACGATGGGGTGCACGCCGGGCCGGATGGCGAAGCCTGCGGCCGTCATCGCCTCGCGAAAGCGGGCGGTGTTCGACTCCAGCCGGTCGCGCAGGGCGGTGCTGGCGGAGAGCTTGCGGAAGGCCTCGATGGAGGCGCCGACGATGGCGGGCGCCAGGGTGTTGCTGAAGAGGTAGGGCCGGCTGCGCTGGCGGAGCAGGTCGACGATCTCCTGCCGACCCGAGGTGAAGCCGCCGCTGGCGCCGCCCATGGCCTTGCCCAGGGTGCTGGTGACGACGTCGACCCGGCCCATCACGCCGCAGTGCTCGATGCTGCCGCGACCGGTGCGACCGACGAAGCCGGTGGCGTGGCTGTCGTCGACGTGGACCAGCGCGTCGTAGCGCTCGGCCAGCTCGCAGATCTCGGCCAGGGGGGCGATGTCCCCGTCCATGCTGAAGACGCCGTCGGTGGTCACCAGGATGAAGCGCGCGCTCAGCTCACGAGCCTCGCGGAGCTGGCGCTCCAGGTCGGCCATGTCCATGTGCAGGAAGCGCATCCGGCGGGACTTGCACAGCCGCACGCCGTCGATGATCGAGGCGTGGTTGAGCTCGTCGCTGATGACGACGTCCTCGGCCCCCAGCAGGGTCTCGAAGAGCCCGGCGTTGGCGTCGAAGCAGGAGGAGTAGAGGATGGTGTCGTCCATCTCCAGGAAGGCGGCGATGTCCCGCTCCAGATCGCGATGCTGGTCCTGCGTCCCGCAGATGAAGCGCACGCTGGCGAGGCCCAGGCCGTACTCGTCCAGCGCCCGGTGGGCGGCGCTGATCAGATCGGGGTCGTTGGCCAGGCCCAGGTAGTTGTTGGCGCAGAAGTTGAGCACCTCCTGCCCCGACTCGACCCGGATCCGGGCCGCCTGGGGCGAGACGATGATGCGCTCGCGCTTGGTGAGCCCGGCCTCGGCGATGGCGGCGAGCTCCTGGCGGAGGTGGTCGCGGATTCCCTGGTACATGCTGACTCCCGGTGCGCAGTGGGGGTCGAGCGTATCACCCTGCCCTGGCGCCCGGCCCTGGCTCAGAACCAGGTGCAGCTCGGGTCGGTGATGAAGCTGACGCCGCCGGTCTCCACCAGCCCGGAGCCGATCCGGGTGCCGCTGCTGGCGAAGTACCACTCGGCGGTGCCGTCCTCCCGCTCGTCGACCGCGTAGTCCACCTCGAAGGTCTCATCGCCCTCGTAGAGGTCCTCGGCGCAGGTGCTGGCGGTCTTGTCCAGCTGGGCCTGGACGCTGATCCCAAAGTCGCAGCTCCCGCAGGAGCCCGTGCCGGTGGAGCTGGCCGTGACCGACCAGACGACGATGCAGTCGGCGCCCCCCGCGGCCTCCCAGGCGGGGTTGGCGTACAGGGCCCAGGTCTCCTTGCCCTGGGTCGGTCCGCCCGAGGGCCGGTACTCGCCGACGAAGTAGCTGGCGGCTCCGGAGACGCCCTCGAAGCCGGGGACCGCGTCGCAGTGGCTGGGGTCGACCCGCTCCCAGACCGCCGAGGGATCCGCATCGGTGTCGGTGTCGGTGTCCGAATCGCTGTCCGTGTCGGTGTCGGCGTCCCCGTCGGTCCCCGTGTCGTCCTTGTCCCCGCAGGACAGCATCATCAGCAGCACGAGCGTCATCGTCCCTCCAGAAGCGCAGCGTAGCCCTTCAGTGCCCGGCGAAGCGGATCACCACCTTGGGGTGGGCCTTGATGCGGTCCTCGAAGGCCTGCCGCTCCCAGTCGGCGAAGTCGACCATGGTGCCCTCGCCCTTGTTGAGGATGACCTCCCAGACGGCGTCCTGGATGCCGTTGGCCCGGTTCTCCAGCAGGCTGCGGGTCAGCTCCCAGGTCTCGAAGATGCGGCGGCCGACGATGGCGTGCAGCTGCAGGCCGTTCATCACGATGCGGTGGATGTCCTCGATGATGGCATCGCCGTTCTTGACCCCGAAGAGCACGACGTGCCCCCCGCGGCGGGTCGACTTGATGGCGTTGTTCAGCGAGCTGTTGAAGCCGGCCATCTCCATCGCCACGTCCACCCCGGCGCCCTCGGTCAGCTCCTGCACCCGGGCGATCAGCTCCGGGTCGCTGGCGTGGGGCCGGTCGGCCGGCGGCGAGGCCGGGGTCAGGACCACGTCGGCGCCCAGGCGGCGGGCCAGCTCGGCGTGGTGCGGATCGGTGTCCACGCCGATGACCTGGCTGGCGCCCATGCCGCGGGCGATCAGGATGGCGAAGAGGCCGATCGTGCCGCAGCCGATGACGGCCACCCGCTTGCCGCGCAGCTCGGTCGCCTGGCAGGCGTGGACCGCGTTTCCGAAGGGCTCCTGGACGGCGGCCACCTCGGGCCGGATCTTGTCGAGGTCGGTCGGCCAGAGCGCCTTGGCCGGCAGCTTGACGTACTGGGCGAAGCAGCCGTCGGTGCTGATGCCGATGATCTTGTCCTTGGCGCAGACGTGGGTGTCGCCGACCCGGCACTGGAAGCAGGTCCCACAGACGATGTGGCTCTCGGTGCTGACGACCTGGCCGACGCTGTAGCCGTACTTCTCGGCCACGCGGTCGCCCATGCCGACGATGCGCCCCAGCAGCTCGTGTCCGACGACGCGGGTGCTCTTTCCCTCCTCGGCGAGGCTGCCCAGGATCATGTCGCCGAAGGCCTTGCGCCACCAGATGCCGCGGTCGCTGCCGCAGAAGCCCGCGTACATGACCTCGATCAGCACATTGCTGCGGTCGGCGCCGTCGGGCTCGGCCAGCCGCGGGGTCGGCACCCGGTCTTTCACGAGCCCGGTGCTGCGGGCCCACTCCTCGCGCTTGCTGTCGAAGGTGAGGGCCCCCATGGTGTCGGGGAGCACGGTTCCGGGGTCTGCCATGGGGTCACCTCGTTAGGGAGGGGAATCTACCTCGGAGCGTGTCTCATGCAGCGCCGCAGCCTGCTCAGCGGACGAGAGCTTGACGAGAGCGCCGGCGCGCGCCCGATCCTGGACCCCTGGACCGGCCTCGCCCGGGGAGAGGCCCTGCTCGCCGGTCCCGAGGCGGTGCAGCTCGCCCTGGCCGAGTCCTACGGCGCCCGCGCCGCCTGCGCCGCCCTGACCCCCTTCCGACGCGGGGAGATCCTCGAGGCGATGGCCCTGGGGGTGCAGGCCCGCCGCGCCGAGCTGGTCGAGGCCATCGTCGGCGAGGCCGGCAAGCCGCTGGCCTTCGCCCGGGGAGAGGTGGATCGCTGCATCCAGACCCTGCGCGAGTCGGCCCTGGAGGCGCGCCGGCCCGCCGACGAGATGGTCCCCGTCGAGGCGGCCGCGGCGGGAGCGGGTCGCACGGGCCTCCTGCGCCGCGTCCCCGCCGGCGTGATGCTGGGCATCGCCCCCTTCAACTTCCCGCTCAACCTCGTCGCCCACAAGCTCGCCCCGGCCATCGCCGCCGGCTGCCCCTTCATCCTCAAGCCCCCCATGCAGGCGCCCACGCCCGCCCTGATCCTGGGCGCGCTCGCCGTGCAGGCCGGCTGGCCGGAGGCCGCCTGCCAGGTGATCCTCTGCGAGGACAGCCTCGCCCAGGCCATGGTGCAGGACGAGCGCCCGGCGGTGCTCTCCTTTACCGGCAGCGACACGGTCGGCTGGAAGCTGAAGGCCATCGCCGGCCGCAAGAAGGTGCTGCTGGAGCTGGGCGGCTCGGCGCCCGTGCTGGTGCTGCCCGACGCCGACCTCGACCTCGTCCTGCGGACCGTCCCCGTCGGCGCCTACGCCTACGCCGGCCAGGTCTGCATCTCGGTGCAGCGGCTGCTCGTCCACCGCGACGTCGCCGCGGCCTTGCGCGAGCGCCTCGTCGCCGCGATCGAGGGCCTGGCCTGGGGCGATCCCCAGCGGGCCGAGACGATCAGCGGCCCGATGATCGACGAGAGGGCGACCGACCGGGTCGAGGCCTGGACCCGACAGGCGGTCGAGGCCGGCGCCCGGGTGTTGGCCGGGGGCGGGCGAGAGGGCCAGCGCCTGCTCCGCCCGGTGCTGCTGGAGGGGGTCGGAGAGGACCAGCCTTTCCTCTCGCGGGAGCTCTTCGGGCCGGGCATGGCGATGCAGAGCTTCGACTCCCTGGACGAGGCCATCGGCCTGCTCAACGAGGGGCCCTGGGGCCTGCAGGCCGGCGTCTTCACCCGGGATGTGCAGGCCCTCTTCCGGCTGCACCGCGAGCTTGAGGTCGGGGGGCTGATCCACGACGACGCCCCCACCTTCCGGGTCGACCTGATGCCCTACGGCGGGGTCAAGCACAGCGGCCTGGGGCGGGAGGGGCCCCGCTGGGCGGTGGCCGAGCTGAGCGAGCCCCGCCTGATGGTGGTCCGGGCCTGACACAGGCGTCGCCGCGCTGTCGTTTCGGTCACGGGTTCGCCACACGGGCTGACCCGGGCTGAGCGAGGAGCCCCACGCTGCGCCGATCATCGAGCGGTCTTCTCCTCGGTCCAAACACGTCACACCCACCGGAAGGAGCCGACACAGCGGACTCATAAGGGGCGCGTCCTCAACCCGCTGAGTCCGCTCGGCACACCCAGAGGTGACGCGATGAACGCACGGCTCCCTTCTCTGCTCGGTCTGACCCTGGCCCTCGGCCTCCCCTTCCTGGGCCTCGCCTGCGGCGACAAGGATGACGACACCGGCACCGGCGACGGCGGCGCGGACGGCGGCACCGGCGACGGTGGCGGCGACGGCGGCGGCACCACGGGCACCGTCGAGTGCGAGGACAACGTCTGCGTCGTCTCGGGCACCATCCTGGAGGACCAGGTCTGGAGCGCGGACTACGCCTGGCTGCTGCGCGGCGGCGTCTTCATCGGCGACGACATCAACCCCACCACCCTGACCATCGAGCCCGGCACCACGGTCTACGGCGAGAGCGCCACCGACGGCATGCTGGTCGTGCGCCGCAAAAGCCGGATCCTGGCCGACGGCACCAAGGACGCCCCGATCGTCTTCACCAGCAGCAAGAGCCCGGGCAGCCGCGCCCGCGGCGACTGGGGCGGCCTGATCATCAACGGCCTGGGCCCGATCAACGCCTGCGCCGAGGGCACCGAAGGCGACTGCGAGGCCTACGGCGAGGGCGGCACCGGCTGGTATGGCGGCAGCGACCCGGCCGACGACAGCGGCGTCCTCCGCTACGTCCGGGTCGAGTTCGCCGGGACGCTGATCAGCCCGGACAACGAGCTCAACGGCATCGCCTTCCAGGCGGTCGGCTCGGGGACGACCATCGAGTACGTCCAGGTCCACATGAACTCGGACGACGGCATCGAGTTCTTCGGCGGCACGGCCAACGCGAAGTACCTCGTGACGACCGGCATCGGCGACGACAACCTGGACTGGACCGACGGCTGGCAGGGCATGGTCCAGTTCATGGTCATGCAGCAGTACAGCGACAACGGCGACAACGGCGTCGAGGCCGACAACAACGGCGAGGACAACGCCGCAGAGCCCTTCAGCGCGCCGACCATCAGCAACCTGACCATCATCGGCAGCTCCGCCAGCAGCAGCAGCGACGTCGGCATCCTGGTGCGCGAGGGCACCCAGGGCCACCTCTCCAACGTCATCGTCACCGGCTGGAACGAGGGCTGCATCGACGTCGACCACGACCAGACCTGGGCCAACGGCGCCGCCGGCGACCTGACGCTGACCCACAGCATCGTCTGGTGCGACACCGGGGCGAACTTCATCGTCGACGACGACGCCGGCAGCGTCGAGGACTGGTTCATGAGCCAGGCCGGCAACCAGGTCACCGACCCGATGCTGGGCGACCCGACCAACAGCAGCAGCCCGGACTTTGCCCCGAAGTCGGGCAGCCCGGCCCTCTCTGGCGCCTCGGTCCCCACGGACGCCTTCTTCACGCCGGTGGACTTCATCGGCGCGGTCGGGCCGGACGAGGACTGGACCGCCGGCTGGACCACCAGCGCCGCCAACTGACCTGGAGTCGTCATGACCAGCATGGTCCTCGCCCTGGCGCTCAGCGCCTGGGCCGGTGACCCGAGCGCGCAGGCCCGCCAGCTGGCGGATCTGCGTGCGGAGGTCGAGTCCCTCTCTTCGACGCTCACCATGGAGCAGGAGGACCTCTCCACCCGCCTGCGCGCCCTCGCCGTCCAGCAGGCGGATTTGGAGGCCCTGGTCCGGCGCGAGGAGCTGCGGCTTCGCCAGGCGGAGGAGGCGGCCGAGGCGCGCCGCCTCGTGGTGTTGCAGGAGAGCACCGCGGGCGACACCCTGCGCCCGGCGCTGGCGGAGGCCTTTCGCGCCATCGGCGCCTCGATCGACAACGGGGTGCCCTACCGCCTGGACGAGCGGCGGCGGGCGCTCCGGGACCTGGAAGAGCAGGTCGACCAGGGGCTCCTGGGCCCCGAAGCCGCCGCCTCGCGCTTGTGGGCGATGGTGGAGGACGAGCGGCGCCTCGCCCGCGAGAACGCCCTCGACCGCCAGGTGATCGTGCTCGACGGGCAGGAGCTGCTGGTCGAGGTGGCCCGCATCGGCGCCGTCGCGGTCCTCTTCCAGGCCAGTGATGGGCGCGTCGGCTGGGCCGAGCGCGGCCCCGAAGGCTGGGGCTGGACCGTGGCCGGCACCGAGACCCAACGCCGGCAGGTCCAGCAGGTCTTCACCGACCTCTCCCGCCAGGTGCGCACCGGCTGGTTCGACCTGCCCGGCGCCTCCCTCTCGCACCTGCAGGCGGCCCGATGATCCCCCTCCTCCTCAGCCCCCTCCTCGCCGCTCCGGGCGTCCGGGCGCAGGAAGCAGCCCAGGCGGCGAGCGCCACGAGCGAGCTCGACCGCGCCTACCAGCGCGAGTACGCCTTCCTGCACGCCGAGGCCGCCGCCCTGAAGGCCCGCCTCGCCGAGCTGGAGCGGGATCGCGACCGGCGCCTGGGAGGGGCCGAGGGGGAGCTGGACCGGGCGCAGGGCCGGCTGCTGGCGCTGACCCGCGAGGCCGATCGGGCCGAGGAGCTGCTGCGGGAGAGCGAGCGCAGCGCCGAGCGCTCGGTCGAGGCCACCGAGCTGCTGCGGAGCACCCTGGGCCAGGCCGCCGCTACGCTGGGCCGGGCGGACGGGACGCAGGGCCAGGACTCGCTCAGCCCCCGGGACGAGGCAGGCCCTGAAGAGCTCACCCGCGGCCTGGTCCAGCTCTTCGAGCAGGCCAGCAAGGACCTGCAGGCCTCGGCCACGATGCGGGTCGTCGAGGGCCCCATGTTCGACGCCCAGGGGGCCAGCGAGCCCGGCCGTATCGTGGAGATCGGAGAGGTGGCGCGCTTCGGGCAGGCCGGCTCGGCGGGAGCCCTGGTCCCGGCCGGGGAGGGCCGCTTGCGGCTGGCCGGCGGTGAGCGGGTGGCCGACGGCGAGCGAAGCGCGCGCGCGCTGGCCGCGGGGACCATCCCCGAGACCGTGACCGTCCACCTCTACGAGTCGCTGGAGCGACGGGTCGAGGAGCGCGAGCCCAAGACCCTGGCCGACACCGTCGAGGCCGGCGGCCTGGTCGGGCTGGTCATCATCGGCCTGGGCCTGCTGGCCGCCCTGCTGGTCCTCGCCCGCCTGGCATTGCTGCTCCGCGCCGGTCGGGGAGCCGATCAGCTCGGGGAGCGGGTGGTCGAGCGCATCGAGGCAGGGCGGCCCGAGCAGGCCCTGGAGCTGGCCCGCGGCAGCTCGGGAGCCGCCGGTCGGGTCCTGGCCCGGGTCCTGCAGACCTGGTCAGAGGTCGAGCAGCCCAGCCGCGAGCTGCTGGAGAGCCGCGCCTCCGAGGCGCTGCTTCGGGAGCAGCCGCCGCTGGAGCGCTTCGGCGCCGGCCTGCGGGTGATCGCCGCGGTCGCCCCGCTGCTGGGCCTGCTGGGCACCGTCACCGGCATGATCGGCACCTTCGAGCTGATCACCGAGTTCGGCACCGGCGACCCCAAGATGCTCTCCACCGGGGTCTCGCAGGCCCTGGTGACCACCCAGCTCGGCCTCGTGGTGGCCATCCCGGTCCTGCTGGTCGGCAACGGCCTGCGCGCCCGGGCGGAGTCCGTGCTGAGCAGCCTGGAGACCGGGGCCCTGGCCCTGATCAACACCCTGGCCCCCGAAGCCGGCCCGCAGGACACGCGGGACTACAGCCCGAAGGAGCAGGCCAGTGCTTGATCTGGAGGCCCTCCGCTCGACCTGGCAGGACGGCGGGGCCGTCATGCCGGGCCTGGCGCTCTCGGCGGTGCTGCTCTGGTACACCATCGGCGTGCGCGTGGTCCTGGTCCGTCGGGGAGATGGCCGCCCGCTGGACCGCTTGCTGCTCGCCCATCGGCAGGCCCTGTCCGAGGGCCGCCCCCTCCCCGCGCAGGGGGGCGTCGGGACGGCCGCCGCCCGAGCCGCCCGGGTGATGGCCCACCCCTCGCCCCAGGCGCATCACCGGCTCCAGGCCATGCTGGGCGATCTTCGCCAGGATCTCGGCCGGGGGGCCACCCTGCTGCACAGCGTCTGCCTGATCGCCCCTCTCCTGGGCCTGCTGGGCACCGTCGGCGGCATGATGGAGACCTCCGACTCGCTGGCCGAGATGGCCCTCTTCAGCCAGGGCGGCGGCGTCGCCGGCGGGGTCGCCCAGGCCCTGCTGACCACCCAGGTCGGGCTGGTGGTGGCCATCCCGGGCATCCTGGCCGAGCGCCTGCTCAACCGCCGCCAGATCAACCTCAAGTCCGAGCTGGACGAGCTGCTCGACGTGGTCCGGGCCACCCCCCAGGGTCGGACATGAGGCGCCTGCGACGCGAAGCCCCGGGGGATGAGCTCGACCTCTCTCCGCTGATCGACGTGGTCTTCATCCCCCTCATCTTCTTCATGGTGACGACGACCTTCGTGCGCGACGCCCAGGTCGAGCTGGAGCGGCCCTCGGCCAAGAGCGCCACCCGGGCCAGCACCAAGGCCGTCCGCATCACCATTGACCGCGGGGAGCGCATCCTGATAGACGAGGTCCCGGTGCGGCCCTGGATGGTGCAGAGCCGGGTGCGCGAGGCCCTGGCCCAGGAGGGAGGCAAGGGCACGGTCCTGGTCATCACCGATCGGCGGGTGCGGGCCCAGACGCTGATNNTCGAGGTCGTCGACCAGGCCCGCCTGGGCGGCGCCAGCGACGTGGG
Organism: Deltaproteobacteria bacterium UBA2385; assembly: GCA_002343455.1. GTDB lineage: Bacteria > Myxococcota_A > UBA796 > UBA796 > UBA2385 > UBA2385. The sequence continues at coordinate 6,067 of DDSR01000063.1, read as the reverse complement.
GGTCGTCACCGACCTCGAGCAGGGCTGAGGTGAGCGCCCTGGTCCCGCGCCCCGGCCGGGTGATGGCCCGGCTGGTCGGCCTGCTCAGCGCCGCCGTCGGCTGCGCCTTCGTGGCCCTCGCGGTGGTGGGGATGAACCGGCTCAGCGTCGAGACCAACACCGTCGAGGAGCCCGCCGCCACCGCCATCGGCGTGGCCCCGCCGCCGCCGCCGCCCCCGGCTAGCCCGAAACGAGCGGCTCCCCCCAAGCGCAGCCCGACCCGGGCGCCTCCCCCGGCTGCCCTGCTCAGCGCGGGCCTGTCGGGCCTGGACCTGGGGCTGGAGGGCTTCGACCCCGACAGCCTCGCGGGAGGGGTCGAGGAGCTGCTCGGCGAGCAGGGCGCGGTGGTGATGACCGAGGAGACCGTCGACAAGCCCCCTCGCCCGATCCGCCAGCTCCCGCCGGAGTACCCCCGCACCGCCCGCGCCCGCAACGTGCAGGGCGGGGTGACGCTGGCGCTGCTGGTCGACGAGGCCGGCCGCGTCGCCGACGCCCAGATCCTCCAGAGCGACCCGCCGGGCGTCTTCGACCAGGCCGCCCTGGCCGCCGTGCGCACCTGGCAGTTCGAGCCCGCCGTCTACCAGGGTCAGCCGGTGCGTTTGCGCATGCAGCTCGTCATGCCCTTCCGGTTGGAGTGAGGATGCTGATCCTCCTGCTCTGGCTGAGCCTCGCCTTCGCGCAAGAGACTGAGGCCCTCCCGGCGACCCTGGATCCCGTCGCCC
>DDSR01000063.1:0-5246 GCA_002343455.1 Deltaproteobacteria bacterium UBA2385 | reverse complement strand
GATCCCGTCGCCCTGGCGGCGACCATGGCCCGCGACGGGCACCTCGACCGCGCCGCCATCGCCCTGGCGGACGTCGACCCGGCGACCCTGGAGCCCGCCGGCCAGCGGCAGGTCTACCGGCTGCTGGGGCTGATCGCCTGGGAGCAGGGGGACGCCGCCCGCGCCGTCGAGCAATACCGGGCCGCGCTGGCAGTGCCGACCTCCGCCCCCTCGGCTCGCTCCGGCGCCAAGGCAGAGGCCGAGCGCCTGCTCGCCGAGGAGGAGGCCCGCCAGGCTGCCCTCACCCGCCTCCACCTCGCCCAGGCCCTGCTGGCCCTGCCCGAGCCCGCCGCCGACGAGGCCCTCGCCGCCCTGGCCGCCTCCGGCTTGCGCGAGCGAGCGGGCTGGTGGCTGCTGGGCGCGCGGGCGCAGGAGCTGCGGGGTCAGCCCGGGGTGGCCTTCGAGCTGCTGGTTGAGGGCGCCGCCCTCTTCCCCGACGACCCCGCCTTCCTCAAGGCCCAGGTCTTCGTGCTGATCGAGCTGCAGCTCTACGCCGAGGCCGTCGCCCGCGGCGCCCTCTGGATGGAGCGCGAGGGCGCCCGCCCCGAGGCCTTCCTCACGATCGCCGAGGGCCTCCGCCGCGGCGCCTCTGGCGATCCCGCCTCGCTGCAGCTGCTGCGGGCGCAGGAGATCCTGGAGCTGGGCCGCCTGCACTTCCCGCAGAGCTCCGAGCTGCGTCGCCTGCACGCCCGCGTCCTGCTGGAGCGGGGCCAGCCGCTCTCGGCGGCGATGCTGCTGCACGAGGCCAGCTACACCGTGCCGGATCGGGCCCTGGAGGCGGCCGAGGCCTACCGCCGCGCCGGCCGCCTGGACCGGGCGCTGCTGATGAACGGGCAGGTCGCCGACTCCGCCGAGAAGACCCGCCAGCGCATGGGCATCCTGCTGGAGATGGGCGCCTTCGAGCGCGTCCTGGCCCTGGGGGCCCGGCTCGGCCGCCTGGGGCTGCTGCGAGAGGACCGCATCGCCTACGGGCTCGCCTACGCCCAGGCGCGGACTGGCGAGCACGAGGCCGCCGAGCGCAGCCTCGCCGGCATCCAGGACCCGGCGGTCTTCGAGGCCGCCAGCGCCCTGCGGCTCTGGCTGGCGCGCTGCGAAGCGGACGGGGGCTGCCTGTGAGCCCGCTCTGGGCTTGTGCGGCCCTGGCCCAGGCCGCTCCCATCGAGACCGGCGTCGATCTCTTCCTCTTCGACGAGCAGGGCGCGCCGGTGGTGGCCAGCGTCCGGGTCGCGGGGCTCACCCTGAGCACGGACGCGCGGGGGGCCCTCTCCCTCTCGCTGCCGCCGGGAAGCTACACGCTGATGGTGGCCGTCCCCGGCCAGCCCGAGCGCAGCCTCGCGGTCGAGGTCGGGCCCTCGACCCGCAGCGAGCTGCTGCTCACCCTGCAGCCCCCCGACGCCCTCGGCGCCGAGCTGGAGGCGGCCGACCCGGCGCTGGCCCCGTCCAGCGAAGACCCCAGGGCCCCGCTGGTCGAGCTGAGCGGCCGGGTGTTGGACGAGGCCGCCGCCCCGGTTGTCGGCGCGAGGGTCTTTGTCCGCGGCTCCCCCGCGCGCGCCGAGACCGGGGCGGACGGGCGCTTCCAGCTCCTCCTGCCGGCGGGCGAGGCCACCCTCTCGGTGGTGAAGAGCGGCTTTTCCACGGCCTCGACCACCCTGGTCGTCGCCCCCGACGGCCCTCAGGCCGAGCTGCGGCTGGTGCCCGCGGCCCACAGCCTGACCTACGAGGTGGTCGCCCCCAAGATCGAGGGCGGCGGCGCGGCCATGCTGGAGGAGCGGCGGCAGTCCAGCCAGGTGACCGATGTGCTCGGCGCCGAGGAGATGAGCCGGGCCGGGGACAGCAGCGCCGCCAGCGCGCTGAAGCGGGTCACGGGCCTGACCCTGGTGGGCGGCAAGTACATCTACGTGCGCGGGCTGGGCGAGCGCTACAGCAGCACCCTGCTCAACGGCGCGTCGCTGCCCTCGCCCGAGCCCGAGCGGCGGGTCGTGCCGCTGGATCTGTTCCCGACCGGGATGCTGGACAGCGTCGTCGTCCACAAGACCTTCTCGCCGGACATGCCGGCCGAGTTCGGTGGCGGCACGGTCGCCCTGCGGACCCGCTCCATCCCCGACGAGCTGCTGGCCGAGATCGGCGTCAGCGGCGGCTGGGTGGCGGGCACCACGATGAGCCAGGGTCTCTCTACCCCCGGCGGCTCGCGCGACTGGCTGGGCACCGACGACGGGACCAGGGCCCTGCCCGAGATCGTGCAGGAGGCCAGCGACGAGTCGGCCCTGGCCGAGGGCGATATGTTCAGCCTCTCCGGCTACACCGCCGAGGAATTGGAGCAGTTTGGCGAGGCCATGCCCAACCGCTGGAGCCTCGGCTCCCGCACCTTGCCGCCCAATTTCGGGGCCAACGCCTCGCTGGGGCACGGCTTCGAGATCCCCGGCGTGCTGAAGGCCGGCGGGCTCGTCGGTGGAAGCTACGATCAGAGCTGGGACAGCGAGAGCTACGATCGCAAGTACTTCCTGCTGGGCGTCGACGGCGCCCTGGAGGAGGGGCACAGCTACCGTTTCGACCGCACCACCCGCGAGCTGATGCTGGGCGGCATCGCCACCGGCGGGGTGGAACTGTTCAAGCACCATCGGCTGACCTGGACGGAGCTGCATGTGCGCAGCACCGACGACGAGGCCCGCATCTACCAGGGCTTCAACCGCGACGTGGACGGTGACATCCGGGTGGCCCGCTCTCGCTGGCTGCAGCGCGAGCTGCGCTACCGCCAGCTGCGCGGTGAGCACAGCGTCGTCCCCCTGCACCTGCCGGGGGCCTCGCCCGTCGACATCAGCTGGCACGCCGCTTGGACCCGGGCCAACCGCTACGAGCCCGACCGCCGCGAGTGGCGCGAGGACTACGAAGCGAGCATCGACTCCTGGCTGCTCTCCGACCGGCCCGAGGGCAACCAGATCGTCTACAGTCAGCTCTCGGAGCTGGGGCAGGACCTGGGCCTCAACGTCGGGCTGCCCTTCCCGGTCCCTCCGCTGGAGGCCGAGGGGCGCCTGCAGGTCGGCGTCAACCGGACCCGCAAGGACCGCGGCGTGGACACGCGGCGCTACAAGTACATGCACAAGGGGCCGCTCTCCAACGCCGACGAGGTGCTCACCCTGGACGCCGACGAGATCTTCGTGCCCGACAACATCGGCGCCGACGGCTTCCAGTTCGAGGAGATCACCCGCCAGACGGACAACTACCTGGCCGAGCAGCGCGTCGACGCGCTCTACCTGCTTGCCGAGCTGCCGGTCACCCGCAGCACCCGCCTCAACGGCGGGGCCCGGCGCGAGCAGGCCTCGCAGCGGGTCGAGACCTTCGAGCTCTTCAACCCCGACCAGACCCCGGTCGTGGCCGAGCTGCAGACCTCCGACTGGCTACCGGCCGCCGGCCTCACCCAGCAGCTCCCGCACGAGATGCAGATCCGCGCCGGCTACGGGCGCACCCTCTCGCGCCCCGACTTCCGCGAGCTCTCTCCCGCCACCTTCAACGACGTCACCGGCGGCCGCCAGACCTACGGCAACCCCGAGCTGCAGCGGGCCCTGATCGACAACGCCGATCTGCGCTGGGAGTGGTTCTTCGGGCCGGGCGAGGTGCTGGGCCTGGGGGCCTTCGCCAAGTGGTTCCACGACCCCATCGAACAGATCGTCATCGTCAGCGCCCAGCACAGCGTCACCTACGAGAACGCCGACGGGGCCACCGATCTGGGCGTCGAGCTCGACGGCAAGGTCTTCCTGGACTTCCTGCTCGACGACCGGGCCTTCCTTGCCGGCAACATCGCCCTGATCCAGTCCCGCGTGGACCTGGGCGACAGCGGCGGCATCGAGTCCAGCAAGGAGCGAGCCCTGCAGGGCCAGAGCCCCTACGTGGTCAACCTCCAGCTCGGCTGGGAGGACGTCGAGCGCGGCAGCCGGGCGATGCTGGTCTACAACGTCTCCGGCAAGCGCATCACCGACGTCGGGGCGCTGGGGGCGCCGGACTCCTACGAGCTGGCCGTCCACCAGGTCGACCTGATCGCCAGCCAGGAGATCGTCGGCGGGCTGAAGGTCGGGCTGAAGCTGCAGAACCTGCTGGACTGGCCGCTGAAGCAGACCCAGGGCGAGCAGGTCGTGGAAGAGGTCAAGCTCGGCCGCGAGGCGAGCTTGAAGCTGTCGTGGGCGTTCTGAGCCGCGAGACCTACAGGTAGTAGTTGAAGTCCAGGGCCAGCGCGCCGCTGTGGAAGGACCAGTACTGGCTGCTGTAGGGGGCGATGGCGCCCGCGCCGGCCTCGTACTTGCTGTTGATGCCCTTGCCGCGCTCCAGGAAGCGCAGGCCGAAGCTGATCACGTTGAAGCGGAAGGAGCCGCCCTGGTCCCATCCCAGGTCCTTCATGTAGGTCGAGGTCTCGAAGTAGAAGCGCACGGTCTCGTTGGGCGCGACGCTGATGTTGGCGCCGCCCACCACCCGCGGCGAGAAGACCCCCATCGACACCAGCTCGGTGCCGCCCTGGAGCTGGGCGTCGACGTCGATATCGCCGAACTCGAAGCGCTTGCCGGCGGCCAGCTGCGGCCGGAAGCCGAAGAAGGCGGGGTTCAGGTTGACCCGCAGGTCCCCGATGGCGGTCAGCAGGAAGTTGCTGCGCGCCGACTTGACCAGGGCGTAGCGGGCCCCGGGCTCGAAGCTGACGCCGCCGTAGCGGCCGCGAAGGCCGGCGTGAGCGGAGAAGTTGCGCATGAAGGCCCACTCGAAGTCCAGCACCGGCGCGATGTAGCCGGGGAGACCGAACTCGACGCCGGCGCGGAGCTTCTTGCGGGGGTCGATGTTCTCCAGGGTCATCGGCTGGGCGAAGCGGATCTCGGCCAGGCCGGCCTGCTCGACCTCGGCGCCGCTGTCGATGGTCCCGCTGTACATGTCGTCGCGCAGCCGGTCCATCCGGGCCTCGATGCGCGAGCGGAATTGCGAGTTGGGGTAGGTGCGCAGGTAGCGCTCCCAGGCGATCGACTCGTCCTCGGCGGAGAGGCCCTCGACCTCGCGCTGCTTGGCCTTGTAGATCTCGCCGGTGTCCATGCCCTCGGCGTCGATCGGGACGATCGGATCCTCGTCCTCGAACTCGCTGAAGTCGGGGGAGTCGTCCTCATCGGGCTGGGGGAGGGGGCGCGGGCCGTCTTCGGGCAGGGGCGCCTCCTCGCTGCCGCTGTCGTCCTCTTCCT
>DDSR01000241.1 GCA_002343455.1 Deltaproteobacteria bacterium UBA2385 | reverse complement strand
CGCACCTGGTCGTTGCCCTTGCCGGTGCAGCCGTGGGCGATGGCGTCCGCGCCGTGCTCCAGGGCGACCTCGACCAGGCGCTGGGCCAGCAGCGGCCGGCCGAGCGCGGTGTGCAGCGGGTACTGCCCCTCGTAGAGCGCGCTGGCCTTGACCGCCGGCCAGATGAAACCGTTGACGAAGCGCTCGCGCAGATCGTCGACCACGGCGGTGACGGCGCCGGTGGAGAGGGCCTTCTGCTTGACGGCAGAGAGGTCGTCGCCCTGCCCCAGATCGCCGGTGTAGGTGATGATCTCGGCCCCGTAGTTCTCGCGCAGCCAGGGCACCATCACGCTGGTGTCCAGGCCGCCGGAGTAGGCGCAGACGATCTTCTTGTAGGTAGTGGGGCTCATGTTCATTCTCGACGGGAGGGAGAGGGGGTCAGGATTCGAGGCCGTCGGTCAGGGCCAGGATGGCGGCGACGATGGCGGGGCAGCGCTCGGGAGAGGAGGGGGCGATGAAGACCGTATCGTCCCCAGCGATGGTGCCGAGGATGTCGTCTTCGTCGAGGGCGTCCAGGAAGCCGGCGACCCCCTCGGCCCGACCCGGCAGGGTCCGCAGCACGACCAGCTGGCCGTTGGTGCGGACGTCGAGGATCTCCATCCCGACGACCTCGCGCAGGGCCGACATGTAGCGGGTGCGCTGGTCCAGGGTGTAACGCGGGCCCTCGGGGCCGCGGGTGCGGACCACGCCCAGGTCGCGCATGTCGCGGGAGAGGGTGGCCTGGGTCACGACCACGCCTCGCTCGGCGAGCAGGCGCAGCAGCTCCTCCTGGCTGCCGACCTCCTCCGACTGGAGGAGTCGGCTGATCAGGACGCGGCGCTGGCTTCGATCCGACATGCGAGGGCTCCACCACGAGGGCGGCGGCCTATACACCCTCTTGCATGTTCATTCAAGCCACTTCCGACTCGCGGGGCGGCGGGTTGCGCTCCTTCAGGATGCGCTCGATCTCCGGGTGCAGGCGGTAGTAGGTGAAGACCTCCCCGAAGGTGTTCTTCCACTGGCGGACCCGCTCGCGCGAGACCCCGAACTCGTCGGCGATGACCTGGCCGCTCTCGGTGCTGCTGAGCGCGTCCAGCAGCCGTCGGAAGCGGGTCCGCCCGTAGGTCCGGATGAAGTTGCGGGCGACTCGTTGACGTGTTCGTGCAGAGCTCGTCGACATCTGGTGTGTTCCCTTCCTCAGTGGTGTGGCTCGAATCAGGTTCAGCGGGGTTGCGAGCAGGAGCGTCGAGCCATCCTCCACATGCAAATTGCCCCATTTCCGTTGACGTGTCAAACCCCCACGGCCCCGTGGAACGCCAGAGATCACCGGAAACACTGATGAAATCTCGCTCATCTACCCAAAGCCACGTGGAACTTTTCCCCGGGTTAGCCGGGTAGCCCCACCCTCTCCCGACCGGACCTCTCCCCATGACCGCCCCGCGCAAGACCCGGATCGTCGCCACCATCGGCCCGGCCAGCCGAGACCTCGACATGCTCCGCCGGCTCCTGCAGGCGGGGGTCGACGTCTGCCGGATCAACTGCTCCCACGCCGACGCCGAGGCCATCCGCACCGATGTGGCCCGCATCCGCCGGGCGGCGATGGAGCTGGACCGCCACGTCGCCATCCTGCTGGACCTGCAGGGCCCGAAGATCCGCACGGGGCCGGGCCGTCCGGTCGAGCTGGCCGCCGGCAGCACCCTGACGGTGCACATGGACGACCGCTTCGAGGCCGCCCAGAGCGAGGCGGGCGCGGACGTCGGCACGACCTGGACCCGGATGTCCATCGACGTGCGGGCCGGCGAGCGGGTGCTCTTCGCCGACGGTGCCCTGTCGGGGGTGGTCTCGGCCGTGCGGACCCGGCCCGGCCCCCAGCCCGACGAGGTCGACATCCGCATCGACGACGGCGGCAGCCTGGGCAGCCACAAGGGCATCAACATGCCCGACAGCGACATCCGGGCCCCGGCCATGACCGAGAAGGACAAGGCCGACCTGGCGGTCGGGCTGGCCGCGGGGGTGGACTACGTCGCCCTCTCCTTCGTGCGCAGCGCGCAGGACATCGTCGACATCAAGGCCCTGCTGGCCGAGCTGGGGCACCCCGACACGCCGGTCATCGCCAAGATCGAGAAGCCCCAGGGGGTCGAGGCCATCGACGAGATCCTGGCCCTGACCGAAGGCATCATGGTGGCCCGCGGGGACCTGGGCGTCGAGATCCCGCTGGAAGAGGTGCCGGTGGTCCAGAAGCACCTGATCCAGCGCGCCAACGCCCTCAACCGGCTGGTCATCACCGCCACCCAGATGCNNTCGACGGCACCGACGCCGTCATGCTCTCCGGCGAGACGGCCTCCGGCCGCTTCCCGATCCAGGCGGTCCAGGTCATGGACCGGGTGGCCCGCTCGGTCGAGGCCAGCGCCTTCATGCGCCTGCCCACCCTGGAGCACCTGCCCGCCCTGGACAGCGGCCGCGGCACCGTCACCCGGGCCGCCTGCTACGCCGTGCGCGACAACCCGCGGGCCCTGCTGGTCTTCACCTGGTCCGGCAAGACCGCCCTGCTGGCCAGCAAGAGCCGCCCGCCCATGCCGATCTACGCCTTCACGCCCGACCCGCGGGTCTGCGACCGCCTCAGCCTGGCCTGGGGGGTCGTGCCCCTGCGCATCCCCGAGCTGAACAGCTTCGACGACCAGATCGCCGCCGCGGAGAAGGCCCTGCTGCGGCGGGGGCTGGTCCAGGACGGCACCGAGGTCGTGGTGCTGGCGGGGGACGGGCCGCTGCGCGGGGGGAACACGCTGATGAAGCTGGAGACCGTCGACGGCAAGGCGACGGGGCTGACCTAGGCCAACCCCAGACGCCCCCCCAACGGCAGCACCACCGGCTCNNGGCTCGCTGCCGGCCCGCCGGATCTCCTCGACGAAGCCCGGCAGGTCCACCCCCGGCAGCAGGTACGGCGCCTGCTCGAAGGGCGTGGCGAAGAGATCCCAGTGGCAGGCGACCACCAGCCGCGGCCGCAGGAAACGCACGGCGTCCTCGACGTAGCGGGGCCGCCAGGCCCGCCCGATGGCGCAGAGGCAGAGCACGTCGACGGGGCCCACCGACGCGAGCTGCTCGTCGAGGAAGTCAGCGCTGTCGATGTGTACGAGGCGCAGGCCGCCCAGCTCGACCAGCCAGTTCAGCACCAGCCCGTGCCGCAGCTCGCGCAGCCGCGGCGGCCAGGACGGCGGCGAGAGGATGTCGCCGGGCAGGCTGACCCGGTTGAAGTAGACCCGGCCGTGCTTGCTGGGCAAGCCCTTGACCATGCCCGGCCCGCTGGCGATCTCCTCGCCGCCCTCGGTCACGCGGATCTGCGACTCCGGCAGGCCCGCGGCTCGCCCGCACATGGCCACCGCCGGCGAGCCGATCAGCCTCGCCCCGGTGTGGCGGCAGAGGGCCGGCGCATCCAGCACATGGTCGTAGTGGGCGTGCCCGACCAGGACGTCGTCGGCCCGCGGGATCAAGGCCCGGATCCGCGCCTCGTCGGGCTCCAGGCGTGAGAAGACCGTGTCCCACAGCCCCGTGCGGGTGACGAAGGGATCGATCACCAGGGTGTGCTGCTGGGCCTCCAGCACGAAGCCGGCGGTGCCGAGGTAGCGCAGCACGGCCCGATCCGAGGGGACCGGGGCGCGCGAGTGGTAGAGGGCCGGATCGACCGTGGAGAGGGGCAGGCGCATCAGCCGGGGTTGTCCGCCGCGCAGGCCGCCGAGCCGCAGAAGTGCTCGACCACGCCGGGGTCCACCGGGTCCAGGAAGCGCTGGATCTGCTGCATCGTGCCCTCCCAGTGCCGCGGCGCGCCGTGGGCCCCGCTGACCGGCGAGGGCCGGTTGACCGGGTCGGGGACGCCGACCTGGGGGTCGAACTGGGCCAGGGCGGGCCCGCTCAGGGGAGCGGCGGCCAGGGGGAGGTCCCAGGGCTCGCTGTGCGAGGGGCTCAAGAGCGTGGCGCCGGCGGCGCGGGCGAGGCTCTCGGTCGTGATGTTGGGGACCTGCTCGTCGCCCATGCTCTCTTGCCAGAGCACGCTGCGGCCGCGCAGGTCCTCGCCGTAGCCGGCCGGGTCGGCCTCGTCCCAGAAGAGCTGCATCGCCGAGTAGAGCACCTGCCGATCGGCCGGGCTCTCGTACCCGAAACCGACCAGCTCCTCGAAGGTCGGCCAGTTGCTGCTGCGCTCCAGCATCGTCGACCAGGAGCTGCCGCCGACGTGCAGCACGCCGTGCGGGATGGTCGGGTCCAGGGCCATCAGGATGGCGCCCTCGATGCCGCCCAGGGAGATGCCGTAGTAGCGGAGCGTCGTGGGGTCGGCGAGGCCCTCCAGCAGCGGATCGTCGAGCAGGCCCCCCTCGGTCACGAGCCGGCGCAGGGCGATGGTGTTGGCCACGCCCTGGGCCAGCTTGTCGGTCAGCTCGGGGATGCGGCTGATGTCGTTGCCGACGCCGACGGCCGTGATCAGGTCGCGCTGGCAGAGGCCCCGCCACTCCGTCGCCACCACGATGACCCCGGCCCGGTCGGCCAGCTCCAGCAGGGCCGAGGGATCGTCGTCCTCGCCCAGGTAGTCGGCGGGTGAGCTGAAGATGCCGTGGCCGAAGATCCAGACCGGCACGCTGCCGGGAGCGGCGCCGCGCACGCTCTCGGGGATGTGCAGGAAGAGCACGGCGTCGTCCTGGCCCTGGAGCTGGGCGAGGCCGTCCTGAAGCTGGAACTGGACCCCGTCGACCAGCCAGTTGTCGGTCGAGAAGCTGCCCTCGGCCTGCTTCCAGGTAGCGGGCGGCACCGAGTCGCCCTCGTCGAGGTCCGTCGTGCGCTGCCAGCTCCAGCTCGTCGGGGCCTGCACCTGCTCGGCGACCGCCCGGGTCGGGCGGGTGCCGTCGCCGACCGGGAAGTCGACGACCAGCGTGACGCCCTCGACGCCGAGCTCGTCAAGCCGGGCCAGCACCTCGTCGCTGCCCTGCTGCCAGCCCGCCAGGTCGGGGTGCGGGTTGCCCGCGGCCAGGTCCCGCCACCACTGCGGTCCGCTCCAGGCCTCGCCCTCGGCGGTGCGGACCTGGTCGGTGACGACGACGGCGACCCGGCGACCGAGGGGCATCGGCCGCAGCGGGCGGACCAGCAGGCGCGGGACCTCGTCGGCGCAGGCGGCGTCGCCCTCGGTCGTGAGGCACCAGGCGTCCAGCTCGGCGAAGACCGGCAGCCGAGTCCCCTCGTCCAGGTCCCAGAGCTGCACCGAGCCGGCCTCGCCCACCTGCTCGGGCGTGGGCAGGCTGCTGCGATCGAGCTCCACCTCGGGGTCGATCACGGTGGTCTGGACGTTGCTGAAGCCCTCTCGCCAGGCCAGCCGCTCGACGGGGAAGGGCAGGCCGCCCTCGACCTCCGGCAGCAGGCCCGCCGGGATGGCCAGCCGGCCGGCCTCGTCGACGAGGTGGGCGCTGGGGAAGGTGGCCAGAGGCGAGCGGGCCGCGCCCTGGGCGGGCTCCTTCGAGTCGGGCGAACAGGCGAGCAGCACCCACAGCAGCGTCATCTCTCAGTCCTCCCAGAGCGGCTTCTCGGTGCGCTTCGGCGGGCCCACCCGCTGGTCCGCGGGCAGGGCCAGCCCCGACCCGTAGCGCTCCAGCACCTTGGCTTCGGCGTCCGGAGCCGTCAGCATCGCGTCCAGCAGGTAGGCGGCGTTCAGCCAGCGCCCGGCCTGCTGCGCGTCGTCCGAGGCCATCACCCACTCGCCTCCCTCCCGGCTCTGGATCTCCAGGTAGCCGCGGATCGTGCCGTCGGTGACGGCCACCAGCACGCCCTTGGGCGGCAGCGGCGACGGGATGCCGCTGGTCTCCCCCTCGGGCAGCCAGGCCGTCTTGCACTGGAAGGAGCGCTCCCGCGGCGACTTGGGCGAGAAGACCAGGTGCGTGCGGGTGACGACGACCTCGGTCGCGCCCAGCAGGCGCAGCGCGCGCTCCAGCGAGGGGGAGGAGGGCATGTCGACCTCCTGCCGGCCCAGCAGGGGGCGCTGGTCGACCAGGGCGCAGCGCCGGTCCACCTCGACCAGGAGCTGGTGGCCCACCGTCCGGTCCTGCAAGGAAAGGCGCTGGACCTGCTCCAGCGCCGGCAGGTCCAGGTTGAGCTGGACGCCCTGGGCCCGCATCATCCCGTCCAGGACCACGAGGTCCTTGGCCCGCAGGGCGGCGTCCGCCGTCGCCGCGACCCAGGCGGGGTCCTCGGGGAGGGGGTTGGCCTGGAGCAGGGCGAGGCCCTCGGCACCCCGGAAGAGGTGGTTGGCCAGGGCGTCGCCCAGCATCCGGTCGAGGGCGGGGTCGGTCCCCTCGAACTCCGAGGCCGCCCGCGCCGCCTCGGAGACCTTGGCCTGGTCGCCCTCGGCCATCGCCAGCCGCAAGGCCTCGCGCCGGGTCTCCATGCCGGAGCCGCCGCAGGAGCTCACGCAGGCGAGGAGGAGGAGGGGAGCCATCCACTGCATCGGTCGACCCGGGTCGGGAGGGGGAAGGCCCATGGTATCCACCCCCGCCGCGGTCTGCGCGGTGCCCGGCCCCGATCAGCCGACCGGCAGGGCCGCTCAGCGCCCTGGCCAGAACCCCGGGAAGGGCTGCATCTGGCGGAAGGCGTGGCCCGGCGGGCCCTGCACCACCCAGGACGGGGTCCCGTCGGCCTCGACGAGGTGCATCGAGCCCAGGAAACCGAAGTTGACGATGCGCCGCCCCTCGCCCAGGTCGATGGCCTGCCCCAGGACCGGGTTGAAGGTGTCCGGCCCGAAGCCGTAGCTCCAGACCTCGCGCAGGACGCCCGCCTCGCGGTCGATCTCGTACTCGCTCGCGCCCGAGCCGGCCGGGTCCATCACGCTATTGAAGACCAGCAGCCGGTCCCCCTCCAGCAGGCTGGGATCGTGCTGGTGGTTGAGGGCCCGCGAGCCCTCCTCGACCTGGAAGCCCCGGCTGCCGTAGTGCTCGATGGGCTGGCCGGTGGCCCGGTCGACTCGGGTCACGAGGTCGACGTTGGCCATGCTCAGCAGGTAGGAGTCGCCCTCGTCCACCCGCTTGAGCGCGTTGCCGTGGGTCCAGTCGACCATGCCCGGGTACAGGCCGAGGGTCGGCTCGTCCAGGTCGGGCTCGAAGTCGGGCCAGTCCCAGACCGTGCCGATCCTGAGCTCGTCGCCTTGGGGAGCGCGCTCCACGATCGCGTCGCCGACCACCTCGTCGGTCTCGCCCGAGTCCGGGTCCGTGAACTCGCGGATGTCCAGCGCCAGCCAGGCCAGCGTCCCGTCGGGATGCTGGGCGAAGACGTGGTGAGCCAGCGAGGTCTGCACGTCCTCGATCACCTCACCATCCAGGTCGACCGAGCGCACCAGGCCGATGTCCTCCTCGAAGCGCGGGTCGAAGGAGTTGAAGCGCACCCGGTCCCCGTCCTGCCCCAGCTGGACGTCGATCGGCAAGGTCCCGGCGTCGGACTCCACGAACCAGCGGATCCGGCCCTGTCGGTCGAAGATCGCCACGAAGGGCCCTCCTCCCATGCTGGCCACCATCAGCTCCGGGCCCTCCAGATCGGAGGCCGCTTCCACCTCGACCGTCAGATCCGCCAGCCCCATCGGCAGGCTGCCGGTCTCGATGCTGCCCTCGCAGACCGCCGAGGGCCCCCGCCCGTCGTCGGCCCAGGCCGTCCACTCGACCTCGACCTGGGCGTAGGCCCCCCGCAGGGAGTGGGTGACCGAGGCCCCCTCGATCGTGTCCGTCCGCTCGTCGGGCAGCTCGGGGACGGCGTACTCCACCCAGCTCTGCACGGGCTCGGCGAAGCTGAGCCGGACCTGCGGGAGCAGGGTCATCGTCGGCGAGAGCGCGGCCTCGCAGGACAGGGACTCGAGAGGTTCGGAGCAGGCCAGCAGGGAGAGGAGCAGCAGCATCCCGCGCACGTAGTCCAACGGCCCCGCCCCGCCCACCTGCCCCGCCCCCCACCAGCCCAGGCTCGCGCGGCGGAATACACGCGCGCCGAGAGGGCGATGGCACGCAACCCGCCGGTTCGAGAGGAAGCCTTCGAGCGCCTGGACGGCGGGGGCCCGCTGGTCATCTCCTGCGAGCACGCCTCCAACCGCGTCCCCGCGCCGCTGCGCGCCGGTCCGGGCGACCGGACCTGGCTGGGCACGCACTGGGGCTGGGACATCGGCGCCCGCAGCTTCAGCCTGGAGCTGGCCCGCCTGACCGGCGCCAGCGCGCTGCTGGCCCGCTTCAGCCGGCTGGTCTGCGACGCCAACCGCCCTCCCGAGCACCCCGACCTCGTCCGCAAGGAGATCGAGGCGCACCGGCTAGGCTTCAACCGGCGCCTCGACGACCCCGAGCTGCGTCGTCGGCTGGAGCTCTACCACCACCCCTACCATCAGGAGCTGGACCGACTCACCGCCGCCACGGTGGCGCGCGGCCGTGGCTGCCTGCTGCTCAGCGTACACAGCTTCACCCCCGTCTGGGGGGTCGATCTGCGCTCCACCGAGATCGGCGTGCTCTACGACGACCACGAGGACCAGGCCTGGCGGCTGGCGAAGCGCATCCGCGGCCTGGGCTTCGACGCCGCCCTCAACGAGCCCTACTCGGGCAAGGCCGGCCTGATCTACGCCGCCGCCCGGCACGGCCGCGCCCACGGCGTGGTGTTCCTCGAGCTGGAGCTGAACCAGGCCCTGGTGGCCACGGCCGGCCGGGCTCGCCGCCTCGCGCGCCGCCTCGCCCCCGCCATCTCGACTCTGCTCCCCGCCGCCCCGCCCGATTGACGCGGGCTCGATCCGTCAAGAACCGGCGCTGCCGCTGCAAAGCCTGGGTCAAAGGGGCCCCGCATCGCGCTCGGCACCTTGACCGCGAGCGCGCGCAGCGGGTATTCACCTGGGGTTCCAGCCTCGGGTCTCGCGCGTCGCGACCGGGGCAGGGGCCCCTCCCCACCGGGCCCCGCACCTCTCGTCCGGCGTCACGCCAATGGAGATCACCCGATGTCACGATGGCTTGTGACCCAGGGAGACCGTCAGTTCTCGGTCGAAGACCTGGGTGAGCTCAAGAAGCTCGCCCAGAGCGGCAAGCTCACCGGGGGCGACATGGTCCAGCCGCCCGGCGCCAGCGACTGGCTCTACGCCGCCGAGCTGCCCGAGCTGAAGGGCCTGCTGGCCGCCAGCACCCGCCGGCACGATGACGACGACGACCTCCCTAAGGCCAACCGCACCCTGCCGATCATCGGCGTGCTGGTCGTGCTCCTGGCGGGCGCCGGCTACGGCTTCTACCACTTCGCCTCCAAGCTGCCCGACGCCCAGAACCTCGAGCTGCTCGGCACGGGCGGCCTCGGCCTGACCGAGATGCTGGTCACCTCGGACCCCGCCATGATGCGGGCCGAGCCCAACGACGGCGCCAGCGCCGCCGGCAGCATCCCCAAGGACAGCAAGATCGAGCTGCTGGCCAAGCGGGACAAGTTCTACCAGGTCAGCTTCAACGGCACTCAGGGCTGGGTCAAGGTCGACGACGTCATCCCCGCGTACTTCTTCGCCGACAAGGAGACCCGCGAGAACTACGACCCGATCTACAACGCGGATCGCTACGTCTTCGTCAAGAACGCCAGCTGGATGCAGCTGCCCGATCAGCGCCGGGACAACATCACGGTCTTCAACCTCGAGCTGGCCAACAAGAGCCGCTTCGACATGACCGACGTCATCCTGCTGGCCACCATCAAGGACAAGGGCGGCAAGGTGCTGGAGACCGCCGAGGTGCCGATCACCGGCGTGGTCAAGAGCTTCGACGACACCATGCTCGGCACCCTGGCCCCGCCCGAGGGCGACAAGGAGAGCCCGGTCCAGCTCATGACCCAGACCAGCTTCGACGAGCTGGCCAAGGAGGACGAAGAGCTGCACCTGCGCTGGACCCCCGGCATCGAGGTCAAGCTGAAGACCGAGGGCTTCGTCGAGGCCAACATCGACATGCTCCAGGTCCGGGCGGTCCCGAAGAAGATCTGAGCCGAGCTCAGGCTTCGACGGTGGCCTCGATCACCCGAAGCCGCAGCGCGCCGCGCCGCTTCTCGACGAACCAGGGGTCCAGGCCCGCTTCGCGCAGCTCCTGGCGGACCCGGCAGACCAGGACCTTGAGCTGCCGGACGGGCCCGTCCCGCCCCCAGACGCCGACCGCCACGTCGTCGTCGTCCATCCACCCTCGTCGCGTCTCTGGAACCCCCGCGGCGGCATCCTCGGCCCATCGGCGCGCCAGGAGGAACAAGAAGACCGCCCGGTTCTCGGTGCTGATCTCCACGGCGAGGTCCGACCCGACGACCTCTACCCGGGCCAGCGCGCCTCCCGGGGCATCGAGCGTCGCCACGACCCGGTAGGCGAGGTTGGTGGGCCCATCCACGATGGTCTGGACCGGTGAGGGCGGCAACAGCCGAAGCACGTACTCGCGGCCGGCCAGGGGGAAGGGCTGGTCGATCACCAGCTCTTCCATCTCGTCGCCCAGTCCTATCCATGCCTCGCTGGGGCCCTGCCGGATGATCGACGCGACGTAGGGCGGGCCGTCCGCGAGCAGAAGCTGACAGGAAGCATGGCTACCGACTCGCAGCGGGCTCGATGAGAGCAGGATGCGATGGCCCGAGGCCAGCTCTTCCAGGGCCAGCAGAGGCAGGGTGGTGTCCTCCTCCTGCTCGTGCTCGATGACCCGAAGAGAGTCGATGTGCCCCAGCCGAATGACCTGCCCGACCCCCACGACGGCGGTCTCCCGGACCGGCTCCCCGTCGATCTGTGTGCCGTTCTGGCTGCCCAGATCCTGGACCTGGACTCCCCCCTCGGCCTGCCAGATGGCCGCATGCCGGCGGGAGATCGAGGCGTCGGCCAGCACGATGTCGCAGTCCGGCGCCCTGCCAACCACGGTCGGGCGAGCGGTGAGCGGGTAGCGCGGACCCGGCGAGCTGTGGCCGATGACGATCAAGGCGAACAAGGGTCGACCTCCGCTCACCCGCTACCCCGACCGGGAGGGGCCGCGACAGTCGGCGAGACTACCGCGGCCCCAAGGAGTCAGGCGGACTCAGCGCTCGTCGACCACGAAGGCCGTGGTGGCCAGGTGCAGCGCGGCCCGGCTCTCGGTGCTGGCCTGGGCGGCCTGGGCGAGCTCGTCGATTCGAGCCGCGGTGTCGGCCCAGACGGCGGCCTGAAGGTCGGCCGTGGCGCTGGCGTCGAGCTGGCCGCTCCCGTCGACCTGCGCCTCGGCGGCGGCCTGCAGCTCGGCGGCCAGCTCGCTTCGCAGCCCCGACACCAGGGTCACCAGCGCCTCGGCCACGGTGGCCTCGTCCACCTCGGACTCCAGGCCCAGCTCGACCAGCAGCCCGGCGTCGAGGTCGTTCTCCACCAGCGCGTCGACCGTGCTGACGATCAAGGCCTCCGACCAGGCCTGAACCTCCACGATCCCGGCACCTCCGCTCTCGCAGGCCTCCGCGGCCGCCTCCAGCTGGCTGTGCAGCTCCACGGCCAGGGCCGTGCCGCCCTCCTCGCCGGCGGCCAGCACCCCCCAAGCCTCCGCCTGGGCGCGGGCCTCGACCTGGGCCGAGCTGTCCTGGTAGGCCTCGATCAGCGCGGCGCCTTCGGACTCGCTGCGATCCAGGGTCGCCTCGATCGCCGCCCGCAGGCTGGCTTCCACATGCGCGGCCATCGCCGAGCGGTCCACCGCGGCCATCCCCTCGGCCTCGAAGGCGGCGTCCAGGCCCATCGCCAGCTCGCTGGAGGTCTCGGCCGACTCGACATGCCCCAGCACCCGGCTGCTCAGCTCCGCGTCCAGCTCGACGCCGGCCTCGGCAGCCGCGTCGACCCGGCTGTAGTGGGCGACGATCAAGGCATCGGCGATCGAGGCGAACATGGCCTCCCCCGCTGCATTGGCGTCGTACCAGAGCTGGGCCGCCATGGCGGCGCTCCTATCGGTGCGGGCCCGAACCTCGGCCGAGCTGACGGTCTCGAAGCCGGAGTCTACGACCACCTCGGCCCAGACCATCGCCTCGACGGTGGTCTCGGCGCCGACCTCGCCGACCTCGACGACGGTGTCGCTGGTCGAGGAGGCGGTGCCGATGGTCGCGCCCACCAGGCTGCCCTGCGCGTCGAACAGCTCCACCAGGAAGGTGCGGGTCATGCCCTCGGCCTCGATCTCGAAGCTGCCGTCGGCCTCGATGCTGCCGCTGCCATGCACCTCGCGGAGGCCGTCCTCGTCGACGGACACCACCTGGGCCTCGGTGGCTGCGGACAGCTCACCCTCACCCTCCAGCGCGGCCTCGTCTCCCGCGACGGTCCCGCTGACGCGGGCCTTCTCGACGATCTCGTCCTCACCCTGGGTGAGGCCGGAGTCCTTGGGGTCCTTGGAGCAACCGATCGAGCCGGCCAGGGTGATCACGGTGATCAGGGAGATGGGGATCAGGACGTTCTTGGTCATTGCGTCTCCAGTGGGTTGAGGGCATGTGGAATGCCCACCAACACCATAGGAACGCCTCGGGGGACCGAGGTTGCATCAAGGTTGCGGGGCCGCCGGGACCTGCTCACCCAGCAGCCGATCGACCCCCCGGTGCACCGCGGCGGGGTCCAGCCAGCAGGCCAGCAGCCAGACCACGCTCCACGGAGCGGTGTCCGCCAGGCTCAGCGGGTAGAGCGCCAGCGCGCCAGCGCCGACCAGCACCAGGCTGGGCAGCCGCAGGGGGCGCCACCAGGGACCCAGCCCACCCACCAGGCAGAGCGCCACCAGGCCGATCCGGAGCGGCTCCAGCTCCGGCTCCCGGAGCATGGCCCATGCGGTGCCGAGGAAGAGCAGGCTGGCCGCGGCTCGGCCCAGCGTGAGCGACCACAGCGGGCCGCGCTCCCCTCCCCCGCGCAGCCGGTCCAGCGAGAAGGAGCCTGCTCCCGGCCCCAGCGCCGCCAGCCAGGCCACCACCAGGCTCAGCTGCCGATGCGGCTGCTGCCAGAGCTCGCCGGGGCGGGGGGACTCCAGCAGGGTCACCGTGGCCAGGAGGGTCAGCACGCAGACCAGCCCGGCCAGCCGACTGCGCCAGCCCAGCAGCCAGGAGAAGGAGGAGAGGTAGAAAGACAGCGCCAGGGCGAGGCGCAGGGGGGCGAGATCGAAGTGGAGGATGAAGGGGTAGGCCCAGGCCGACCACAGCAGCAGGACGGCGCCGATGCGCAGCAGCCCCGAGAGGCGGGTCGATCCCTCCAGGCTCAGGGCCTGCGAGATCATCGCGCTCAGCGAGGCCACTTCTGCAGCTCCTCGCGCTCGATGCGAGCGCGATCGTCCCGATCGGCCTTGGCCGGGCGCAGGACCGTGGCCTCGATGCCCTGAAGCAGCCGAGGCCCCGCCACCAGCAGGGCCACCAGGGTGCCCAGCACCAGCAGCCCCCGCCCCGCGCGCGTCGCCACCGACGCCGGACCGACCGCGCTCTCGGCGGGCAGGCCCGGGGGGCAGAGCCGGGTGAGCGCCGCGTCGACCTGCGCGGGCGGGAAGAGCGGCAGGTACAGCAGGATCATGTTGGCCGAGAAGGTGAAGACCCGGAAGAGGATCGAGAAGCCGCCGTGCAGCAGCACCCCCGCCATGGCCAGCGGCAGGCGGGTCCGCCGGAAGAGCAGACCGCCCACCAGGACCAGCTCCAGCAGCCAGACGCCGATGGCCGCGACCATGATCAGCCCCTCGTAGAGCGGGTCGTCGAGCAGGGCCGAGCCGGTGTAGTGCTCGGCGATCACCGCTTGGAGGCGGTGGCCCGAGAGCCAGACCTCGCCGGTCTTGTCCAGCGCCGTCGAGAGGTAGACCGTGCAGACCAGCACGCCCAGCAAGCGCACGCTCCACAGCGGGGCCCGCTCGGAGGGCGGCGGCGGCCCGCCCCGCTCGGCCCGCTTCAAGGCCCACCATCGGTCCAGGGACAGCGAGCGACCGGCCGGGCACAGGGCCAGCAGCATCGTGCTGCAGACCAGCAGGTGGATGTTGTGGCTGCCCCAGCCGGGGGCGCCCCAGACCGGTCCCATCCAGGCGAAGCCACCAAAGCTCAGCAGGGCGACCAGCGCGGTCGAGAGGCGGGTGAAGGCGCCGAGCACCGTGCCCAGGGTGGCGAGGTGGAAGATCACCGCCAGCAGCACATCCCGGGGCGAGCTGTCGGCGTGGATCAAGAAGCGGTCGGCCAGCCTCAGCCAGAGCATCAGGCCCAGCCCGATCCGCATCAGGGCGGTCGGCCGGGTGGACCCCTCCTCCAGCAGCGCCCAGCGCCAGGCCCGGCCCGGAAGGGTCCTGAGCGAGGAGTTCAGCCCTTCGCCGCGCACAGGTCCTCCTCCCGGGCCTTGCGATGGGTGCGCCAGCCGGCGTTGCGCGAGGTGCGGGCCTCTACCCGGAGCTCAGCGCCCGGTGGAAGCTGGCGGCAGAGGCGGCGCCCCCGCTTCAGGGCCTGGTCCAGGCCATGGGTGACCCAGCGGGGCGATGCCAGCTCGGTCCACTCGCCCCCGGCGTCGACCTGCCAGTAGCGGACTTGGGTCAACCCGACCCCCACGCCGGAGAACATCTTCCAGCGCGGGAGGGCGTCCAGCGAGACCGGCCCCACTCGCTGAATCCCCAGCCCCTGGCGGACGACCATCCCGCTGGTCAGGAAGAGCATGGCCAGCGTCCAGACCAGGATCCGGCCGGTCAAGCGGAGGTCGGCGCCGGACATCAAGACCTCGAAGGGAGACGTGGAGAGGGGTCTCGCCGCCGCCCTGTATCCCTCGCGGGTCGACACCGCGGACCCGCACCATTACGCCGTCGTTCAACCTGGAGAATTCGACATGGGCTTCCTCGACACCATCCTCGGCATGTTCGGCATCGGCCAACCCAAGCTGGCCATCCAGACCTCGGCGGCCGAGGCTGGACCCGGCAAGGTGCTCGACGTCACCCTGACCTTGACCGGCGGCTCCCGACCGCTCCCGTTGACCGCCTTCGAGCTGTCGGTGAAGAGCACCCGCGAGAAGAAGAACGCCGACGGCACCACCGCGCACGAGTTCAACGAGTACGGCAAGGTCGTCGTGCCTCAGGGCGGGCGGATGATCGAGCCCGGTCAGACCGTCAGCATCACCTTGCAGGTCCAGGTGCCCGCCTCGGCCGAGGCCAGCGGACCCGGCCTGAAGTGGGTCGTGCTCGGCAATGCCGACGTCCCCGGCCTGGACGCCGACGCCAAGGCCCCGCTGACCGTGACCTCGACCCCGGACGCCTGGGCCGCCGAGGACATCACCCAGTACCGGGTGACCACGACCCAGGTCCACTACCGGCACTCCAGCGTCAAGAGCGACTACCGCATCCTACGCCTGCCCGACGGCTTCGTCGTCACCTGGAAGGACCAGCTCTCCGCCCGCAACCTGGACGGCAGCCAGCGCTGGCGGGTCTCCGGCTGGGGCCGCTCCTTCGCGCCCTCGCCCGATGGCAGCAAGCTCCTCGTCTCCAACAACAGCAAGGAGCTCGGCATCCTCGACGCCGCCACCGGCGAGCTGGTCCGGGGACCCATGGACCTGGGCAAGTGGCCCGGGGACCTCGCCTGGCTGCCCGGCGACGCGCTCGTGGTCGGCAGCGACGAGGGGGTCAAGACCCTGCAGCCCGACTTCTTCCCGATCGGGCTCAGCTTCGGCGGCGACCAGTACGTCGGCGGCGTCGCCCCCTCGACCGACAAGCGCTACTTCGTCAGCTATCCCAACAGCAATGTCCTGAAGTGGAGCGAGGTCCCCACCGGCGACCACGGCCGCATCGAGCTGAACAGCCCCGGCGACATCCTGCCCTCGGCCGACGGCGGCATGCTGGCCGTCCGCGGCCACGACACCTTCCACCTCGTCGACGGCAGGACCTTCAAGCTGGTGCGCTCCATCCCCGTCCCCGGCCTGAAGGGCACCCGCTACCTGGGCCAGGAGGAACACAACCACACCCACTTCGGCGCCATGCCCCGCATCGCCGACGACAACGACCGCGTCCTCTGCCAGGACGGCTCCGGACAGCTCTGGCTGCTAAACAAGGGCGGCGACGCCACCTACGTCTGGCCCCGCGAGGTCGTCGACGCGGTCGAGGACACCTGCTGGATCGGTCCGGACGAGTTCATCGCCCTGACCAACGACGGCAAGGTGATGCGCCTGTCGGCCAAGGGCGGCGGCGCCGTCTGGGTGCAGCAGGACATCTGAGCCCGAACCAGAATGATAGAGGGCTCCGTCAATTTGACCGGGCGCGGACCCTACACGCGCAGCATGCCTCGCTCTGTATCATGGCACCGCTCTTGCAAGAGCAACTGGCCCATATGAACGCCGCGGCCAGCCCCGCCTCTGAGCTATAGCCACAGCGAATCCAGAAGAGCAGGCCGACCTGGAGGCGAGGAGGGTCATGACGGATGGAGAACGAGTCGAGTCGGCGGTGGCTCAGGACCTGATCGCCTGGGCGAGGACCCGCCTGGGCGAGGAGGCCAGCCCCGCCGTCGTCTTCGAGCACATCTCGGCCGCCCTCCGCGAGCACCTCGGGCGCTGGATCGGCGCCGATGCGTTCGATGCGCTGGCCGGCCGGGCCGCGCACCTCGAGCGCGCCCGCTTCGCCCCCTTGAGACGAGCGGAGTGGCGCCCCAGCGAGACTCCAGCCCTGACCGGCGTCGAGGCCGAGCTCGGGCCCGATGCAGACCCCTTTGCCCCCATCCTGTTCATCCTCACCGCGCTGGTGGACCTCCTCGGCCGCTTCATCGGCCAGGAGATGGCGTGCCGCCTCGTCCGCGATGGCCTGATTGACACCCCCGACGCAACGCAACAGTACGCCGAGGAAGCGACATGAGCTCGAAAGTCAACGTCATGATCTCCACCCTCTCCACCGGCGTGCCCGGCCTGGACGAGGTCCTGGGCGGCGGCCTGCCCGAGTTCTCCTTCAACCTGATCGCGGGCGAGCCGGGCGCGGGCAAGACCATCCTGGCGCAGCAGATCGTCTTCGCCAATGCCACCAAGGAGCGACCGGCCCTGTACTTCACCGTGCTGGGCGAGCCGACGATCAAGCTGCTCCGTTACCAACAGCAGATGTCCTTCTTCGACCCCTCCCGGATGGGGAGCGAGGTGCGCATCGTCAACCTCAGCGAGGAGGTGATCGAGCAGAACCTGGACGCGGTCCTGGCGCGCATCCTCCAAGAGGTCGAGAGGTCTCGCCCCCGCATCGTCGTGGTCGACTCCTTCCGGACCGTGACCACGGGCTCCCCCCTGCCCGCGGCCGCCGCCCTGGAGCAGTTCGTCCAGCGCCTGGCCATGCGCCTGACCAGCTGGGAGGTCACCTCCTTCCTGGTCGGCGAGTACCTCGAATCCGAGCTTCGAAACCCCGTCTTCACCGTCGCCGACGGCGCCCTGTGGATGACCCAGGAGGTCGATCGCAACTCGGTGGTCCGCAAGCTGCGCGTGATGAAGATGCGCGGCATGCCGACCATGCCGGGCCTGCACACGATGCGCATCACCTCGGACGGCGTCCGGGTCTTCCCCCGCACGATCGTCCACCTGCCGGCTCCCGCCCTGAGCGGCTCCGGCGAGCGCCTCTCGACGGGGATCCCCGAGCTGGACACCATGATGGGCGGCGGGATCCCCAAGGGCGACACCGTCATCGTGGCCGGACCCACCGGCGCCGGCAAGACCACCTTCGCGACCCGCTTCGTCGCGGCCGGCTGCGCGAGCGGCGATGCCTCGGTGATGGTCGTCTTCGAGGAGCGGCCCCGGGAGTTCGCCACCCGCGCGCTGGCCCTGGGCGTCGACATCGAGAAGCTCGAAGAGCAGGGCCTGCTGCGGCTGCTCTACTTCCGGCCCCTGGACCTCTCCCCCGACGAGGTCCTGCACGAGATCGGCACCGCCATCGCCGAGACGGGCGCCCAGCGGGTGGTGATCGACTCCCTGGCAGGCTTCGAGGTCGCCCTGGCGCCCTCCTTCCGCAGCGAATTCCGCGAGTCCCTCTACCGCGTGGTCATGGCCCTCACCGGCGGGGGAATGACGGTGCTGCTGACCCTGGAGACCCCCGGCACGCTCGGACCCGAGCTCGGCCTGACCTCGCCCGAGCTCTCCTTCATCGCTGACGACATCCTCATCCAGCGCCAGGTCGAGGTCGACGGCGCGGTGCACAAGACCATCGGCGTGGTCAAGATGCGCGGCAGCGGTCACTCCGACCAGCTCCGCGAGTACTGGATCACCGCCGAAGGCGTCCGGATCGGAGGCCCGCTCCCCCAGGAGGGTTCACCGCTGCTCGAGGTGACCAACCCGTGATCTCGGCCACAAAAGGTAGCGGCCTCCCCCCCCTCTCCGCCGAAGATCGGCAGAGGGTCCACGAGCGCATAGACGCCGACTTCGGGGACGAGTTCTACCTCCTGGCGCGCCTCGCCATGGCCCTGACCAGCACCTCCAGCGCGATGGTCGCCCTGGACACCGGCGGTCGCTACCGGGCCCTGCACCAGGACTTCAGCGAGCCGGCCCGCGGAATGGGGCGATACCCCGACGATCCGCTCTGCGACCGCCTGCTGAGCGCCCGAGAGAGCTTCCTGACCGGCGACGCGGGCGCCGACCCCGGCCTGCGCTCCACCTGGGAGGTCCGTCGGCTGGGCGTACACTCGCTGGCGGCCATCCCCCTGCGTCGACCGCAGGGCGAGACCCTGGGCGTACTCCTGCTGATGGACTGCGCCCTGCACCGCTTCAACGCCACCGATGTGCGGGTGCTCGAGCGCATGGCAGCCGTCTGCATCGACCGGGTGGAGGCCCGCCTGGCCGGCAGCGCCCAGGCCCCCGACCCGGCCCCCGACCCGGCCCCCGAC
>DDSR01000460.1 GCA_002343455.1 Deltaproteobacteria bacterium UBA2385 | reverse complement strand
TAGCGAGGCGGAGGGGGGACGTCGGACCGCGGATATCGCCCTCCTCACCCGGCTCCTCACAGCCGCCGGCCACAGCGTGGTCGAGCTCCACACCGCTCCGTGGGACTTCGCCTCCCTCGACCACCTGCTGCTCCTGCCTCCTCCCCCCAGCGACGACCCCGTCGGCGCCTGCACCCAGGCCCTGATCGACACGCTGCACCTCGCCCAGGGCCTCGAAGCCGCGGGCCTGCGCGAGCCGCCCCGGGTCTGGCGGCTGACCCGCGGGGCGATGGAGGCCGATGGGTGTCCCGTGGACCCCGCCCAGACCGCGCTGCTCGGCCAGGCGCGCAGCCTCGCCAACGAGCTGACGGCCTGGAGGCTGGTGCGCCTGGACCTGGACCCCGGTCGCAGCCTCACCGCGCAGGGCGCCGAGCTGCTGGCCCTGCTCGGCTCGGATCCCGTCGAGGACGAGCTGGCCCTGCGCGCGGGCGGGACCCTGGTGCCGCGGCTGGTCCGCGAGCTGCCGGGCGCAGGCCGAGGCCGCGTGCAACGAGCGAGCGGTCCGGTGCGGGTCGAGTGCCTGGCGCGCGGCAGCTTCGATGGATTCCAGCTCTCCGCGGTCCGGTCGCGCCCGCCCGGCACCGGCGAGGTGCGGGTCGAGCTGCGGGCCATCGGGCTGAACTTCCTGGACGTGCTCAACGCCCTGTCGGCGGTCGACCTGGGGACCATGCGGCCGGGCCTGGAGGCGGCGGGAGTCGTCCTGGAGGTCGGGCTTGGGGTGGAGGGGCTTCAGCCCGGCCAGGCGGTGATCGCCATGGGCGATGGGCTGATGGGCACCGAGGCGACCCTGCCGGCATCCTGGGTCTTCGCCATGCCCGCCGGGCTGGACTTCGCCCAGGCGGCCAGCCTGAGCGTCGCCCACGCCACCGTCTGGCAGTCGCTGGTCCCGATCGCCCGGCTGGAGCGCGGCGAGCGGCTCCTGGTGCACGCCGGCACCGGCGGGGTCGGGCTGGCGGCGATCCAGTGGGCCCGCCGCCTGGGCGCCCAGGTCTTCGCCACGGCCGGCAGCGAGGAGAAGCGCGCGCTGCTGCGCTCGATGGGGGTGGCCCACGTCTCGGACTCCCGCAGCGCCCGCTTCGTCGAGGATGTGCTCGCCTGGACGGACGGCGAGGGCGTCGACGTCGTGCTCAACAGCCTCAGCGGCGAGCTGCTGGCTCGGGGCCTGGATGTGCTGCGGCCCTTCGGCCGCTTCATCGAGCTGGGCAAGCGCGATGTGCTGGCCGACGGCAAGCTGGGCCTGCGTCCGTTCTTGCGCAACCTCAGCTTCTCGCTGGTCGACCTCAACGGGATGGCCCTGCGGGCGCTGCCCCGCTTCCGGCGGGCCGTGCAGACGGCCTTGGACGCCGTCGCCGAGGGGGGAGAGGTCGGGCCGCTGCCGCTGCGCCGCCTGCCCCTCTCCCGATGGCGGGAGGGGCTGGAGACGATGGCCCGCGCCTCCCACATCGGGCGGCTGGTGCTGGAGCCCGATCCCGAGCGCATCCGGGTCCGGCAGCCCACCGACGCCCCGCTGCCTCGCGACGGGACCTGGCTGGTCAGCGGAGGGCTGGGCGGGCTGGGCCTGAGCCTGGCCGAGGATCTCTCCCGCCGCGGGCTGGGGGCGCTGTTGCTGCTGGGCCGGTCGGGGGTCCAGGCTGGGGTCCAGGGTGAGGCCCAGCGGCAGGCCATCGCCCGGATGTCGGCCCGGGGAACCCAGGTGGAGGTGCTGGCGGTCGACGTGGCCGACGGGCTGGCCCTGGAAGCGGCGCTGGACGAGGCCCGGACCCGCCTGCCGCCGCTGCGAGGGGTGGTGCACGCCGCCGGGGTGCTGGAAGACGGGCTGATCAACCGCCAGGACGCCGACCGCTACCGCAAGGTGCTGGCGCCCAAGATCGCCGGGGCCTGGAACCTGCACCGCCTTACCCTCGACGATCCGCTGGACGCCTTCGTGCTCTACGGCTCGGCCTCCGGCACCATGGGCGCGCCCGGCCAGAGCGCCTACGCCGCGGGCAACACCTTCCTGGAAGGGCTGGCCTGGGCTCGCCACCAGCAGGGTCGGCCGGCGCTCTGCCTCGCCTGGGGCGCCTTCTCGGAGGTCGGCCTCGCGGCGGCCCAGGGAAACCGCGGCGATCGAATCGCCTCGGGCGGGGTGCGCAGCATCAGCCCCGACGAGGGCCTGAGCCACCTCTGGGCGGCCCTGGCCAGCGAGGCCGTCAGCGTGGGCGTCCTCCCCGCCAGCCTGCGGCAGTGGATCGAGCTGATGCCCCAGGCCGCGGCCAGCCCCCGGGTCGCGGCAGGCGCGGGCCAGAGCACGATCACCCAGGACGACGAGCTGCGCTCCCGGGTCCGAGCCGCCCGACCCGAGCAGCGCGCCGCCATCGTGCTGGCCTTCGTGCGGCAGCAGCTCGGCACCGTCCTGCGCACCCGGCCGGGCTCGGTCGATCCGGCCCGCCCGCTGAGCGACCTGGGGGTCGACTCCCTGATGGGGCTGGAGCTGCGAAACCGCCTCGAAGCCGGGCTCGGCGAGCGGCTGGAGTCGACCCTGATCTGGACCCACCCGACCGCCGAAGCCCTGGCCGAGAATCTCCTCGGCCGCCTGGTGGCCGGGGAGGTAGATGCGCCTGTGGAGGCCTCTCCCGTCCTCCCGAGCCCTGCCGCCCTTCCCGTTGATCAGCTCGACGACGACGAGCTGGACGCCCACTTCGACGATCGCCTGGCCGACCTGGAGAGCCGCTTCTCGTGAGCAACGACCACCCCGCTTCGGCCGCTCCCAGCGCCTCCGACCGCCTCCGCCGCGCCATGGTCCTGCTCGAGCGCATGGAGGCCCAGCTCGAAGCCGAGCGGGGCCGACAGCGCGCCCCCATCGCCATCGTCGGCCTCTCCTGCCGGCTGCCCGGCGGGGTGCAGGATCTCGACGGCCTCGCCGCCCTGATGGAGAGCGAGGTGGACACGGTGCGCGAGGTCCCGGCCGAGCGCTGGACCCTGCCGGCCGAGCCCCTGGCGGGCGAGCGCTGGGCGGCCTTCCTCGACCCCGGTCAGGCCCTGCGCTTCGACGCCGGCCTGTTCGGGATCTCAGGGCGCGAGGCGGCCCGGATGGACCCGCAGCACCGGATCGTGCTGGAGCTGGCCTGGAGCGCGTTCGAGGACGCCGGGCTGTCCCCCGAGAGCCTCGTCGGCAGCCGCACGGGGGTCTACCTGGGCTGCTCGACCTACGACAACCTGCTGCGCCTGGTGGGCAATGGCGGCCTGGACGACGCCTACGACAGCCTGGGGAACATGCAGTCGGTGCTCGCCGGGCGGGTCTCCTTCGCGCTGGGCCTGCAGGGGCCGGCCCTGGTCCTGGACACGGCCTGCTCCTCGACCCTGGTCGCGATGCACCTCGCCTGCCAGTCCCTGCGCCTGGGCGAGTGCGAGCGCGCCCTGGTGGGCGGCATCAGCCTGCTGCTCTCCAGCACCGCCACCCGGGCGATGGCCCTGACGACGGCGCTGTCTCCCGACGGCCGCTGCGCGACCTTCGACGCCCGGGCCAACGGCTATGTGCGCGGCGAGGGTGGCGGGATGCTGGTCCTGCGCCCGCTCCAGGCGGCGCTGGACGCCGGGGACCGCGTCCTGGGCGTGATCAAGGGCGGGGCGGTCAACCAGGACGGGCGCTCCACCGGGATGACGGCCCCCAATGTGCTGGCCCAGCAGGCTCTGCACCGCGAGGCCCTGGCCCAGGCGCGGGTCGAAGCGTCCAGCATCGAGCTGGTCGAGGCCCACGGCACCGGCACCTCGCTGGGGGATCCGATCGAGGTCGAGGCCCTGCGCACCGTCTACGGCGAGGGCTCGGGCCCCCCTTTGCCCGTGGGCTCGATCAAGGCCCAGATCGGGCACCTGGAGGCCGCCGCCGGCATCGCCGGGGTGCTGAAGGTGCTGGCCAGCATGCGCAGGGGGCGGATCTACAAGCAGCTGCACTTCCGCACGCTGAACCCCCGCATCCGCCTGGGCGAGCGGCTGCGCATCGCCGACCGGGCCCAGGCCTGGCCCCGCGGCCAGGGCCCCCGCCGGGCGGTGGTCTCCTCCTTCGGGATGAGCGGGACCAACGCCACGCTGATCCTGGAAGAGCCGCCCACGCTGGCCGCCCCTGCGGACGAGCGCCCCGAGCGGCCGGTGCACCTGCTGCCGCTGTCCGCCTCGCATCCCGAGCCGCTGCGCCGCTGGGCCTCGACCCTGGCCGACTGGGTCCAGGCCCGGCCCGCGCTGCGTCCCGGCGACCTCGCCCGCTCTCTGGCCCTGGGTCGCTCGGCCCTGAAGACCCGCGCCGCGCTGGTGGTCGAGGATCGCGAGGCCCTGCTCGACGCCCTGCGCGCCCTGGCCGAGGACAGGCCCCACGCCGCCGTGCAACGCGGCGAGCCCGAGGTCGAGGACGCCGGTCTGGCCTTCCTCTTCACCGGTCAGGGCGCCCAGCGCGCCGGGGCCGGGGCCGAGCTGTACCGCAACCACGCGGCCTTCCGCGAGGTGATCGATCGCTGCGCGGCGGTGGTCGGGCCGGAGCTGCCCCAGGTGATGTTCGGCCCCGCAGACGGGAGACTTGATCAGACCGGCTGGACCCAGCCCGCCCTCTTCGCCCTGGAGGTCGCCCTGGCGGCCCTCTGGCGCTCCTGGGGGGTGCTGCCCCGCGCGGTGATGGGCCATAGCGTCGGCGAGGTCGCTGCCGCCTGCGTCGCCGGGGTCTTCAGCGTCGAGGACGGGGCCCGGCTGATCGCCGCCCGCGGCCGCCTGATGCAGGCCCTGCCGGCCGGAGGAGGCATGCTCGTCCTGCGAGCCAGCCCCGAGCAGGTCCAGCCCCTGCTGGCGGCGCTCGTCGGCAGGGTCGAGATCGCCGCAACCAACGGCCCCAAGCAGCTGGTCCTGGCCGGCGAGCAAGGCGCGCTGGACACGATCAGCGGGCAGCTCCAAGCCCAGGGGGTCGCCAGCCGGCGCCTGGCCGTCTCGCACGCCTTCCACTCGCCCCTGATGGAGCCGATGCTGGCGGAGTTCGGCGAGGCCATCGCCGGCCTCTCCTTCTCGGCGCCGATCCTCCCGCTGATCAGCAACCTGACGGGCGGAGAGGTGGGCGAGGAGACCGCCACCCCGGCCTTCTGGGTCCGCCACGCGCGGCAGGCCGTGCGCTTCACCGAGGGGGTCGCCGCCCTGCACACCCTGGGCTTCCGCCGCCTGTTGGAGCTTGGGCCCCAGGAGGTGCTGCTGAGCCAGGCGCGGGCCTGTCCGGGAGGCGCCGAGCTGATCCTGACCGCCAGCCTGCGCCGCGATCTGCCCGACGATCGGGCCCTGGCCCTGGCCGCGGGGGCGCTCTGGACCGCCGGCACTCGCCTGGACCACGCCGCCTGGCACGCGCCCTACCGCTCGGCCGCGGTGTACCCGCCGCCGACCCCCTTCCGGGATCAACAATTCCCCCTGCCGCCGGAGCGGCCGACCGCCGTTGAGGCCGACCGGGTCGAGGAGGAGCCCCTGGTCGGGCGGCGCCTGCTGCGCCCCGACGGTGTGCTGCACTTCTCCTTCCCGATCGACACCCGACGCTTTCCGGCCCTGGCCGACCACCTCGTCCACGGCCAGATCGTCGTGCCGGGAGCGATGTGGGTGGCCACCCTGCTGGCGATCGGCGAGCAGGAGCTGGGCTCCGAAGGGCTGGAGCTGCGCGATCTGCTCTTCCGCCTGCCGCTGGTGCTGGAGGGCCCCTGCGAGCTGCACATCGAGCTGCGCTCGAGAGGCGAGCAGGAGTACCAGGCCACCATCAGCTCGGTCGCCCTGGACAGCAGCCGCGAGCCTGTGCTGCACGCCAGCGCCCTGCTGCAGCGGGCCCCGGCCCCTCGGACCCAGGATCCTGCCCCGGTGGAGCTGCCGAGCGGCCTCCCGGTGAGCCCGGAGCACCTCTACTCCGTGTTCGATGCGCGCAAGCTGAGCTGGGGGCCGCGCTGGAGGGTCCTGACCGACGTGGTGCGGGGCGAGGATGAGGGCGGCCTGCGCCTGCAGCTCCCCGAGCGGGTCGGAGGGCCGGTCGATCCCCAGCTGATCGACATGGCCTTCACCTCCTGCTGGGCGGCCATGCCCGAGGAGCTCGACTCCGAGGCGCCGCCCTGGCTGCCGGTGGCGGTCGACCGGATCCACTGGCGGCGGGCGATCGACACCGAGGCGGTGGTCCACAGCAAGGCCCGGTCGAGTAGCGCCGAGGAGCAGCGGGCCGACATCGTCGTCGGGGACGGACGGGGCCGGCTCTGCCTGGAGATCGAGGGCTTCCGCTTGCGCCACCTGAGCGCGGGGGCCCTGCGCCGCGGTCGGCGCCTGGACGGCCAGCGGCTGCTGCACCGGCTGGCCTGGGTCGAGGCGCCGGCCGAGACGACGCGCTCGGCCAGCCCGGCCGAGGGAGGGGTGATCTACCCCGAGCTCCGGGGCGGGCCGGCCGCCGCCCTTGCCGCCCTGCTGCGGCTGTGCCAGTCCCTGCCCGACGACGGGCCGCTCGCCTTCGTCCTCATCGCGGGCGAGGACGAGGACGAACAGCTCAGCGCGGCGGCCTGTCTGGGCCTGCTGCGCAGCTTCGCCAACGAGCAGCCCTCTCGCCGGATCCAACGGATCGAGGTGCGGGGAGAGGCCGACACCGACACGATCCTCGCCGCCCTGGTCCGCCCGGAGCCCGAGCTGCGGCTGGTCGGGACCCGGCTGGAGCTGCCCCGGCTGGAGCCCATGCGCGGGCCTCAGCCCGAACGAAGGGTGCAGGTCGAGGGTCCGGTGCTGATCACCGGCGGGCTGGGCGGCCTGGGCCTGCAGCTTGCTGGCTGGCTGGTCGAGCAGGGGGCACGGGACCTCGTGCTGCTCGGTCGGAGCGCCCCGGGAGAGGCGGCCCGGCAGGAGCTGGAGGCGCTGGCGGCCCAGGGGGTGAGCCTGCGCCTGGAGCACGTCGATCTGCGCGACGCCGAGGCGCTCGGCGCGATGCTGGAGAGGCTCGGCCCGCTCAGCGGGATCTGGCACTGCGCGGGCGTGCTCGACGACGCGCCCTTCGCCGAGCTGAGCCCGGAGCGCCTGCAGGCGGTGCTGGCGCCCAAGCTGGACGCCGCCCTGGCCCTGCACCGCGCCACCCAGGCCCATCCTCCCGCGGACTTCGTGCTCTTCTCCTCGCTGTCGGGCCTGCTCGGCACCCCCGGCCAGGCCGCCTACGCCGCAGCCAACGCCGGCCTCGACGCCCTCGCCGGGCTGCGACGCAGCCAAGGCCTGCCGGCCATCTCGCTGGCCTGGACCGCCTGGGAGGGGCCGGGAATGGCCGCCGCCCTGGGCGCCGGGCTGCGTCGCCGCCTGGAGGCGGTGGGCCTGGGCACGCTGCGCTCCGAGCAGGCGTTCGCCGCGCTGGAGGCCGCCCTGGGCGCGGAGCCCTCGGTCCTGGCGGTGACGCCGTTCCAGGTGCCCGCGGATCCCTCTGCCCGGGTCCACCCCCTCTTCGCGCACCGCGTCCCAAGCCGGCTCACCCCCAGCGCGGAAGGCACGCTGGCCGATCGGGTGCTGGCGGAGATCGCCCGGGTGCTGGGCTGTGCGCTGGACGAGCTGCCGCTCAAGCGGCCTCTCCAGGAGCAGGGCATGGACTCGCTGATGGCCGTCGAGCTGCGCGACGCCCTCTCCCGCGTCGTCGGGCAGGAGCTGCCGGCGACCCTGGTCTTCGACCATCCGACCCCGGCGGCGCTGCTGGCCCGGCTGGCGGCTACGCAGGCCGCGCCAGCCGCGGAGCCTCGCCCGGTCAGCGCCTCCGCGCGAGGCACAGACACCGCCGCAGGCGCCAAGGAC
>DDSR01000383.1 GCA_002343455.1 Deltaproteobacteria bacterium UBA2385 | reverse complement strand
CGCCCCCCATGATGCCGATCGTCGTCCTCTCGGATCCCGACACCCTCCCCGAGCACGCCGGCCTGCGGCGGGGCTCCGGCGCCGACTTCCTCGCCGGGCGGGCGCAGGTCGAGCGCGGCTGCCCGGTGGTCAACCTCTGCGCCCACCAGGGCTACCTCTCCACCGCCTGGTACGTCTCGCTGCTGGCCGAGGCCCGCGGCGGGCTGCCCCTGCCCGAGCCGGCCCTGCTGGAGCAGGACCACGACCGCCGCGCCCGCGACCGGGCCCTGCGCGAGGAGGGCCTCGACGTGCTGGACTGCGCCGAGATCGCCGTCCGCCTGCGCCAGATGGCCGAGAAGGGGGTCGCCCCGGCCGAGGGCCCCCCGGTGGTCGACGATCCCGACGAGCCCGTGCCCCGCCCGCCCAAGCCCGAGGAGCGGCTGGTCTTCCNNTCTTCCGGGTGCTGGGCGGCCGCCCCTGGCCAGAGGAGGGCCCCGGCCTCGCCCCCAAGCTGCCCCGCCTCGCCCGCAAGGTCTTCGCCGCCTGGCCCGTGCCGGCCTGCGAGGTCGAGCTGGTCCGCGACGCCGGCCGCTGGCGGCTGGTGGATCTGCGGGTCCTGGCGATCGAGGCCCTCGACGAGCCCGAGCGCCGCTGCCTCGTCCAGGCCCTGGCCGCCTACAGCCCCCGCTCCGTCGCGCCGGTGGAGGGCATGCCCAGCCTCGCCCTGCTCTGGGACGGGGCCGATCCCTCCTGCGCCTCGACCGCCGAGACCATGGATCGCCTCGCCCAGATCGCCCAGAAGCGCGGCCTGCGGGTCGAGCGCATCGGCCCCGACGACCTGGACCGGCTGGGAGAGCACGACGCCCTCTTCATCCGCATCCTGACCGGGGTGGACCAGCCGGCCTGGCGCTTCGCCTCGCGAGCCGAGGCCCTGGGCATGCCGGTGATCGACCACCCCTCGGCGATCGTGCGCTGCGGCAACAAGGTCTACCTGCACGAGCTGCTCTCGCGGGCCGGCCTCGCCACCCCCAAGAGCGCCATCTTCGGCCGCGAGGCCAGCTTCGAGCAGCTCACGGCCGAGCTGGGCTCGCCGATCATCGTCAAGGTGCCCGACGGCTCCTTCTCGACCGCCGTCTTCAAGGTCGAGAGCGAGGAGGACTTCGCCTGGCGGGTGCCTCCCCTGCTGGACCGCTCGCCCCTGCTGGTGGCCCAGGAGTACCTGCCGACCACCTTCGACTGGCGGGTGGGCGTGCTGGACGGCAAGGTCCTCTACACGGCCCGCTACCATATGGTGCCCGGGCACTGGCAGATCCGGGCCATGCAGGGCAGCTCGGTGCGCTTCGGGCGTGTCGAGGCCGTGCCCCGCGACAAGGCCCCGGCCGATGTGCGGCGGCTGGCCGTGGCGGCGGTCGACCTGATCGGCGACGGCTTCTTCGGCGTCGACCTCAAGGAGACCGTCAACGGGCCGGTGGTGATCGAGGTCAACGACAACGCCAACCTGGACCACGGCTACGAGGACGCCGCCGACGGGGACCTGGTCTACGAGGACCTCGTCCGCTGGTTCCAGAAGCGGCTGCACATCGCCGGCAAGAAGAGCGGCGTCAAGCGGGCGCCGACCCCGCGCCCGGCCCGCCGCGAGGGGGCCATCTCCACCCTGCGCGAGCCCATCGGCAGGCCCACCCCGCCGCCCAGCCGCCCCTGGCGCGCCTACGAGGTGACCGGCCTGGAGCTGGAGTACCCGATCGTCGACCGCGACCTGAACGTCATGCCCATCGCGGAGGAGGCCCTGGCCGCCCTGGCCGGCCGCCCGTGCAGCGACGTCGAGCTCGGCCGGGTGGGCTTCTCCAACGAGATCATGGACCATGTGATCGAGATCAAGAACGTGCTGCCGCACCGCTCCCTGGCCCGGGCCGAGGCCGACCTGGTCGAGGGGGTCCGGCGCATGGCCCTGGTCTTGGACCAGCGGCAGCGGGCCCGGCTGCTGCCCGGCGGCATGCACCCCTGGTTCCGTCCCGAGAAGGCCCGGCTGTGGCGGCGCAGCAACCGCCGCATCTACGAGACCTACGCCCGCCTCTTCGACGTGCGCTCCCACGGCTGGGCCAATGTGCAGGCCGTCCACGTCAACCTGCCGATGGGCGATCCCGAAGACGCCGTGGCGATGATGAACGCCGCCCGCCTGCTGGTGCCCTACCTGCCGGCCCTGGCGGCCAGCTCGCCGCTGGTCGAGGGCGAGCTGACCGGCGCCGTCGACAACCGGGTCCACTGGCTGCTGCTGCACCAGGCCCGCTTGCCCGAGAGCATGGCCCGCCTCGTCCCCGAGCCGCTCAGCCGCTACAGCGACTACCGGCGCGACATCCTCGGCCCGATGTACGCCGCCGTCGACCGCCTCCCCGACGCCGGCGCCCTGCGGCACGAGTTCCTCAACGCCCGCGGGGCCGTCTTCAAGGCCAGCCGCGAGTCGCTGGAGGTGCGCATCCTGGACGTCCAGGAGTGCGTGGCGATGGATATGGCGATCGCCTGGTTCACCCGGCGGGCGATCAAGGACCTCTCCCGCAGCCTGGACGAGCTGCGGCCGGCGCCGCAGGCGGTGCTGGAGGCCGATCTCTTCGCCGTCGCCCGCGAGGGCAGCCAGGCCCGGGTCCTGGCCCCCCATCTCCCCTTGGACAGCCTGCGGGACGCCCGGGGCACGCTCTCGGCCCGCCAGGTGCTGGCCTGGCACCTGGAGCGCATCCAGTGGCGGGTGCGCCTGCAGGAGCAGCGCTACCTGGACCTCTCGGCCGGCATCGTCCAGCAGGGCAGCCTCGCCGAGCGCATCCTGAGCCGCCTGCTGCCGCTGGCCTCGAACGAGGAGGAGTTCACGCCCGCCGCCCGCCGGATCTGGATCGAGCTGGCCGACTGCCTGGTGGAGAACCGCCCGTGGTCCGGCCGCGCCTGATCCTCTCCTGCGAGCACGCCCGCGCCGCCCTGCCCGAGGGCCTCGACCTGGGCCTGGAGGCCGCGGCCCTGGCCTCGCACATCGCCTGGGACGAGGGCGCCCTGGAGCTGGCCTTGGACCTCGCCCGGCGGACCGGCGCGCCCCTGTTCGAGGGCGAGCACAGCCGCCTCCTCGTCGACCTCAACCGGCGGGAGGAGGACCCCGGGGTGATCCCCGAGCGGGCCTTCGGGGTCCCGGTGCCGGGCAACCGCGGGCTCTCCGCCCAGGAGCGCGAGGCCCGCCTCGCCCGCTACCATCGGCCCTACCGCGCCCGCATCGTCCAGGCGGTCGAGCTCCGCGACCCCTGTCTGCACCTCTCCCTGCACAGCTTCACCCCGACGCTGCACGGGCAGGTCCGCACCGTCCAGGTCGGCGTCCTCTACGATCCCGCGCGGGCCGAGGAGCAGCGCTGGGCCGACCGGCTGCGCGAGGCCCTGCGCGCCGCCGGCCTGGACGCCCGCTTCAACGAGCCCTACCTGGGCACCGACGAGGGCCTCACCACCTGGCTGCGTGAGCGCTTCCCCGATCCCCGCTATGCTGGGCTGGAGCTCGAGCTGCACCCCGCAGTCGACCGCGCCCTGGTCGCCCGGGTCTGCGCCGCCGTCCTGCCTTCCTCTCCCTGGAGCCCGCCATGATCCCCCTCCTCCTCGCCCTCCTCTCCTGCTCGGGCAGCAAGGACAGCGGCGGCACGACCCCGCTGGAGATCGGCCCCCGCGGGGACTGCAACCCCCTCGACCCCAGCCTCTGCCTGCTGCCCTTCCCCAGCAGCTTCTTCCTGGACGAAGCCCAGACCGAGACGGGCTTCCAGGTCGCCTACGGCCCGGGCTCGCTGCCGATGAACATCGACGGCCTGCAGGTGGCGCCGGACTTCTGGAACGAGCGGGACGGGCACTCGATCAACAGCCCGATGCTGGCCTTCTTCGAGGGGCTCTCCGACGAGGGGCTGATCCCCTTCACCGACATCGGCGCCTACCTGGACGCCGAGGCCACCACGGTCATCGTCGACGTGGAGACCGGCGAGCGGGTCGCCCACTGGGCCGAGCGCGAGGTGACGGTCGAGGATCCCGGTCAGCAGCTGCTGATCCTGCGGCCGGTCCACCCGCTGCGCTTCGGCGCCCACTACGTCGTCGGCATCCGCGGGCTGAAGACCACGGACGGAGGCGCGGTCAGCCCCAGCGAGGGCTTCGCCGCCCTGCGCGACGGCGGCAGCACCCAGGACGCCGACGTCGAGCGCCAGCGGGCGCGCTACGACGAGGTGATCTTCCCGGCCCTGGAGGCGACCGGCCTGGCGCGAACGGAGCTGCAGCTCGCCTGGGAGCTGCACACGGCCAGCCGCGGCAACAGCACCGGCCGGGCCCGCCTCGCCGTCGAGGACAGCGTGCGTCGCATCGAGTCCAAGGGCCTGCGCTACGAGTGGACCCTCCAGGAAGAGGGCGACTGCGCCGCCGGGGACGAGATCGCCCGCACGCTGGAGGGGAATATGTACCCCCCTCTGTACACCGAGGACGATGTGCCCGGCACCGTCCTGACCCGGGACGCCGACGGCCTGCCCTTCGCCAACGGCGAGGCCACCGCCGACTTCCTGGTCCGCATCCCGTGCAGCGTCGCCCTCGATCCGGGTCCCTCGTACATCCTCCAGTACGGACACGGCTTCTTCGGCGGCTTCGACGAGGCCTACACCGGCTGGCTGCGGGCCTTCGCCGACGAGCACCGCATGGTGATCGTCGCCACCGACTGGAAGGGCATGTCCACCGAGGACGTCGGCCCCCTGACCCTGACGATCCTCAACGACCCCAGCCGCATCGCCGCCCTGCCCGAGCGCAGCGTCCAGGGCATGGTCGAACAGAACGCCCTGCTGATGCTGGCCCGCACGGCCCTGGCCAGCGACGGGGCCCTGGCCTTCCCCGACTCCGAGGGCACCCTGGTCAACGTGCTCGACCCCGACCGCTTCGGCTTCTACGGCATCTCCCAGGGCTCGATCTACGGGGTCGGCTACTACGGCCTCTCGCCTTTCCTGGAGCGGGCCGCCTTCAGCGTCGGCGGCAACCCGTACAGCATGATGTTCACCCGCAGCAACAACTTCGAGCCCTTCTTCGAGCTGTTCAAGGCCAAGTTCGACGACCAGCGGGTCATCATGCTCTACACCCTGGGCCTGATGCAGCAGCTCTGGGACCTGGCCGAGGGCGGCGGCTACCTCTGGGACCTCAACCAGGAGCCGCCGGCCGGCTACCCCGAGAAGCACGCCCTGCTGCAGACCGCCATCGGCGACGCCCAGGTCAGCTTCCTCTCGGCCCACATCCAGGCCCGCGGCTTCCAGGCCCGCACGGTCGCCCCCCAGACCCGGGCGATCTACGGGCTGGAGGAGGCCGAGGCCCCCTTCACCGGCAGCGCCATCGTCGAGTGGAGCTTCACCGATGTGCCCGATCCCGGCACCGAGGGCCTGCCGCCCGATCCCGAGACGGATCCCCACGAGTGCCCCCGCAAGATCGACCTCGCCCAGCAGCAGCTCGCCCACTACCTCCAGACCGGCGAGGTGATCCAGACCTGCGACGGGATCTGCGAGACCGAGCGCGCCTCATGGTGTGACTGAGAGCGCCAGCCAGGGGGCGATCCCCAGGGAGGCCTCCTCCAGCAGGCCCCCGCTGGCCCCATTGCGCGGGGTCGGCTCGTAGGCGGCCTGTGCGCCGGGCTCGAGCTGGAGCATGGCGTGCAGCAGGCTGGGGGCGACGCGGTGGGGGAGGACCCGGCAGGAGCAGGCGAAGGCCAGCAGGCGGTGAGGGGAGGAGCCGAACAGCGCGGCGGCGACGAGGCCGTGGTCGGCGAGGCGGTCATGGACGAGGCCGACGTAGAGGCCCGCGGTGGAGTCCGGCTGAGGGCGCTGCGCCGTCAGGGCGAGCTGGTTGCTGCGCTGGAAGAGCTCCCGCACCCGGGGGAGGTCCTCGGGGAGGGCCGGTCGCACCGTGGCCCGCAGCCCCAGGCCGCTGAGGAAGGCGAGGGGATCGGCGGCGGCGGTGACCGCCACCCGGCTGCGGTAGCTCTGTTCACGGTGTACAGAGAGGGGGGCCTCGCTCCACAGCTCGGGGGCCTCGGGCAGCTGCCAGCCGGCCGCGGCGCTGTCGAAGACGAGCACCTCGGGCAGGGCTGCCCGCACCTCCTCCCGCTCGAAGGCGCTGTCGTCGACGAAGGCGAGGCTGTCGGTGCCGATGCCCAGGTCGGCGGCGATCTGGCGCAGCATCGCGCTCTTCTCGCCGAAGCCGGCGGCGACCGCCACGAAGTCGTCGAGGTCCAGCAGCGGCGCCAGGACCGGGCCGGGTCGCCGCTTGAACAGAGGCAGCAGCGCCGGGTCGTTGCGGGTGGCCAGGGCCAGCAGCAGCCCCCGGCCGCGCAGCTCGCGCAGGCCGAAGTGCAGGCCGCGCGGGGCTCGCCAGAAGCTCTCCTCCTCGGGCAGCTGCCCTCCCCAGGCCGGGTTGCGCTCCGTGAAGTCCTCCGCCGCGATGCGCCCGTGGATCAGCGTGTCGTCGAGGTCCACCACCACACACTTGCGCGGGCCCCTGGTGCGGGCGTGCCAGCGGGCGTGCAGCGCCTGGGCCTCGATCTCGCCCGCGTCCCGCCCGTCCAGCCGGGAGCAGCCCAGCGGCCCGTGCTCGGCCTCGCCATGGCCCGGCCCGAAGCGCACCGCGTCGTTGAGGATCCCGTGCCGGGCCCAGAGCGCCAGCGGGTCGATCGTCGGCCTGCCGGTCAGCGGGCTGTGGGAGGTGGGCAGACGCGGCCCGCGGAAGATCGTGCCCGGGGGGAACAGATCCGGGTCGAGCGGCAGCTCGCTGAACAGGTCGCTGAAGAGGTCGACATAGACCAGCTCCGGCTTCAGGGCCTCGATCAGCCCCCGATCGCCCGGCGCCGCCACCGTCACCTCGTGCCCCAAAGCCCGCAGCGGCTCGGCGAGCCGTTCCAGTCCACAGCGGCCGAGGAGCAGAAGCATCTCCTCAACCCTACCATTGACCGAGCAACCCCTGGCGTCAGGTATTCGCTTTTGCCATTTGCATTGCGGATAACCATATCCGTTGATAGGGGGGGCCATGGACGCCGTCGACCTGCTCCTCGAGTGCCACGAGCGCATCCGCCGCCACTGCCGCGGCCTGCTCGCCCTGGCGGAGCTCACCGACCGCAGCGCCGCCCCCGCCCGCGAGACCGCCGCCCGCTGCGCCCGCTACTTCCACGAGGCCCTGCCCCTGCACGCCGCCGACGAGGAGGAGTCCGTCTTCCCCCGCCTCGCCCCCGACGCCCACACCGAGCAGCTCAGCGCCGAGCACGTCGAGATCGAGGCGGCCATCCCCCCCGTGGTCGCCGCGCTGCGGGCGATCGCCGACGGCGAGCCCCCCGCCGCGGGCTTCGAGGCCCAGCCCGCCGCAGGCTTCGAGGCCCAAGCCCGCGCCTTCAGCGCCCTGATGCTCGCCCACATCGCCCGCGAGGAGGAGTTCCTCTTCCCTCGTGCCCGCGCCTTGCCCTCCGAGGAGATCGTCCGCGAGATCCGAGCCCGCCGGGTCGGGCCGTGATCGAGGTCCGGCACCTGGGCGAGAGCGGGCTGCTCGTCCGCATCGGCGAGCGGTCCATCGCCGTCGACCCGCCCCGCCCCAGCGGCCTGCCCCAGGCGCTCACCTGGTCCGAGGCCGAGCGCCTCGCCGGCTCCCGCGGCAGCGAGCCCCTGGCCGCGCCTCCCGAGCTGCTCCGCTTCCTCGGCCGCGATGGCGTCGCCCTGCTCGACGGCGTGCAGGTCGAGCACGGCGGCTTCTCGCTGCTGCCCTCGGCCTTCCCGCCCATCCCCTACGCCGTCCCCGCCGAGGCCGTGCGCAAGACCCTCTCCGCCCTGCGCCGCCCGCGCCTCGCCTGGCAGCGCCTCTCCCACGCCCGGCAGCGCCCCGTCGGGCCTCCCCTGGTGCTGGAGCTGCGGGCCGAGGGCCGCCGGGTGCTCCTGCTCCAACAGGCGCTGCACCGCTTCACACCCGAGCCGGTCCTGGCGAGGCTGGTGCAGCGGCACGGCGGGGCCGATCTGCTGATCGCCGGCACCGACTACGAGGACGAGCGCGCCACCGGCAGGCTGATGTTTCGCTTCTCGGCGCGGCGTTGTGTGGTGGCGGACCTGGTCGGCCCGGTGCGGCGCAGGCTGGGCCTGCCGGTGCGGGCGCTGGAGCTCACCCTCGGGGTGGCGCCGCCGGGGACGGGGACGCTGCGGGAGGGGGAGGTGGTGGGGGGTTGATGCTCACACCACCGGCAGCTCCGTCAGGTCCTCCACCCCCGCGATCGCCGCCAGCGCCCCCTGGTACTTCCGCAGCTCGACCTGCAAGGCCGCCTGCTCGGCGCGGAACTCCTGCCGGTTCTTGGCCTTCTCCAGCGTCTTGGGGTCTCGCGTGACCCGGCCGTGCCACTTCGCGGTGAAGGGCCGCACGACCTGGTTGAGGATGACCACGGCGAGGCGGGTGAACTCGATGCAGTTGCTGCCGTTGCGCCGCAAGGCCTCGCGCGTCGTCGGGAAGAGGCTGTAGACGCTGTCCAGGGCGGCGCGCTCGTCGCCCTGCTCGGAAGGCAGGGGCTGGGTGGCGATGCGGGTGAGCAGCTCGACGTACATCTCCCAGGCGGCCTGACGGTCGGCGGCCGCCGGCTTGAACTCGGCTGCCAGGAAGCCGGCGTTCAGCTTGAGGCTGCTCAACCCCACTCTTCCGGCATCGCTCTCCAGAGCTTTGACTTCATCGGACCTGCTCCTGCCCTGCCAACCGAAACGAGCGAGGCAGGTGGTAGACAGAAGTCCCACTCCTGAATCATGAGCTGGACTTCTGTCCACCTCATGGGCCAAATTCGGTCGATTCTCGGCGGAACAGGCCAAGAACCGGACACATTCTGGCCGAATCGAGGACTGAACCTCCCTCCCGTGTAGACAGAACCTGCCTTCCTGAATCAGGAATGGGACTTCTGTCCTGCACCCTGGTGGCTGCGCCAGGCCCACTGGCCCTCAACCGCGCGAAGCTTCGTCGCCATGGGCTCGCGGTCGACTGGCCCGCCGAGGCGGCGACCGCCTGTACCAACACGGACAGCTGCCGCCCACGGGCGACCCCGCGCGGCGAGGGCGAGCGTCCGCGACCAATCGCGTCGCCGCGCCAGGTCGGGAGCGAGCTTGCGGTTGTCGCAGGCGCGGAGGATGAGCTGCCGGGCGAGGGCCATGAAGGAGGCGTTCCTCGTCCAAGGTGTTGAGGGCTCGTGGTTGGGTTGCCGGATTTCCGACGGATCCCGCTCCTATTGCGCCTCCCGACCCTCGCAGACCCACTCCCGAAGCTGCGGGTCCTTGCAGGCCGATCCCACGTGCCAGCCTGCCGGCAGTGAATCGACCGAGCAGGCCTCCGTCCCGATCAGCCGCACGTCCAGACCCGTGACCTCTGCCCATGCCCGGACCTCCAGGCCCGGGGGCAGGGCCTCTTCCGGGGCCGTGTCCCAGAGGTTGACGATGGCCGCACACTGTATCTCTTGCGCGGCGAAGAGCTCGGTCAGACGACGAGCGGTGTCCATGGGTGTTGGTCCGCTCCAGAGAGTCGCCGGGTGGTAAGCCCGCATCTCTCCGGCGTACCAGGCGAGAACTGGCATCGCGGGCAAGGCGCGGACGCGCATGGCCGCCTCACGTAGATCGGGGCGATCATCCACGGTACGATTGGAGAACATGAGACCCAGAGCCAACGCCCCGGTCGCCCAGAGGGGCCGATTGCCCTGCGCCAGACCCAGCAGGATCAGCCCCGGAAACAGAGCGCCGAGCTTGCGGATCTCCATGCCGGCGCCGAGCACCTCGGCCAGTGCCAGGGTCAGAGCGAGGGCCAGTGCAGGCAGC
This sequence comes from Deltaproteobacteria bacterium UBA2385, assembly GCA_002343455.1. Classification (GTDB taxonomy): domain Bacteria; phylum Myxococcota_A; class UBA796; order UBA796; family UBA2385; genus UBA2385. The sequence goes on along the minus strand of DDSR01000383.1, from coordinate 22,801 downwards.
AGAGGCCGTGCCGCTCCCGGCAGGCCGACCATCACAGCCACCGCCAACGCCGCCAGCCCGACCTGGCCATCGCTGATCACCAGCCAGTCCCAGGCGGTACTGTTCACATACCAGGGCTCCCCCGCGTAGCGCATGGCCTGCTCGATGAAGGCCGGCATCCACCAGAGCTGAGGCAGCAGGGCGGCGGCGGCCATCATGCCAAGCTCCCGGGGTCGGATAGAATGCCAGGGCAGGCTGGGGAAGAGCAGCACCGCAACGAGCAGCGGACCGGTCCCGTGTAGAGAGGCGGCGAAGCCGGCGAGCAGCCCGGTGAGCAGCGGCCGCCCCTGGGGGACCAGATGCACCATGGCCACGAGCGCCAGGGCGAGGGTGCTGTAGGCCCGCCCCTGGGCGGCCAGATCCAGCAGGGGAAGGTGGAAGAGTATCGCCAGTCCGGCGAGCGGAGCGCGGCGGGTGAGCAGGCCGGCCAGTCCGGCGTAAGAGAGGGCCGCCGGCAGCCGCAGCGCCAGTTCGATGGACAGAGGCAGGCGCGCGAAGAGCCAGGCGATGACCGTCCAGGTGGGCGGATGCACATCCTGCATGGCGCCGGTCAGGGCCCGGCCCAGCGGCAGGCGGGCGAGCCGAGCGGTGTAGGCCTCGTCGTACCAGAGACCGTCCTGGGCCGCGCGGCTGAGGGCCAGGGCCAGGGCGGCCAGCGCGACGACCCAGGGCAGCGCCTTCTTCAGCGCACCCACAGCATGCCGTCCCGGTCCAGCCAGACCAGCTCACCGTCCAGGAAGGGCGCTTGCCAGGTCGCGATCGCGTCGACCACCCCCTCGCGGGGGAGCCGGTGCGTGCAGCCCAGGCAGCCGGTCCGCCCCTCGGCGTCGACCCAGACCAGCCCCTCGCCCAAAGGCTGGACGCGGCGGATGGCGGCGGTGCTGACAGATTGGCCGGCGACAGAACCGTCTACAGTGCCCAGATGATATTCACCACAACCCGCAAAGGCAACCGCGCTGACTCCCTCTATCCACGGCTCAGGTGCGGCGTCCGTGCTCAGGTGAAGCCCATCGCAGCCGACCACCATGCCTCGCAGGCTTGGGTGGAGCTGCACGGACGGTGCGGACCAGTGGGTGCCCGTCAGCAGTCGCCCGTCGTCGAGCTGCGCCCACCAGGACCCCAGAGGGCTGGCGCTCAGCTCTCGGACGGGGCTCCCGTGCTCTCCGGCCAGCGCTTGCTGCTCTCCGAAGGCGTCGACGGCAACGACGGCGCCCTTGGCGGTGCCGACCAGGATCTGGCCGGTGGCCGATCCTCCCAGCCGCACCGCTCCGTCCACCTGGACGATGGGGTAGGGCCCGCAGGCCAGGAGCCAACCGAGCCCCAAGAGCATCATCGAGGAGCCGGTACGAGATAGACCCGGCCTGCGTCGGTCGTCGTTGTGTCCGCCCCGGGGGCCCCGATCAGCAGGTCGTCGACGCCGTCCAGATCCCAGTCGATCGGCGCGGCGCCTTGCCCCAGCCGGTCCCCCGCGCGCTCACCGAGGACGAACAGCATGGCATCGTCGTCGTAGACCGAGGTGCGCCCGTATTGCAGCGCGTAAAGGGCGACCGCGCCCCGCTCGCCGTCGTGAACATAGGAGGTCGTCATCGCACGGCGCCCCGACCAGTAGGGGATCTGGTCGTCAAAGGCGGAGGCCCAGGATGTGGCTGGGTCCACGAACCCCGATGCGGAGATCGCCTGATCCCACGGTGTGACCGATCCCGAGACGGGGAGGTCGAACTGGTAGACGCCGCCGCCGAGCGCGATGAGCTCGGGGCTGCCGTCACCGTCCAGATCGGTCGCTCGGGCTGGGGTGCAGGCGTAGAAGGTGGCGTCGGCCGCCTCGTCCAGGTCATGAACGCCAGTTCGAGGGACCTCGCCGACCATGGCCCCCTCTGGGTCGGACCCGGCGCTGCTCATCCGAAAGCCCAGCCCGGCGACCCCGCTGCCGTCCACATCGCCCACGCCGACGGCCGAGAGGCTGGCCCCAGCCAAGGTCGTGGTGAACAGCACATCGGCGTCGTCGTAGCCGAGCTCACCAGCCAGGGATCCCGGATCGAAGAAGACCGCTACGGAGCCTGCGTTGGCCACGACCCGGCTGTCGAGAATGGCCGAGGTGACGAGGTCGTTCAACCCGTCGCCGTCCAGGTCCACCTGGCGCAACAGGCTGCCTCCCACGAAGATCCCCTCCTGGTCGCCGACGATGCGGAAGCTGGCGGCGTCCAATCCTGAGCCAATGGCCCCGCCGGTCCACCCGACCACTGCGCCACGGTTGACCTCGGCCGTCACCGCAGAGGCCAGCAGCACAGGCTGCTCCGCGTCTCCAGCCAGGCCGAGTCGGTAGCCGAAGTAGCCTTCGCCGTCGATTGCCCAGTCGCTGTCCGAAGGCGAACGAGCGTCAGAGAGGTTCTGCTGCTCCCAGGCGAAGGTCGCGCCAGCATAATCGTCGGTCGCGCTGGCGCTTATGATCGCCGTGGCCGTCTCGGCAGCCCAACCCGCGGGGAGGACGAGCAACTCCTCTCCAAACGCGCCGCCTTCCCCCTCGCCCGCGATCGCCCCCAGCGCCGCGAGCACCGGCGAGACCTGGTCGTCGAGGCTCCCGTCGCAGTCGTTGTCCACGCCGAGGTCCGTCCAGCCCTCGTCTGCTCCTGGGTATACGGCGGGTTCGTCGTCGTCGCAGTCCAGCCCGCCATACCTGTCCGAGTCGTATCCGTCCCCATCGGCGTCGAAGTCGCTGCGCCCATCGCAATCGGTGTCCACGCCGTCGTACCAGATCTCGATGGCCCCTGGGTACACGGCTGTATCGGCGTCGTCGCAGTCCAGGGCGTTGTTGACATATCCCTCGGGCGCGGCGCACCCGCTCACCGCCAGCCCATCCCCCCCGAAGCCGTCCCCGTCGACATCCGGGAACCAGCTCGGTGCGTCGACCGGGTCCTCGTCGACCACTCCGTCGCAGTCCTCATCGACGCCGTCGCACCGCTCGTCCGCACCCGGGAAGACCGTCGCATCGGCGTCGTCGCAGTCCCCCTGGTCGATGTTGAAGCCGTCCCCGTCGGCGTCCTCCAGCTCGGCCTTGCGTTGCTGGTAGAGGTCCTGGTTGATCAGGCAGGCAGAGAGAATGAGAAATGCAGGCAAGCGGGCACCTCCGGGTTTCGCCCCGCCAGCCTAATCCACCCCTCCCGCCCCCACCTGTCGAATTCCGTCCCGAACATCCTCCACCAACGCCAGGATCACCCGCGCCCGCGGCAACAACGCCTCGCCCGCGGCGGTCAGGCTCACCCCGCGCGGACCGCGCTCGAACAGCGGCGCGCCCAGCTCGTACTCCAGATCCTGGATCCGCCGGGTCAACGGGGGCTGGCTGAGGTGCAGGCGCCGGGCGGCGCGCACGATGGCGCCCTCTTCTGCGACGGCGACGAAGCTCTTGAGTTGCTCGATGCTCATGTCGCCAGCGTAGCCCACGTCCCGCCCGCCCGCGCCATGCCGAATCGGTATGGGTCGCCTCGCCCTCGGCGGGTGAGAGTTCGGCATGTTCCCCCTCCTGCTCGATCCGAACTCCCTGCGCGGCATGAGACGCGCCGGGCGCTCCGCCGCCGCCACCCTGAGCGGCGCCGGCCGCATCCTCCGACCCGGCCTCCGCACGGCGGAGATCGACCGCTTCGTGCGCCGGGACACGGCCCGCCGCGGGGGCACGCCGGCCCAGCTCGGCTACCACGGCTTCCCGGCCAGCGTCTGTACGAGTCGAAACCAGGTGGTCTGCCACGGGATCCCCTCGCCGAGCGAGCGGCTGGAGGAGGGGGATCTGCTCAACGTCGACGTGACGACCTGCCTGGAGGGCTGGCACGGGGACACCTCCCGCACCTTCCTGATCGGCGCGCCCTCGCCGGAGGCCCGCCACCTGGTGGAGGTGGCGGAGCGCTGCCTGTGGGCCGGCATCGAGGCGGTGCGGCCCGGCCGCCGGCTGGGAGAGGTAGGCGCGGCCATCGAGGCGCTTGCTCGGGCCGAGGGCTGCAGCGTCGTCACCGACTTCGGCGGGCACGGCATCGGGCGGGCGATGCACCTGCCGCCCCATGTCTCGCACGTGGGTCCGGCGGGCAGGGGGCCGGTCCTGGTCGAGGGCATGTGTTTCACCATCGAGCCGATGATCAACCTGGGCGGACCGCGGACCCGGATCCTGGAGGACGGCTGGACGGTGGTGACCGAGGACGGTGCTCTGTCCGCGCAGTTCGAGCACACGGTGCGGGTGGGGGCAGAGGGCGCCGAGGTGCTGACCCGCGCGCGCTGAGGGCCCTACCAGGCCTGGATCGGGTAGCTCAGCGCGAGGCGTTGAACCCAGAGGTCGACGATCGCCGCCATCGCCACCGAGAGCAGCAGCGCGGCGAAGAAGGTCCGCCATGGGAAGGGGCTGAGCACAGCCGAGCCTAGCCCGTGCGCCTCAGGCGGGCGAGCGAGACCTGGAGGGTAGACTCGGTGTCCAGCAGGAAGCGCTTGCTGTGCCCCAGGGCGCCGAAGATCTCCGCCAGGGCCGGCGGAGGCGTCGGCGAGCCGGCGAAGCTGCGCACCACCGGCGAGCCGGCCTGCGGATCCCAGCCCCACAGGCCGACGATGCGGCCCTCCTGGCTGATGCTTCGCTCGAAGAGGTTGCTGGCCTGGCCCAGCGTGGTCGTCGGCGGGCGGCCGAAGTTGCCGACCTCCAGCTCAGCGTCCGGGCCGTCGACCAGCGGGGCGGGCTGCTCCTTCAGGCCGGCCAGGTTGTCGAGGGCGGGCAGCCAGGCGACCTGGCCCGGGGGCAGGGCGGCGTCGAGGGCCTCGGGGTGGATCAGCGCCTCGCCCAGGCCCTCCACGTCGACAGCGCGCAGGCCAGCGCCCGCGATGGCCGCTCGGGCCTGCCCCTTGTTCAGTCCGCTCCAGGTGCCGAAGGCGGCCGGGGTGGCAGGCCCGGCCCAGGCGAAGAAGCGGCGCGCCAGCTCGCGGTGGAGGTCCTCGACGGGGGATGGCGGGAGCGGGCTGAGCGCCCAGTCGTAGCGCTCGTGGTCGATGCGGTCGCCCTCGGCCTGGCGCACGATGCGCTGCTCGAGCTCCAGCTGGCGCAGCGCCGGGGGCAGGGTGCTGCTGAGCCCGACCTTCTTGCCAGCCTCCCCCAGGCTGCGGCTCAGCCCCCTGGGCAGGTCCTGGCTGAGCTGCCGGGTCGAGCGCGGGCCGCCCTCCAAGGCGACGAGGGCGGCCTCGCCGACCGCCTGCAGCTCGGCGGGCGAGACGCCGACCTTGGCCAGGTCGCGGGCGATGCGGGCCTCGCTGAGCTGGCGGGCGATGCCCAGGGAGAGCGGCGCGTCGGCGGCGGGCACGAGGTAGATGCAGCCGCGCACGGAGGGCAGGGGCAGCAGCTCCCGGCGCCGCAGGGCCGCCGCGACCTCGGGCACGGTGGCGCGGCTGCTGCGGGCCGCGAGGGCGAGGTAGGCCTCGGCCCCCCCCAGCGTCCGCAGCCAGCCTGTCGCGGCGACCACCTCGTGCAGCGGCGCGTCGGAGGGGGCGAGCAGACCCTGGGCGTGGGCCCAGAGGCGGCGGGCGTGCGGGAGGCTGAGCTTCATCGGGTCACCTCTTCGGGCGGAACACGCCGAAGGCTTCGGGGTGGGGGTGGCCGGCCAGCCTCGCCCAGGTCGAGAGGCACTCCGGGTTGCGGTCCTCGCGGGCAAACACCATGAGGCGCAGCAGGGCCTGGTCGTAGGCCGGATCGTCGTTGAGCTTGCGGCAGATCTGGTCGAAGCCCTGGTTGCTGTTGGACCAGGTGTTGCTCAGCTCGCACTCGACCCGGTAGGCCGCGCGCTCGTCGCGCCAGAGGGCGGCGCAGACCTCCTCGGTGAAGCGTTCGCCGGGGTACAGCTCGCCGTACTGGAAAGCCTCGAGGGCAGGCCCGGTCGCGACCCTCAGCTGGCGGAGGTGCTCGCTCTCGTGCGTCAGGGTCGTCCAGACGTTGACCAGGGCGTAGGGCTTGGTGTCGGCCAGGACGTTGGCGTTCAGGACCAAGAGGGGCCGACCCTCCCGCAGCACCACGCCGCCGGCGTCCGGCGAGTCCTTGGAGTAGGCGATCGCCAGCTCCCGGCTCTCCAGCGCCTGGGTGAGCTCGGTCCGCGCCTGGTCGTGCGGCAGGTGTTGCAGGGCGGCCCAGGTGCGCACATAGAGCTCGCGGGGCCGGTCCACACGGGCGGGCGGGACGTCCGAGGGGATCTGGGGGAGCTCGCTGCCGACCTCCACCGGCGTGTAGGGCAGGTCCGGCCAGGCCCTCAGCTCCTCGAGCTCCTGGTCGCTCATCTCGGTGAGGGGCTTGCGGGCCGAGCAGGCCGCGCCGGAGAGGAGGAGGAGGGAGATCCACAGGGCCATGTTCGTCATTCTGGCAGAGGTCGACGCTCATGACAGCCTGTGACACCGCCCGCCCCGACCGTGATGGAAGATGCGGGTGCCCTGGTCGGCCTGGGCAATGGATGCGTGAATGAGCCAGTCATGGATGCAGCAGACCCAGCAGAGCTGGGAGTCGGAGACCTGGGGCGTGGACCTGCAGCAGTGCCCGCTCAGCGAGCAGGACGCGCTGGGCAACAGCGAGCTGCTGGCCCGCGCCGGCCTGGAGGGGGAGCAGTGCGAGCCCGACGAGCTGGACCTCGACGCCCACCTGGGGCTGCTCGGCATCCTGGGCCTGGCCTGCTCCAGCGCTGGCCCCACCGAGGAGGAGCGTCAGATCATCGTGGAGCGCTGGGGCGAGGATGTCCTGAAGGACTGGATCGAGCTCGGCGCGCGCGAGGCCTGGAAGAAGTGCAAGACGCTGCGGGAGATCGGCGAGAAGTCCGCTGATGTGCTGCTCGGCGTCGACGACGCCACCGACTTCCTCGCGGCCGCCGACGCCCTCGCCCGGACGGAGACCAACGATCCGGTCGGCTCGATCGAGGCCATCGCCGACTTCTTGTACCTGAGCTCCTCCTTCTTCCCCAACCCCGGCGTCTCGGTGTTCCTGAAGTGTACGGCTGTCGTCGTCGAGCAGATCGCCGGGCAGCTCGGCGGGGTCGTCGAGCGCAACCAGCGGATGAACGAGATCGCCGCGGCGCCGCTCTTCCCCGGCGTGACCAAGGAAGGCCGCGCCATCGTCGGCCACCTGATGCGGGTCAGGGCCAGCAGGGAGCCCGTCACGGTGGTCGCCAACCTCTGCACCTACGCCGCCCGGCACAGCGAGGAGCTTGGCCGCATCACCGGCGAGCCCCCTCCGGTCTGGGAGCGCGACCTGCTGGGGGTCGACGTGCTGGCGCCCGACAAGCGCGACTACCCGGCGCTGGAGCAGTGGTTCCTGCGTCATGTCGACGTGCTCTACGACTTCTACGTCGCCCCGCTCTACCCGGACCAGGGCTGATCCTCCGCTCCGCGATACCCTCCCGGAATGCTCCTCTTCCTCACCCTGATCGCCTGTGCCCGCCCGGTCCACCAGACCGGCGTGGCGAGCTGGTACGGCCCGGGCTTCGCCGGCAAGCCCACCGCCAGCGGGCAGACCTTCCGCCCCGGGCGCCGCACGGCCACCCACCCCTCGCTGCCCTTCGGCACGGTGGTCAAGGTGACCCGGGTCGACACCGGCAAGAGCGTGCGGGTGGTGATCAACGATCGGGGGCCCTTCACCGGCGGGCGGATCATCGACCTCGCACAGCGCGCCGCCCGGCGACTGGACATGGTCGAGCGGGGGCTGAGCACGGTCGAGCTCCGGCTGGTGGGCTGCCGGGACCGCTTCGGGAAGTGTGACCCCCCATGACGCTGCCCCCGCTGCCCTCTACTCCCGGTCTCTCCGGCTACATCCAGCTCGACGAGCAGGGCGCCCGCCTCGCCGTGCCCGCCCGCGACTTCCGGGTGCAGGCGCTGCTGGTGCTGATCCTGCTGCCGGTCTTGTGGTTCCTGATCGGCCTGCTCCTGGCCCTCGCCTCGGAAGGCGGGCCCCTGCTGGCGGTCGGCGGCGGCCTGGCCTGCGCCTTGACCGCCCTGACCACCCCCATCGGACTGCTGATGATGGCCCTGGCCGGGCGCAGCTCGCGAAAGACCGAGGTCCGCCTCCAGGACGGGGTCTTCCGCCTCGCCAACGGCCGGACCCTGCCGGTCGGCGAGGTGCGCTCCCTGCGGCTGGGGCAGCCCAGCCCGATGATGAAGTGGCTTGGCCTGCTCGCTCGCACCGAGACGGGCGAGGTGCTGATCCTCGGCCGCCTGCCACCCTCTCGCAGCGACAGCCACGAGGCGCTGGGCGGCTGGCTGGCCCAGGCCCTGGGCGTGCCCTTGCAGGTCGACGTCCGCGTCCTGGGCATGTCTCCCAAGGGGGCGGCGGCCTTCTGCTACATGCCCTTCCAGGGTATCTGGCTGATCTTCTCGATCGCCGCGCTGTTCACCGCGCGCGAGCCCGCGGTGCGCTTCGCGGCGAAACAGAGCCTGCTGTACTACCTCCTCAGCGGTGGGCTGCTGCTGCTCTGTTTCCTGCCCCTGATCCCCCTGGTGGCCCTGCTCCCCCAGGATGTCGGCCCCGCGATCGGGGGCGCGGGGGTGCTGTTCGTCGTGGTCCCCCTGGCGATGGTCCGTCTGTTCATCGGCACGGTGGCGGCCTGGAAGGCCTGGAAGGGAGACAGCTGGGTGATCCCCGGCCTGGGCTTCCTCGTGCGGGGCTGGCTGCCGCTGCTGCTGCTCCTGGCCCTGCCGGCCCGGGCGCAGGAGGTGCACGCCCAGATCGACTGGCAGGCCCACCCGGCGATGCACCAGGCCTGGCCCTTCTTCGCTCGGGGGCTGACCGACAGGCAGCCGGAGCCCACCTGGCAACACCAATTTCGTCAGACGGTCTTCACGCCGTACATGGAGCAGTCGGGGGTGCGCCTCTTCCTGGCGGCGGCGATGGCCGCCGAGCGGGCCCGCAACCCCGCGCAGGCCCGGCGGCTGATCCTGCGGCAGCTCGCCTACGTCGAGGACTTCGTCGCCGACAACCCCGAGCGCTTCGCCCTCGCCCGCAGCCCGGAAGAGGCCCGCGCGCTGCTCACGACCACCGACAAGATGGTCATCGTCCACAGCATCGAGGGCGGGCGGCGGATCCTGACGCAGCCGGAGGACGCCGCCTTCTGGGCCTCGCAGGGGGTGGCGCTGGTGACGCTGATCCACCTGCTGGACGACGAGCTCGGCGGCGCCGCCCTGAACGGAGGATTGCTCGGGCGGCTGATCAACCCCGCCGGCGCGAAGAAGCTGCGTCGGGGCCAGGAGCGAGGGCTCACGGAGCGAGGCCGACAGGCCCTGGTCGAGCTGGGCGAGGCCGGGATCCTGGTCGATCTGACCCATATGTCGCAGCAGTCCGTGGGCGAGAGCCTGAGCCTGATGGCGGAGAGGGGCATGCCGCCGGTGGTCACCCACGGGATGCTCTCGACCCTGACCGCCGGGGAGCGCTCCTTCTCGCCCGCGCAGGTGGTGGAGATCTACCGGCTGGGAGGGGTCTTCAACCTCGCCCTGACCGGCCTCGCCCTGGCGCCCGACGAGCCGGAGGCGGGTCACTGTTCAGGTACGCTGCACAGCTTCGGGCTGCAGTACGAGGCCGTGCAGCAGGTGCTCGCCCAGTCCGAGGAGCTTCGCGGGCACGACCCGACCTCGCTGGCCGTGGGCTGGTCCTCGGACTGGAACGGCTGGACCTCGCACTCGCGGCCGGTCTACGGCCCCGGCCGCTGCCGGCCCCTGGGCGAGCTGCCGGAACACCCGCTGGCCATCGACACCGTCGGTCTCGCCCACCCCGGCCTGCTGCCCCAGCACTGGCAGCGGCTGGAGGAGGGCGGGGTCGAGCTGGAGCCGATGCTGCGCTCGGCGGAGCGCTTCTTGCGGTTGTGGGAGCAGGCTCGCGGGAGTTAGCCCCCGCCGATGCCCACCCTCACGCACTCCAAGGTCTTCATCACCGGCGGCTCCGCCGGCATCGGCCGCGCCCTGGCGCTGGCCATGGCGCGCGATGGCGCCAGCGTGGTCGTCTGCGCCCGCGGGCAGGCTGCGCTGGACGACACGCTCGCCGCGCTGAAGGCCGCCAATCCCACCGGTCGCCACGGGGCTGTGGCCGCCGACGTCAGCGACCCGGCGGCGATGCGGCAGGCGGCGCAGCAGGCCCTGGAGCTGCTGGGCGGGCTGGACGTGCTGGTCTGCAACAGCGGCTACGCCCAGGCCGGCACGGTCGCCGAGCTGCCCGACGACTCCTTCCGCCGCCTGATGGACGTCAACTACTTCGGCCACGTCAACACCGTGCGGGCCTTCCAGCCGCACTTCCAGGCCCAGGGGCACGGGCGGATCGTGCTGGTCAGCTCGGGGCTCGCGGTGCTCTCGGTCTACGGCTACGGCGCCTACTCGGCCAGCAAGTTTGCCATCACTGGCTTCGCCCAGGCCCTGCGCCAGGAGATGATGCTGCACGGGGTCACGGTCAAGCTCTTCCTGCCCCCGACGACGGACACGCCCGGCCTCAAGCGAGAGAACGAGGACAAGCCGCCGCTCTGCCTGGAGATGGAGATGGGCAGCGCGCTCAACGCGACCCACACCCCCGAGAAGGTCGTCGCCGCCTTCCTGAAGTGGCTGCCCGGCGGCCGCTTCTACGGCTACGCGACCTGGGACTCCTGGCTGCAGTTCTTCATGGCCCACCACTTCCCCGAGCTGACGCTGATCCTGGCCGACGGCGAGCTGCGCGGGGCCGAGAAGCGGCTGGCGAAGAAGGCTCAGACGCCTTCTTGAAGGCTCAGCATCCAGGCGGCTGCCAGTCCGACCTCGGGGTGCTCGGGGCCCAGGGCCCGACCCAGCACGGCGACGGCGCGGTCGGCGGCGGCCAGGGCGCTCTCCAGGTCGCCCTCGGCCTGGTAGGCGGCGGCCAGCAGCAGCATGGCGTCGGCGAAGGCGGGCGAGTCGGGGCCGTGCAGGGCGTGGCTGCGCTCGATGGCGGCGTGGGCGTGCCCGATGGCCAGCCGGGGCAGCCCCATCGCCAGGGCGGCGCGGGCCTGCAGCGGCTCGGCCTGGGCGAGCTGGGCGGGGCTGGCCTCGCGCCGGGCCTCGACCAGCACGGGGGCGGCCTCCTCGGCCTGGCCCAGCTCCAGCAGCGCCTCGGCGAGGCCCAGCCGGCAGGCCGCTCGCGCCTCGCCCTCCAGCAGGCGCAGGGCCCGGCCCGAGGCCTCCACGGCGCGCTCGGGCCGACCCTCCAGCCGGTGGAAGCGGGCCCGTAGCGCCCAGGCCTCGCCCGCCTGTGTGGAGAGGGGGCCGAAGACCTGGGCCACGAGCAGCTCGTGCTCGGCGAGCAGCGGGCGGGCGGCCTCGTCCTCGCCGCAGTCCATGGCGTGCCGGGCGCCCAGGCCCAGGGCCAGCGCGCGCACCGGCTCGGGGGACTCCGCCAGCAGCGCGCCGATCAAGCGGCGGGCCCCCGGGTAGTCGCCCTCCTCCATCGCCTTCGCGGCCTGCTCCAGCTCCCGCATCCCCGCCTCCTGAGTCCTCACGTTATCCTCCTCGCTCCCCACCACTTCCTGGACCCCGATGACCCGCGAAGTCAAGGTCGGCCTCTTCGTCACCATCCTGCTGGTCCTGCTGGCCGGCACGATCTTCATCCTGGGCGGCTCCACCAGCATGCTGGAGTCCCGCTACAAGCTCAACGGCGCCTGGGCCGACGTCGGCGGCCTGAAAGAGGGCGCCGTGGTGCGCCTGGCCGGCATCGACATCGGCGAGGTCAGCAAGGTGCAGGTCAGCCAGGACCTGGGCGTGCGGCAGATCATGGTCGAGATGCGCATCATGGCCAGCTTCAAGGAGCGCATCCGCGCCGACTCCGAGGCGCGCATCGACACGGTCGGCGTGCTGGGCGACAAGTACGTGGCCCTGACCATGGGCAGCCCCGACCAGCCCGTGCTCGAGGACGGGGCCTGGATGACCACCCAGGCGCCGCTGGACATCCTGGAGTACACCAAGAAGGTGCAGGAGATCCTCAGCAGCACCAGCTCGATCTCCCACAAGATGGACCTGATGCTGGGCAGCGACCAGGAGGCCGCGCAGGCCAGCCTGTCCGAGAGCTTCGCGCACATCGAGGAGATCGTGCGGCAGGCCAAGACGGGCCCCGGTCTGGCCTACACCCTGGTCTACGACGAGCGCACCGTGAAGCGGGTGGACAACATCCTGGCCAACTTCGAGTCGGCCAGCGGGGACCTCGCCGCCATGACGCACGAGATCCGCTACGGCGACGGCATGGCCCACGAGATCATCTACGGCGAGGGCGGCGAGGAGCTGACCAACCAGCTGCGAGAGCTGGCCAGCGCGATGGGACAGCTCACCCAGGACATCAAGAACGAGGACAGCGTGCTGCACGCGCTGATCTACGACCCCGAGAAGGCCCGGATGGTCGACGACCTGGCCCTGACCGCCCAGGCCCTGGCCAGCACCGCGCAGTCGATCGAGCGGGGCGAGGGCACCATCGGCATGCTGGCCAACGACCCGGCCCTGTACGAGGACCTGCGCTCCCTGGTCGGCGGGGCCCAGCGCAACAAGCTGCTGCGGGCCTACATCCGCCAGACCGTCCGCCAGGGGGAGAGCCGCAACGCGACCCCCTGGACCCCGCCCGAGTAGGGGGGGCCCCAGTGCACGAGGTCGTGGCCCTGCTGGAGCCGCGCTGGAGGGGTTCGGTCAACCTCGTCCTGCGGGCCGCGCCGGGGCACAAGCTGCTCTACGCGGCCTTCGGCGCCCTCTTCCTGGCCTTCTGGGCGGGCATCTTCGTGCTCTTCGCCTGGGTGATCGGCTCCTTCTACCAGGTGGAGATCTTCGGGCCGCTGCTCTCGCGCAAGCTGATGGAGATCCTGCTGCTGGGACTGTTCTCGCTGCTCTGCTTCTCCAACGTGATCACCGCGCTCTCGACCTTCTACCTCTCCGACGATCTGGAGCTGCTGCTCTCGCTGCCGGTCCGGCGGGAGAGCTTCCACCTGGCCCGGCAGCTCGACACGCTGATCCAGAGCAGCTGGATGATGCTGGTCTTCGGGCTGCCGGTCTTCGTGGCCTACGGCCGGGCCTACGGCGCCGGGCCTGGCTTCTACGCGCTGCTGCTGGTCGTGGCCCCGGCCCTGGCGCTGATCGCCGCCAGCCTGGGCATCGCCGTCGCCAGCATCCTGGTCAACGTCTTCCCCGCCCGCCGCATCCGCGAGGGCCTCGCCCTGGGCGGGGTGCTGGCCCTGGGCTTCGTGCTGGTCGTGCTGCGCCTGCTGCGGCCCGAGCGCCTGGTCGACGCCGACTCCTTCGAGTCCGTGGCCGCCTACGTCGCCTCGATGCAGACCCCGGTGCCAATCCTGCTGCCGCCCCGCTGGGCCAGCGATGTGCTGGTCGCCTCGCTGGGCGGGCGGCCCCTGCCCTGGATGGAGCTGGGCCTGCTGGTCAGCGCCGCCATCGCCACCTCGGGCGTCGCCCGCTGGATCACCAACGCCCTCTACGACAGCGGCCGGGCCCGCTCGCAAGAGGCCCGCACCGCGCGGCTGGCCCGCTCCGGCCTGCTCGACCGCTTCCTGGCCCTCTACACCCGGCCTCTCCCGCCCCAGCTCCGCGCCCTGGTGGTCAAGGACCTCAAGACCTTCCTGCGCGACCCCAGCCAGTGGACCCAGATGCTGCTGGTCGGCTCGATCGTGCTGATCACCCTGGCCAGCATCGCCGCCCTGCCGCTGGACGTCTTCCGCGGGCCCTACGTCGGCCTCTCCCGCAACGGGCTGGCCTTCATGGTGCTGGGCCTGATCGGCTTCGTGATGGCCGCCGTCGCCGGGCGCTTCCAGTTCACGGCGGTCAGCGCCGAGGGCCGCGGCTTCTGGTTCGTGCGCACGGCACCCATCGAGCCCCGGGCCTACCTCTGGGCCAAGCTCTGGCCGCTGCTGCCGGTGGTCCTGCTGGTCGGGCAGATCCTGGCCATCACCTCGACCCTGATCCTGGGCGCCGGCCCCTTCCTGATCGGCGTCTCGATGTGGACGGCGCTCTGCCTGGGGCTGGGAATCAGCGGGCTGGCGGTGGGCATGGGCGCGGCCCTGGCGGACTTCAAGGTCGACAACGTCGCCCGCGCCGCCCAGGGGCCCGCCGGCGTGATGTTCATGGTGGTGGCCCTGACCCTGGTGGGCCTGGTCCTGGCCATCGAGGTCGTGCCGGTCTGGCTGGTGCTGCGCTCCTGGTTCCGCGAGAGCGCGCTACGGCCCTGGGAGCTGCTGGCCAGCGGCGGCTGCCTGCTGCTGGTCGGCCTGCTCTGCGTGGGCATCCTGGTCGCCTCGATTCGCACCGGCGCGGACCAGCTCTGGGCCCGCGAGCTGCCCAACTCGTGATCCTCGCCCTGCTGCTGGCCTGCGCGGCGCGGGTGGTGGCGCCGACCCCGCCGTCCCCCGTCGCCGACTCGGGGTCGCCCGCCGAAGCTCGTCGCCTGGCGATGGAGGCGATCCTCCTCTGGGAGGAGGGCCAGCCCGCGGCGGCCGAGGCCTCCTTGCGGCAGCTCCAGCGCTTCGATCCCAAGGCCGCCTGGCCCGTGATGATGCTGGCCGAGCTGGCGCGGGAGCGAGAGGACTTCGCCGCGGCGCTGCCCCTGTACGAGGAGGCCGTGCGGCGGGATCCTGGTCTGGTGCGAGGCTGGCTGCGGCTGGCCTACGAGCGGGCCCGGGTGGGGGAGGTCCTGGCCGCCGACGAGGCCCTGGCCCGGGCGGTCGAGGTGGACGAGAGCGGGCGCGCCTGGCTGTACCGGGTGGCGATCGCTGAGGATCTGGCGCGCCAGGATCTGGGGGGCGAAGACCTGCTCCGGGAGCGGGTCGCGGCCTGGCGGGCCTCGGGTCAGGCGACCGACGCCGAGCAGCTCCGCTACCGGATCGAGGTCTCGCTGCGGGTCGGGGATCGGCGCGGGGCCTGGGAGGACCTGGACGAGCTGCTCTTCCTCGAACCCGACGACGAGGCGAGCCTGGAGCGCTACCTGGAGCTGAGCCGCGAGCTGGGTCGCCGAGAGCTGGCCCTGCGGCGCATCGAGGCGCTGCTGCGGGCGTACCCCTCCGAGGCGGTGCTGCGCCGGCTGGCGCTGTATCTGGACGAGGAGCGGGAGGAGGGGCTGCACGCCCGGGTGCTGCTGCACATGGAGGAGGAGGGTCTCCTCTTGCCCTCGTCGATCCGGTGAGCTTTGCACGACAACTCGACGCCGCCCGCTCCAGCGTGCTAGCTGCGCCCTCGCCGGTGGTTCGCTGACTCGCCTGCCCCACGCCTTCGCCTCGGACCCGCCGTGCCCGCCTCGCCCAGCCGCCGAGACCTGCTCGCCCTGCTGGCTGTGGTCCCGCTCATGGCCTGCGTGCGCCGCGTCGACGGGGGCCCCCCCGGCGCCCCGACCTCGCTCCAGGCCATCGTCCAGGCCGCCCGCGAGCGCTCCGCCCCCTTCGCCCTGCAGGGCCGCTTCACGGTGCGCCTGGAGGGCCCGGGAGCCGCAGGCACGACCAAGGGGGCCCTGGTGCTCGGCCAGCCCGACCTCTTTCGGGTCGAGGTCCACAGCCCGGTCGGACCGCCGATGATGCTGCTCGCCAGCGACGGCACCTCGCTGCACGCCTGGATCGCCAAGGGCAACCGCTTCTACCGGGGCCAGGACGCCGCCGCCGTGCTCGACCAGCTCACCCGCGGCGCGGTCGGCCTCAGCGACGTCAACCAGGTGCTGACGGGGGGCCTGCCGCTGAAGGACGCGCCGGTCCACGACCTCGCCTTGGGCGAGGACGGCCAGGTCCGGCTGCGAATGGACGGCCCCGAGGGGGTGCAGGTCCACGCCCGGCTGGACCCCAGCACCGGCCTGCTGTCGCGGATCGAGGTGGTCGCCGGCCCCGAGACCTTTGGCCCCGGGACCCTTGGCCCAGGGCTGAACCTGCCCGTCTCGCTGGTCCTGGTCGAGGTCCTCAGCACCATGCGGGCCGGGCGGGACCGCCTGCCGGAGAGCATCCGGATGCGCCTGCCCACCATGGGCTGGACCATCAGCCTGGACTTCCTGTCCTGGGATGAGCTGGGTCAGATCCCCGAGGTGTTCAGCCTCGCCCCGCCGGCGGGCGCCAGCGAGCAGGAGCTGGCCGCGGCGCTGCGGGCGCTGGCCGAGGGCGGGCCGGCGGGGCAGGGGGACTGAGCGAGGCGGGCGCCCATGTGCGAATCTGCTTGCGTATTCGAGAGAGCTGAAATATAAGGAAGGGAGCCCCGGGGACCACCGCCCCGGGGGTCACCGCCCCGGGGGTCACCGCCCCGGGGGTCACCGCCCCGGGGGTCACCGCCAGCCCCGAGGTCCCCATGGGTTCCGACTTCAAGGTGCAGCTTGAGCTCTTCTCCGAGGCCGAGCGCCCCTCCAACAGCGATGGCAGCAAGCGCACCTACCTGCTCGACGACGACCGGCAGGAGGCGCTGGGACAGGCGAACTTCGTGTTCGTCGACGTGGAGGTGCAGAGCATGAGCGCGAACGCCCGCGTCGAGTTCGTCTGTTCGACCAGCTCCTTGGGCGACCAGCCGCCGCGCTTCGTGGGCAGGACCGTCAAGCTGACCACCGATGGAACCACCTTGGTGGACTCCGTCGTGGTCGATAGCCCCGGCATCGTGCGGTTCTGGACGAAGTCGGATCTCCTGGTCAACACGGAGATCACGGCCGCAGTGTACCACGTCAGCCAGGGCGGCGAGGTCAAGGCCCGCTTCTCTGCGTGGGGCACGCTCAAGTCATGAACGAGGCGAGGCCATGGCCGGCCGGTCTCCCTCGGCGCAGGCATGCACGTCACCTTCGGCGGCGCGGGGGTAGCTGGCTGGTTCAGCGCGCCAGGCAGATGAAGCTGGAGCCTTTCCTGGAGCGGGTACGCGCCGCAAAGGGCGGGCGCCCGCAGGCGAGCCCATCGCCGTCGCCCGACGCCTTCCCGGCGGCCACCGGTGCCGCGGAGCTGGGTCTGAACACGGTCATCTTCTACGACGAGCGCAAGTACGCGCAGCCGCGGGAGGTGATCCTGGACATGCAGCGCCTGGGCGTGCGCGTGCTCCGACAGCCCGGCCGTCTGCAGATGTACCTGTCCCACCTGCTCTACGAACAGGAGCCCGGCGAGGCGGTGCCCCTGACGAAGCTGCAGTGGAGGGTACAGGTCACACCGGACCTGATGACCATGAGCACCTTGAGGGAGCGAGTCACCAGCAGCTTCTGCTTGCGATGGCTGCTTGCAGTCTGTCAACGCATGACGCTGCTGGGTGTGGACCAGAAGCTGTTGGTGACCTTCCTTGACTTCGGGGAGGGGGCGCCGACGGACTGGTCGGATGTGGACGGCGGACGCCCGGCCGACGGCCCCGGCGGCGAAGGCACCCAGGTCAACCCGGTGGGGCTGCGATGGGCGCCGGGACATATCGGGCAATCGATCTCAGACTGGACTAAGGGCGAGGACGTCGCGTTCAGCACGGGGTCCGGCGTTCCATGGGACACCTACACCCTGGATCCGAGCAACGCCTACAAGCGGACTTTCTACGCGATGATCGCCTCCATACTCGGGGACTGGTTCCAGCGGCACCAGACCGAGCTGAGCCCGCATCTGCAGGGCATCGAGATCGGCAACGAGCAGGAGACCTTCCACGCGCGGGTGGACGGCGGGCGCGAGCTTGCTGACGGCGACGCCTGGGGGCGGCTGTACTACGACTGTGCCGCGGCCTTCCGGGCGCGCTGCGACTGGGTTCCCTTGTGGCTGCCGGCGCTGGCGTCGGCGCGGCCGGATGGGGATGGGCAGGAGGCGTATTACTGGCCGGGCAAGGTGGAGTTCGTTCGTGGGATGCTGACCACCATCCAGGCCCAGTGCGCGGAGTGGTCGGAGTTCGAGCTGCACGAGCTGGTCGCGGGCGTCGACTACCACTACTACAATATGTTTCCCGACGACGCGCGCCCGCTGCACTTCATGGCCTTGCAGCTCCGGGAGCTGCGCGAGCTGGTGGAGCGCGACTTCGTCTGGACCGGTGGCTCCGTGCCGCGGGTGACCTGCTTCGAGACCGGGGTCAATGTGCTGTGCATGGGGGAGGGGGAGCCGGGCTTCGAGACGCTGTACACGAAGATCCTGTCCGGGCACGAGGTGGACTGCGAGGACGGCGCGGTCGCCGTGACGAAGGCCCTGGCCTTGTCCTTCGGAGGCGGGGTCGTGCCCTCGGACCGGCCTCCGGTGTGGGCCTCCTACACGACCGGAGCGCTGGCCTTCCAGGCGCAGAGCGTCTGGATGCGGCTGGGCGTGGCGCGCGCCGCCGCGGCGGACATCGTGGGCTGGCACTGCCACATCGGCAACCGGGGCAGCGCCTTCGCGGGCACCGGCATCCGGTATGACTTCCAGGACGGTGGCGACGATCCCAGCACGGCAGGGATGCGGCCCTCCTGGTACGCGCTGCGGGAGTTCGGCCGCTGGTTGGTGCCGGCGACGACCGTGCGGGTGCTGTCGCCGGGGGTGTTGGACGGGTTGAGCTGGGGGGAGTTCTTCCGGGATTTCGAGGCGGGCGCTCTCCTGCCCGCCGATATGCTCTGGATCATCGAGTTCGAAGGCGGACCGGTTCCTGGCCTCAGCGCCGGCTGGTCCTACCTCTGCTTCCTCGACCCGGGGTGGCCATCCGCCACCTCGTCCGCGGGTCGCCCTGTAGAGGCTCGCCTGGTCTTCCAGTGCGAGAGGGTCCGTCCGCGGGTGTTCCAGCTCGATACGGTGCCTTACGAGAGCCCCACCACGTTGTCGTCGACCAAGGGTCGGTTCCCGGAGCAGCGCTGGTCTCCAGTGCTCCCGGCGAAGCAGACCATCACGCGGGTGGGCCGAATCTTCCGCACCGCAGAGATCAGCCTCGGCCTGGGGATGTCCCCGCTGCTGCTGCTGTCCAGCCGACAGCTCAGCGTGGCATCCAGCGAAGTCGTGACGGCATGAGCGTGATCATCATGATCGCTCTTTACCTGTCCTGCGCCGCGGATCCCACCTTGGCCCGTTCGACCTGGATAGGCGAGGCGGTCGAAGACTATCGCAAGACGCTCCCCGTCCTCGACGGGCTGCCCAGCTACTCCTGCCCCGGTCCGCCGGATGACGCGATGGTGTTTCGCGCGATGGACCATCAGGTTGACATTTCGTTCTCTATTGACGAGTCCTCAGGGCGGATGGATGCGGTGAGCTGGGGCGACTACCGTTCCACGATTCTTCCGTACAATGCCTATTCCGGCGTGGTGCGCTCTCCCTATGATGTCGCTCTCAACTTGTGGTACTCCAGCTATATCTACGAGGATGCAGCGGTGCAGTTTCAGGGTGAGCGGCGCTACGATGAAGGCTTGGAGTGGCCTGTTGACCCAGGATACGCCAACGTCAGGCTCGAGCACACCCTCTCCGGCGCGGCGGATCGTCATGACAACGAGACGGTCTTGGGTCCACATTCATGGGACAGCACATCCTGGGACCCGGAGAAGTACTTCTACCCCGTGGCGGACTGTGTCTCTCATATACGGCCCGGCCGCTTCGCCGGTTGGTTTTGGATGGACCCCGCCCAGGCTGGCCAGTACGAAGACACCGTCTCGAATCCGGTCTGGGTCGTGTGGAACGCTGGAACCGCGTATGTGACGCGTAGAACCGAACTCGAGTTCAACTACGCAAGCACCAGCGAAACGTCTGGGTTTCGAAAGGGCCCGAATGGCTTTGTGTCAATGTTCTTCGACGATCTGACACCGGCCGATGTCTGGCCTCACTTGAAGGATGATTGGGAAGGGGGTGGATGATGTCCCGGCGGTCGAGGCTGCGGCTAGCGGTTCTGTGGTCCGGCCTTGCCGGTTGTCCCGGTCGCGGTCCTTCAAGTGATCCTGGCAAGATTGGAGCCACGAGCGCATCGGGGTTGGCCGGCCTCGCCGAGCCGGGTCCGATTGAACACGCTGCGGTGCCCTCGTTGCCGGCTGGCGATGGCGGCGCGACGGAACCGAAAGCCTTCACCTGTCCCGAGCCACCGGCGGATGCTCTCACCTTCGAAGTCGGAACCTTACACGCCGACCGGGTCTTCGGGCGGGACATGCACCTGGATGCTTCGGTCTTCATGCCAGTGAAGTGGGACATGCCCGACGGCATGGTCCTCATCCTGACCGGCGTCAGCTACGTCGCCGAGGACCACTGCATCAACCTGACCGAGTATTTCGACAGCACGGAGTACGGCTCCGTCTGGCTGCTGACCGACCCGATCAAGAACGGCGAGCGGGTCGGCGACTACCTCTTCAAGCTCAACCTGACCATCCCCGGCGCCTCGCTGAGCGACTACATCGGGGAGTTCACCGACGGAGGCGGCCACACCGCGAACCCGAGCTTCTCGGCCCACCAGCTCATGCTCGGCTGGCACGACGGCGAGAAGTACCACCACGTCTACAGCCTGCCCGACGGCATGACGAAGTCCACCGTCTGCGTCGAGTCCTTCAGCCGGGAGCATATGAAGCTGACCGTGCTCTTCGATCCGCTCGACGGCCCCTTCACCACCAACCACCACACCCAGCTCCACCAGCCGATCTTCTTCACGGCCGACATCTGGGCCACCAACATGGGCCCCGACGAGGCGACCCGCAACCGCTCCTGCATGATGAACGTCGCCGACGGATCCAAGACGCTGGACGAGATCTTCGCGGAGTGAGCGGAGCCGCGACCGCCCCATGGTGCCCGTGCCCAGAAGTCCTTGACGGGTGGGTTCAAACCCCGAACACGGGCACTGGAGCCGGAGGCGCGCGCGCCCATAAGGCGCGGGGAGGGGGGGCGCGCTTGATGACCCCGGCAGAAGAAGCGATTCCATGGTCCAGTGCAGGCGAAGGGGGGCGAGTTGGTAGGGGGACCGGCGGCTCGCGCTCCAAGTTTCTCGGGGGATGATGAGTCATCCAACGGGTAACTTGGGTTGAGGCCAAGTTGCTGGCAGGATGTGCGTTCATCTCTGGAGCAACTTGGGTTCAGGCCAAGTTGCTCGGAGGATGATCGGTCATCTTATTGGTAACTTGGGAGGCCTGGCGCTTCACCGAGGAGGCACGGAGATGCCCCGCCTCGCGAATCTCCGTGTACCCTCCGTGCCGCTCCGTGTCTCCGTGGTGGTTCACCGCGTCAAAGGACCGGGACTGCCAGGCACATCGGAGATCCCGACTCGGGGGGGAAGGGCGCGTGAATCACGCCCCTCCTGGGTCCTCATCAGGCCACCCAAGCCTCCACGGGGAGCATGGGGTCGCCATTTCCGCCGAGGTCATCCAGCGCATGCGGGGGGAGGCATCCTCCCCCCGTCAGCAAAGCCTGGTGCCCGTGCCCGGAGGGCCACGCGGGACCTGTCAGAAAATTCTGGGCACGGACCCTAGGCCGGCCGCACATCGCGCACAGTCAGACGCCTGGCGGTGCGGCCGTTGTAGCGGTTGAGCCCGGGCTCGGCGGCCAGCTCGACGGGGCGCTGCAGGAGGTGCGCGTGGCGGGCCCCTCCCCACCAGACGGCCTCGACCGGGCCGGCCATGAAGACGAGGTGGTCCTTGCCCAGCGGGCGGACGCCGGTGGGCAGGCAGGGCACGGCCAGCAGGGGAGGGGGGTTGCCCTTGCCGTGCGGGCCCAGGCGGAGGAGGCCCTCGATGACGGGCCAGGTCAGCAGCTCGGGACCGGCGATCGCGTCGATCTGCAGCTCGGGCGGAGGAGGCTGGGTCCCGACCTGGCTGGCGGTCCAGGCGGCGAGGCGCTCGGCGAGGGCGGGCAGATCGCGGGCGGGCAGCGAGAAGCCGGCGGCGGCGGGGTGGCCGCCGTAGCGGGAGAGCAGGCCGGCGGCGTCGTCGAGGGCGGCGACGGCGTGGACCTGGGGCGTGCTGCGGACGCTGCCGCGGGCCTCGTCCCCGGCGACCGAGACGATCGCCACCGGGCGGTTGAGCTGCTCTCGCAGCCTGGCGGCGACGATGCCGACCACGCCGCGGTGCCAGCCCTCTTCTTCGGGGCCCCACAGGACGACGAAGGGGGGCGGGTCCTCGCCCACCTGGGCCAGGGCCTGGGCGACGAGCTTGTGCTGGATCGACTGGCGCTCGCTGTTGACGGCGTCCAGCTCGCGGGCCAGCTCGCGGGCGCGGGCGGGGTCCTTCTCGTCCATCAGGCGGATGACCGCGGTGGCGCTGTCCAGGCGGCCGGCGGCGTTGATGCGGGGCCCCAGGCGGAAGCCCAGGTCCATCGCGTCGAGGTGCCAGCCCTGCTCGAGGTCGTACTTGATGCCCGCGACCTGCATCAGGGCGGCCAGCCCCGGCGCGTGCGGCCCGCGGCGCAGCTCGGCCAGGCCCAGCGAGACGATCGCCCGGTTCTCGGGGGTGGCCAGGTCCACCACGTCGGCGACCGTGCCGATGGCCGCCATCTTGAGCATCGAGCGCAGCAGGGCCTCGTAGCGCGGGTTGCGGTGCAGCAGGGCCTGAGCCAGCTTGAGGCTGACCCCGCAGGCGGCCAGGGCCGGGTTCTCGTAGTGGCAGTCGGCCTGGGGGGGGCAGAGCACCGCCAGGGCCGCCTCGGGCACCGCCTCGCCCGCCGGGAGGTGGTGGTCGCAGACGATGACGTCGACCCCGCCCTGGGCGGCGATGGCCACCGCCTCGTGATCCCGCACCCCGATGTCGGCGGTCACCAGCAGGCCGACGCCGTCCTGGGCGGCCTTGAGGGCGGCGGCGGCCGAGAAGCCGTAGCCTTCTTCAAAACGGTTGGGGATGTGGTAGTCCAGCCGGTCGCCGGCGCCGAGCAGGCGCAGGGTGCCTTGCAGGATCAGGCTGCTGGTGGTGCCGTCGACGTCGTAGTCG
>DDSR01000434.1:16194-22475 GCA_002343455.1 Deltaproteobacteria bacterium UBA2385 | reverse complement strand
ACGGACACCGACACCGACACCGACCCTGGCTGCACCGACGCCGACGGCGACGGGTACTGCGTCGAGGACGGGGACTGCGACGACACCCGGGTCCTGGTCTACCCGGGGGCCTCCGAGCGCCTCAACGGGCGGGACAACGACTGCGATGGTTTCGTCGACGAGGACTGGATCAGCCCCGGAGACATCGTGGTCAACGAGATCATGCTGGATCCCGCGGCCGTCAGCGACACCGTGGGCGAGTGGTTCGAGGTCCACAACAACTACAGCTACCTGATCGACATGATCAACTGGACCATCGTCTCCGACGACGGCGACAGCTTCACCATCACCTCCAGCCTGGTCGTGCCTGCTGGCGGCGTGGCGGTCCTGGGGGTCAACTCCGACTCCTCGTCCAACGGCGGCGCGACGGTCGACTACGAGTACAGCCGAGACGACTTCTCGCTGTCCAACAGCACCGACTCCTTCTACATCTACATGGACACGGAGCTGATCTCCGAGGTCGAGTACACCTCGACCTGGCCGCTGTCGGCCGGCGCGTCGCTCAGCCTCGACCCGGCCTACACCGACGCCTCGACGGCCTCGGTCTCCACCTCCTGGTGCGCCGCGACCTCCAGCTTCGGCGATGGCGACTACGGCTCCCCCGGCTCCTCGAACTCGACCTGCGAGGACATCGACCACGACAGCGACGGCTACACCGCCGGCGAGGGGGACTGCGACGACTTCGACAGCAGCGTCTACCCGGGCGCGGCCGAGATCTGGGACAACGTCGACAACGACTGCGACGGGCTGACCGACAACCTCAGCACCGACGACGCCACGGGCCACCTCGACGGGATCGACACCGACTACCTGGGCTGGCAGAACTCGCTCTCGGTCGGTGACTTCAACGGCGACGGGCAGCTCGACCTCGCCGTCGGCGGCACCTACGTCAACAGCTCGGGCACCGGCGGCGTCTTCGTGCTCGACGGCAGCGACTACGCCTCCTGGGCCGGCGAGGTCGACGACTACGACGAGTCGGATCTCGATGGCGGCGGCTACTACGGCTACTTCGGGACGATGGATCAGCGACAGGGAGACATCAACGGCGACGGCGTCGACGACCTCGTCGTGGCCGGCTCGGACTACTACTACGCCTCGTACTACGGCACCGTGGCGGCCTCGATCTGGCTGGGCGGCGACTTCCCCGACAGCGGCGAGTCGACCGACGCCGACATCGAGCTGAACGGTGCCCGCTCCTGGTACCAGTACACCAAGGTGCTCAACAGCCTGGACTTCGACGCCGACGGCGCCTCGGACATCTTCTACGGGGACTACTACTCCTACAGCAGCTCGTACCGTCAGGGCTACGTCCGCTACTTCAGCGGCGGGGATCTCAGCGCGGGCTCCAGCTACTCCCTGATCGGCGACGCCGACGCGACCATCTACGGCAACGCCTCCTCGGACTACTTCGGCTACACGATGGGCGGCGGCGACATCAACGCGGACGGCTACGACGACGTCGCCATCACCGCGGCCAACGCCTCGGACGAGTCCAGCAGCGGCGGCGCGGTCTACCTGATCCGCGGCCGCAGCAGCATCTCCGGCTCGGGCACGGCCGACTTCGTCGCCTATGCGGCCATCACCGGCCCGGACGCCAGCGGCCAGCTCGGTCGGCATGGCCAGCCCCAGCTCGCCGACTTCGACGGCAACGGCAGCCTCGACCTGGCGATCGCCGCCCCCGACGCCGACAGCGGCACCGGCAAGGCCTACATCTTCTACGACGCCTCCTCGATCACGGGGTCGATCAGCGCCAGCGAGGCCGACATCGTCATCACCGGCTCCAGCCCCCGCTACCTGGGCATCGCCCTCGAGGCCGGCGACGTGGACGGTGACGGCATGGACGACCTGGTCCTGGGGGCCCCCGACTCCCGCACCTACGACGAGACCCCGCGCGCGGCGGGCGCGGTCTACCTCTTCCGCGGGGCCGACCTGTCCTCCGGCAGCTGGACGACCGACGACGCCAGCGCCTCGGTGACCGCCACCAGCGCCACCATGCACGGCATCTCGCTGGCCATGGGCGACATCTCGGGCGACGGCAAGGACGACCTCCTCACCGCCGCGCCGACCTGGGGCGGCAGTGAGGGCCAGGTCTACCTCTTCGTCAGCCCCTGAGCCCCCTGGGCAGGCCCCTCAGGGCTGGGCCCACAGGGCGCTCAGCTCTTCCATGCGGCGCCGGTTGACGCCCATATCGGTCCGCCCCACGCGGGCGGCCGAGCGCAGGTGCAGCAGCCCGCTGTCGACGTCGGCCCACAGCTCGATGTCGTCCACATAGCCCCACAGCCGCGAGCGCTCCGTGGCGTGCAGCCAGGCGCCATCGACCGTCAGGACCGTCGTGCGCGGCCGCGCGGCGAGCAGGGCGGCGGCGCGCTCCAGGCTCTGGGCCGCCGGCCCGGGCGCCGGTAGGGGCGGGATGTAGTGCTCGGCGTCCGAGGGGTCCGCCAGCGAGCTGACGCAGTTGGGGGTCGGAGGGCAAGCCGCCAGCGGCAGGCCGAGGGGGTGCCGGGGGGAGCCCGCGCAGGCGAGGAGCAAGAGGGGAAGCACGAGGACTCCGAATGAGGGCGAGGCGTACAGCTCAGCAGTTGTTTATACTGCCGACCGATGGGGCCCGGCAGTATAGAGACCTGCCGCCGAGGAGTGCTCATGCCTGACTTCCGCCTGATCGCCGCCACCGCGGCGCTCACCCTGACCGCCTGCAGCGACTACAAGCTGACCCAGTTCGAGGCCCAGGACATCTTCAGCCAGGAGCCGGCGGGTGAGGTCGACATCCTGCTGGTGGTCGACAACTCCTGCTCGATGGAGCCCTACCAGACCAAGCTGGGCGAGAACTTCAACCAGTTCCTGACCTACCTCGAAGAAGGCCAGGCCGACTACCACATCGGGGTGCTGACCACGACCATCGAGGTGCCCGAGGCCTACCCCGAGTACGGTTGCACCCAGGCCGATGTCGACAAGATCCCCGCCGGTGGCAACCTGGTCGGGGGGACGATCATCACCAAGGACACCGAGAACGGCGAGCAGGCCTTCAGCCGCCTGGTCAGCGTCGGCACCTGCGGCTCCGGCTACGAGATGGGCCTGGAGAGCGCCTACCTGGCCCTGACCCCGCCCCTCTCCACCGAGGAGAACCTCGCCTTCCTGCGCGGCAGCGCGATGCTCTCGCTCATCTTCGTCAGCGACGAGCAGGACACCTCGCCCCTCGGGGTCAGCGACTACGTCAACACCTTCCGCGAGCTGAAGGGCCTGGACGACCGCTCGGCCGTCAACGCCTCGGCCCTGGTGGTCAAGGACACCGCCGACTGCTCCGCCCAGCAGATCGCCAGCGGCGCCACCCGCGGCTCCCGCTACCTCGACGTCGCCGCCGAGACCGACGGCCTCACCGGCAACATCTGCGCCGACGACTTCGCCGACATCCTCACCGACCTCTCGCTGCGCGCCTCCCGCCTGCGGGACACCTTCTACCTGACCCGCCTGCCGGACCCGGCCAGCCTCTACGTCACGGTCGACGACCGCGAGGTCGCCTGCGACGCCGGGGAGTGGACCTACGACACCGAGGGCGAAGGCAGCGACATGGTCGGCAAGATCGTGTTCGACCGCGCCTTCCTCCCCCCGCCCAACAGCCTCGTCACCGTGACCTACGACTACGGCGGCGGCGACCCGACCGGCTTCTGCACCGGTGGAGGTACCGAGTGAGCCCTCTTCGCGCCCTGATCCTGGCCTCGCTGCTGGCCGGCTGCTCCTCCTCGGCGAAGGACACCGAGCCTGGCGGCGCCTGCGCCTCAGCCGAGGACTGCCCCAACGACCTGCAGTGCATCGCCGAGCAATGCATCGACGTGCAGTGCACGACCTCGGCGGAGTGCCCCTTCGAGAGCTACTGCGACCAGCAGAACTACGCCTGCGTCGACGGCTGCCGCGAGGACGGCGACTGCCTGTCGGGCGACGTCTGCGACGCCGTCTCCAACACCTGCGTGGGCTCATCCTGCCGCGACACCGAGCTGGACTGCGCCTACGGCCAGTACTGCAACACCGACACCGGCGAGTGCTACGACGACACGCGCGAGCACTGCAAGAGCTGCGATGTGACCGCCACGAACAACCAGTGCGGCAGCGGCGAGTGTTTCTTCTACCAGGGGGACACCTGCAACAATTCGGGCGACTGCGACGACGGCTACACCTGCAGCAACGTCCCCGGCTACGGCAAGATCTGCCACGCCGACTTCTGCCTGATGTCCTGCAACCCCAACCAGGCGGACGCCTGCCCGCGGGGCTTCGACTGCATCGACTTCGGCACGGGCGGGTACTGCAACGCCGACTGCATCTACATGACCGAGAACGGCTACCTGTAGCGCTCAGTCCTCGGGATCAATCCTCGGGATCGGGCACCGGGTGCGAGAAGCCCTCGTCGGGGCGCCTCAGCGGCTCGCGCTCCCGCACGATCTGCGGCGAGCCGAAGGTCACGCTGCCCGACCAGGACTCGGTCGCCCCGGGGTGAGGCGAGGTCAGCCAGCGCATCACCCGGGCCTTGACCCGCGGCGCCAGCCAGCGCCGCGACCAGGGCATGATCAGCAGGAAGCCGGTCAGGTCGGTGAGCACCCCGGGGGTGATCAGCAGCACCCCGCCGACCAGGACAAGCAGGCCCTCGACGATGCGGTCGCCGGGCGGGAGGCCGGTGCGGGCCTCCTCCTGCAGGCGGCGAATGACGCCCAGGCCCTCGCGCTTGGCCAGGACCGCGCCCACGCTGCCCGTCACCAGGATGATCAGCACGGTCTCCAAGGCGCCCAGCCACTGCCCGATGAGGATCAGCAGGTACAGCTCCACGGCGGGGACGACGGTGAAGAGGAGGAGGAGGCGCGCGAACATCAGGGAGAGGCCTGCTTGCTTTGGACCCAGAGGCGGTCGAGGCCCTCATCGTCGAGCTGGTCGAGGGAGAGGCCCTGCGCCCGGGCGAGGCGCTCCATGCCCTCGAAGCGCGCCTGGAAGCGGTCGTTGGCCCGCCGCAGCGCGGCCTCGGGCGGGGCCCCCAGGTGGCGGCCCAGGCTGGCCAGGGCCATCAGCACATCACCCAGCTCGTGCTCGACCTGGGGGTGAGCCGAGGGCATCCCGGTCTCGGCCACCGCAGGCCCGCGCCGAGGAGAGTGCTCGGCGATCGCCTGCTCCAGCTCGCCCAGCTCTTCGTAGACCTTGGCCAGCACCGCGGCGTGGTCGGGCCAGTCGAAGCCGACCGCCGCCGCCTTCTCGCCCTGGCGATGGCTGCGCAGCAGGCCCGGCAGCGTCGCCGGCACCCCCGCGAGGCGCGAGCGGGGCTGGCCGTCGGGCCCCAAGCGGGCCTTGCGCGACTCCCAGGCGGCGATCGAGCCCGGCGACAGGCCCGCCTCGGCCTCCCCCCCGAAGACGTGCGGGTGCCGCAGCACCATCTTCGCGGCGATGCCCTCGGCGGCGTCCTCGGCGCTGAACCAGCCGGCGTCCTCGCCCACCCGGGCCAGCAGCAGCACCACGAAGAGCAGGTCACCCAGCTCCTCGCGAAGCGCTGGGGCGGCGGCCTCGCCCTCGGCCCCGACGCGGTCCATCGCCTCCAGCAGCTCGTAGACCTCCTCCAACAGGTAGGGCCGCATGGTGGAGAAGTCCTGCGCCCGATCCCAGGGACAGCCCTCGCTCCCGCGCAGGCGGGCGACCACAGCGACCAGCTCGGCGAGGCGCGACATGCCCCCCGCGTATCCCCTCCGGACTGGATACGGGGCCCGGCGGGAGCGCACCGTGCCAGAGGTCTTCGGGGAATACGAGCTGCTGGAGAAGATCGCCGTCGGCGGGATGGCCGAGGTCCACCGCGCGCGCAAGCACGGCATCGCCGGCTTCGAGAAGATCGTCGTCATCAAGAAGATCCTCCCCGAGCTGGCCCTGGACCAGGAGTTCATCCAGCTCTTCCAGGACGAGGCCCGCATCACCTCGCGCCTGCTGCACACCAACATCGTGCAGGTCTTCGACTACTCGCGCCTGGGCAACGAGTACTTCATCGCCATGGAGTACGTGCACGGGCTGGACCTCGCCCGCCTGCTGGTGCGCGCCCGCAACCAGGGCCCCTTCCCGATGGCCCTGGGCCTGCTGATCGCCGCCGAGCTGCTCAAGGCCCTGACCTTCGCCCACTCCCGCACCGGCGACGAGGGCCAGCCCCTGGGCATCGTGCACTGCGACATCAGCCCGCAGAACGTGCTCCTCTCCTACTCGGGCGAGGTCAAGCTGACCGACTTCGG
>DDSR01000434.1:0-16175 GCA_002343455.1 Deltaproteobacteria bacterium UBA2385 | reverse complement strand
TACGCCTACATGGCCCCCGAGCAGGTCGAGGGCCGCCCCCTGGACGCCCGCACCGACCTCTTCAGCCTCGCGATCGTCGTCTACGAGGCCCTCACCGGCAAGCGCCTCTTCAAGGCCGCCACCCGCGACAAGACCCTGGAGCGGGTCCGCCGGGCCGAGGTGCCCAGCCCCCGCGCGGCCCGCTCCGAGATCAGCGAGGACCTTGAAGGCTGGCTGCTGCGCGCCCTGGCCCGCAAGCCCGAGGACCGCTTCCAGAGCGCCGAGGAGATGCTGGAGGCGCTGACCGCCGTGCGCGTCCGCGAGGGCCACCGCGCCACCAACAACGACCTCGCCTCCTACCTGAAGAATGTCGTCGACGCCTCCGCCGCCGCCGCCCGNNCCCCCGGCCCCCGCGCCGCACGCCGGCCGTGGCGCCCCCCCCACCGCCCTGGTGGTGCTCGCCGTGGAGGCCTCGCCGCCGCCGCGCTCGATCGCCTCGCCGCGCATCGCCTCGCCCATCCTCGTCAAAGAATGGGCCCGCCTCGCTGGTGAGGCCGGGGGCGAGGTCTGGGAGCGCACCGACGGCTCCATGCTGGTCGTCTGGCCCGCCCGCGCCGGCCTCCGCGACGCCATCAACCGCGCCGTCGCCACCGCCGACGCGATGCAGAAGGCCACCCTGCAGGCCGGCTACCGCCTCTCCGGCGGCCTCTGCCCCGGCGTCGCCCGCATCGCCCCCGACACCGAGCGCCCCGCCGAAGGCTGGGAGCTGGCCGGCCCCTTCTACCTGGCGCGCTGGATGATGAACCTCTCCGCCCACCGCGGCCGCGTGCTGCTGACCGAGGTCGGCGCCAACCAGCTCCGCTCGCGCTGCGGCCTGCTGGGCCGGATCCCCATCCAGGGCAACCGCACCATCAACGTCTACGAGCTGCGGAGCTGAGCGCTCAGTTCAGCAGCGCCAGGGCCAGGATGCCCGCCGCCGCGCTGGCCAGCCCGGCCACCGCCGCGGCCGTCGTCCAGCTCCGGGTGGGCACCAGCTTCAGGGCGTACAGGCCCATGCCCAGCGCGATCGGCGCGCCGCCGGCCAGCGGCCCCCACCAGGGCTGCCAGGTGGCCTCCAGGGCGCCCGGGCGGGGGCTCCAGTCCGCGGGGTGGCCCAGGACCCAGGTCTCCACGTAGACCGAGAAGACCAGCGTCCCGTACATGGCCGGCACAGCGGCCAGCAGCACCGGCAGGCGCTCGGCGGTCGACGCCCGCAGGGTGCGCACGAAGGTGAAGGTCCACAGCAGCACCTGCACGGCCTGCACCGCCGCCCAGAGCATCGTGACCGCGTCGGCGCTCACCGGCGCTGCCGGGCGAGGGCCCGATCCATCGCCTCCAGCACCGCGGGGACCTGGTCGAGGCTGTTGCACCAGTGGGGCGAGAGGCGCAGCCGGCCGTCGGGGATCGAGGCGCTGACGCCCTCCTCGGCGAGGGCGGCCAGCAAGCGCGGCAGGTCGATGTCCTCGGGCGGCCAGAAGGCGAGGATGCCCGAGCGAGCGGCGGCCTCACCCGCGCGCAGGCTGCGCAGGCCTCGCTCCACCAGGGGCCCCTCCAGCGCGTCGTGGATGGCCTGAACGTGGGCCAGGATGGCCTCGGGGCCGAGGTCCAGCAGCGGCGCCAGCCCGGCCTCCAGGGCGGCGAAGCCCAGCGCGTTGGGCGCGCCGACCTCCACGAAGTCCGCCCGCTGCCGCACCGGCTTGCGGTAGTGCATCGACTCGACGCCGGCGAAGAGGAAGTCCAGCGGGTCCTCGACCGAGAGCCAGCCGGCGAGCCGAGGCCGCAGCGCCGCGACCCGGTCGGGGTGTACGGCCAGGAAGCCGCAGCCCTCGGTGCCCATCAGCCACTTGTGGCTGCCGCAGGAGAGGTAGTCGATGCCCCAGCCGCGCAGGTCCAGGGGCACGATGCCGACGGCCTGGATGGCGTCGACGAACAGCTCGGCGCCGTGGTTGTGGCAGAGCGCGACCAGCTCGGCCAGGGGCATGGCCAGGCCGTCGCGGAACTGCACCGCGCTGACCGCGACCAGCCGTAGTCCGATGCGGAGCTGGGCCTCGACCCGCTCCAGGGTCCGGGCCATGTCGCTGCCGAAGTCGTCCAGGCTCTCGAAGACCAGCTCCAGCCCGTAGGTCTCGGCAGCCCGCTGCCAGGGCACCACATTGGTCGGGAACTCGCCCTCGAAGCAGAGGACCCGATCGCCCCGCTTCCAGTCCAGGCCGTGGGCGATCGCCAGCACGCCGTGGGTGGTGTTGGGCAGCAGGCCGATGTCGGCGGGGTGGGCGCCGACCAGCCCGGCGAGCTGGGCCCGCAGCCGCTCACGCTGGGCGACGGCGTCCATGACCGCGCCGACCCCGCGGGTGGCGTAGTCGTCGAGCATCGCCGCGATCGCCGCCCGGACCAGCGAGGAGGGGGGCGAGACGGCGGCGTGGTTGAGGTAGACGCGGGCCTGCAGATCAGGGAACCAGGCGCGGCTGCCGAGGGCGGCCTCCGGGAGCTCGGTGCCGGGCAATCGGTCGAGGAGGTCCTGGACTGCGCTCATGGCTGGGCCTTCGGCTGGGGGTCCTTGAAGAGCTAACCGCCCACCAGCCCGGTTCAGGCACCACCCTCAATCGGTTGAGGAGTCAGGTCGTTACAATTCCAATTCCGGCCGAGCGTGACTCCAAGCCCCGGTCCCAAGCCTCGGTCAGCCTGACGCTTCCGCCCCCTCCCCCGGATGCATCAACGAGTACACCGCCGGGATCAGCACCAACGTGATCAACGTCGACCCGCTCAGCCCACCGATCACCGCCCGGGCCAACGGCGCCTGCGCATCCGCCCCCTCGCCGATGCCCAGCGCCAGCGGCACCAACCCCAGGATGGTCGTCAGCGTGGTCATCAAGATCGGCCGCAGCCGCCGCCTCCCCGCCTCCTGGACGGCCTCTTGGGTGCTGTACCCCTCCTCTCGCAGCCGCCCGGCCTGGTCGACCAGCAGGATCGCGTTGTTGACCACGATGCCGCCCAGCATGATGCAGCCGATGTACGACTGGACATTGAACGTCGTCCCGGTCAGGAAGAGCGTCAGGAACACGCCGATCGACGCGGCCGGCACCGAGAGCATCACCACCAGCGGGCTGCGCAAGGACTCGTACTGCGAGGCCAGGACCATGTAGACCAGCAGGATGGCCAGCAGCAGGGAGACGGCGAAGTCCTGCGAGGCGCGCTGCTGCTCGGCGAAGCTGCCTGCGATGCGTACATCGTAGCCCTCGGGCCGCGGCAGCTCGTCGAGCACCTCCTGCACATCCTCGGCCACCGAGCCCGCGTCCCGACCGGCGATGTTGGCCGAGACCGTCACGATGCGCTGCTGGTCCTTGCGGTCGATCTGCTGCGGGCCGCGGGTGGCTTCGGTGTCGACCGCCGCCCGCAGCGGTACGAGGTCGCCGGCGGGGGTGCGGATCGTCAGGTCCAGCACCTCGTCCAGGCTGCGCTCATGCGCTCCCGCGAGCTGGACGAAGATCCGGTAGCTCTCGGCGCCGACGCGGTACTCGCCCGCGTCGGTGCCGGCCATCGCCGACTGCAGCAGCCGGGTCAGGTCCTGCGCCCGCAGCCCCAGATCGGCGGCCTTGTCGCGGTCCACCTGCAGCTCCTGCTGCGGCAGGCCCACCTGCCGGCTGAGATCCACATCGGTGACCCCCTCGACCGCGGCCACCCGCTCCGCCACCTGCTCGGCCAGCGTGTCGAGTACAGACAGCTCGTAGCCGCGGATCTCGATGGGCAGGCCCTCCTCGGCCCCCAGCACCCGCTCCAGCAGGAACTGTCCTTGCGGTGCCCGGACCCGCACATCCATCCCGGGGATCTTCCCTTCCAGCAGGGTGCGCAGCGCGGCGGCGATCTCGGTGTTGGAGCGGCTGCGCTCCGAGGCCGGCGTCAGGTTCAGCCGGATCTCGCCCTGCCCGTCCTCGACGCTGACGATCGAGGCGACCACCTCGGGCACGGCAGGGAAGACGATCTCCTCCATGCGCTGGGTCTGGCGGTCGACCAGGTCCAACCGGGTGCCGGGCTCCATCTCGCCGGCGATGCGCACCTCGCCCTCGTCGCTGGGCGGCATGAACTCCGAGCCGATCAGCGGGACCAGCAACGTCGAGGCGGCCAGCAGGGCGGCGGCGAAGCCCACCGTCGTCCAGCGTCGGGTGAGCACCCGGCTCAACAGCCGCGTGTAGCCCTCTTCCAGCCGGACCAGGGCGGCCGCGCTGCGCTCGCTTGCTCGCTGGACGAGGCCCGGGCGAGGTGCCGGAGGCTCGTCCAGGAGCAGGCGAGAGGCCAGCACCGGCACCAGGCTGAGCGAGACCAGCAGCGAGGCCAGCAGCGCCAGGACGATGACGATCGCGAGGTCCTGGAAGAGCAGGCCGGTCACGCCCCGCACGAAGACCAGGGGGAGGAAGATCACCAGGGTGGTGATCGTGCTGGCGACGATGGCCGAGGCCACCTCGTCCGCCCCCTCGACCGCGGCGACCTCGGCGGACTCGCCCAGCTCGGAGCGCCGCCGGAAGATGTTCTCCAGCACGACGATGGAGCTGTCCACCATCATCCCGACCCCCAGGGCCAGCCCGCCCAGGGTCATCAGGTTGAGGGTCAGGCCGCTGAAGTACATCAGGGCCAGCGTGGCCACGACCGAGATCGGGATGGCCAGCCCGACGACCGCCGTGCTGCGCAGGTTGCGCAGGAAGACCAGCAGCACCAGCACCGCCAGCCCGCCGCCCAGCAGCACAGATCTGGCCACATTGGAGATGCTGCGCTCGATGAAGTTGCCCTGGTTCATCACGGCCACCACCCGAAGCTGCGGGAAGGCCTTGTTGATGCGCTCGACCTCCTCCAGAACCCCGCGCACCACCTCGACCGTGTTGGCCTGGGGCTGCTTGCGGATCGCCACCCGGATGCCCGGCTCGCCGTTGATGCGCTCGACCTCCGTGCTGCGCTCGTAGGTGTCCAGGACCTCGCCCACCTGCTCCAGGCGGATCTCGGCCCCGCCGCGCTCGCCGACCACGGTCCGGCGGATCTGCTCCAGGTTCGTGAACTGGGCTGGCGCCCGCAGGGTCACCTCGAAGCGGTCCTGCTGGATGCTGCCGGCCGGGAGGTCCATGTTGGCGGCTTCCAGCGCCTGCACCACCTCGTCGAAGGCCAGCCGCTGGGCGGCCAGGCGGCCCGGGTCCAGCTCGACGCGGATCTCGCGGTTGAAGCCTCCCCAGAGGTCCACCTGGGCCACCCCGGCCACGCGACCCATCCGGTAGCGGATCTGGTCCTCGACGATCTGTGTCAGGTCGACCGGATCCATCGTCGAGGCCACGCCCAACAAGACGACCGGGAAGCTGCCCACGTCGAAAGAGCGCACCCGCGGCCGCACGATGTCGTCGGGCAGCTCGTTGATCTCGTCGTCCAGGGTCGCGCGCACCGAGGCGGCGGCGGCGTCGACGTCGCTGCCCCAGCCGAAGCGCACCCGCACCCGGCTGTCCCCGGTCGAGGAGGTGCTGCTGATCTCCTCGACCCCCGGCACGGTGGCCATGATCTCCTCGATCACCTGGGTGATCGTCTGCTCCATCACCTCGGGGCTGGCCCCCGGGAAGTCGGTGCTGACGCTGACCGTCGGCAGCTCCAGGCTGGGCAGCAGATCGATCTGCAGGCGCTGGAGCGAGATCATCCCGATCAGCACCACCATGCAGGTCACCATGCTGGTGAGCACCGGGCGGCGCACGCTGAAGCGGGGGAGGCTCACTCGCCTGACGCCGGGGGCGAAGGGGCGGGCCGGACCGGCGAACCATCCGCCAGCCGCTCCAGCCCCAGGGTCACGACCCTCCCGCTGAGGCCCTCCCCACTGACGGCGATCCGGTCCCCCTCCCTCACGCCGGCGGTCACGGGCACCCAACGCACCTGCCCCTGCGCTTCGTCGTAGAGGAAGACGCCGTCCTGCCCCTCGCGGCTGGTGAGGGCCTCGGCCGGGACGATCCGGGCCTGCTCCTGCCGGTCGAGGCCGACAGTGGCCCGCACGAACATGCCCGGCTTCAAGCGGCCGTCGGCGTTGTCGACCTGCAGCTCGACCCGGGCCTGCCGGGATCGTTCGTCGAAGACCGGGGCGATGCGGGCGACCTTCGCCGGGAAGACCTCGCCCGGCCAGGCCTCGGCCGAGAGCGATACCTCCTGCCCGACCGCCAGCCGCCCGTACTCCTGCTCGCTGACCGAGATCACCCCCAAGAGCGGGTCCAGGCCCACCAGGGCCACGATCGGGGCGTCGGAGCCGACCGTGTCGCCGCCCTGCACGAAGCGCTCGGCCACCACCAGCCGGTCTGGCCCGCCCTCCCAGCGGGCTTCCAGCTTCGTGTCCCGCAGGCCGATACGCGCCAGCTCCAGGCGGGCCGCCTCGGCCTGGACCTCGGCCTTGGCCATCGCCACCTGGGCCTGCGCTTGCAGGTGCCGCACCCGGTCCTCGTCCAGCTCGGCGTCGGAGATCACCCCCTTGGCGTGCAGGGCCTGGGCCCGCTCCCACTCCCGACCGGCCACCTCGACCGCGCTCTCGGCCTCTACGCTGGCGGCCCGGGCCTGGGCGAGCTGGGCCTCGGCCTCGCGCAGGCCCTGGGCGAGGGTGGCGTCGTCCAGCTCGGCGACCACCTGGCCGCGCTCGACCACCTCGGCGAGCTGCACCTTGAGGGCCTCGACGCGCCCGCCGCCCGGAGAGGCGACCACCACGCGCTGGGAGGGCTCCAGGCTGCCGCTGAAGGCGCGCAGGTCTTGGATCGCGCCGGTCTCGATCGGGGCCAGCTCGAC
The DNA here is from genome assembly GCA_002343455.1 of Deltaproteobacteria bacterium UBA2385. Lineage (GTDB taxonomy): Bacteria > Myxococcota_A > UBA796 > UBA796 > UBA2385 > UBA2385. Next base: position 9,371 of record DDSR01000434.1, on the reverse strand, counting down.
CGCGATCGGGGCCGACGCCTTGTCCGAGGACGACGGGCCCGCCCCACAGCCCAGCGGATTCAAGCAGGCCAGGGCGAGGAGCAGCGCGCGCGAAGAGTACATCCTTCGGGGGGTATCCCAGGACGAGGCCCTCGCCACGCAGGAGATCAAGGCACCGGGTGCCCGTCCAGCCGGAGCTGGAACAAGAAGTACGTCGGCGTGCAGAAGCCCACCCCAGCCTCGGCCAGCACCCGCGCCTGCGCGGGCATGCCCGGGAGCTGCCAGGGCAGGGCCTGGCAGGCGTAGTCCTCGCGGCAGGAGCGCCCGGCGTGGCAGCTGTCGACCATCCCGCGGGCGACGATGCCGTCCAGGCAGTCGTGGAAGTCGCCCTCGACGCAGCGATCGAAGGCGCTGCCGCCGACCACCGCGCAGATCTCCTCGGCCACCTTGCCGTCCTCGCGCAGCACGCCCTCCAGCGCGCGCTCGGCCTTGGTGCAGCTGCGATAGGTGCGGCCCAGGGGCACGCCGATCACCGTCGGACGGCAGTTGTAGGACGTGGCCGAGAAACGTTTGTCTTCGGGGAGCGCGTACAGTTCCGCCTGGACGAAGCGGTCCTGGTAGCCGTCCGCTCCCGTCTGGATCTGCCCTCCGCGGCAGGAGAGGCCCGCCGTGAGCGCCTCCTGGGCCGGCAGGCACTGTCCGAAGGGCACCGAGAGGCCCTCCTCTTTCACCAGGACCGTGCACGTCTCGGCGGGATCGGCGCAGCCCCAGGCGGCACTCGCGACGAAGGCGCTCTGCGCGGGGGGCAGGCAGGGCGGGTTGGTGCCCGAGTGGCCCTGCAAGGAGTGCGGGCGGAAGCGGTCGGGCTCCTGGCCGGCGAGGAGGGCCGAGACATAGGCCGCGCGACGCCCCTGCTCGGCCTGTCCGTGCGGCGAGAGGGGCAGGTTGAGGCGGTTGGTCACCCCAGCCAGCGCCGGATCGTCCTCGCCCAGGAGGTGGAAGCCGGCCATCGCACCCGCCTGGTGACAGCCCTGGCAGCTGCCGTCGTCAAGCCGCTCCAGCAGGCCAGCGGGAGAGGCGATCAGCCGCAGATCCGAGGGGATCGCCGGGAGCACGGTGTCCGCGAACAGTCGGGTGAAGGGCTTGTTGATCGTACGGTTGGTCCCAAGCGTCGACCAGGAGACGGCGCGGGTCGCCAGGAACCCCTCGGGGATCCGGTAGGCGCCCAGGTCGATCTCCTCCAGGTGCCCCGCCATCCAGGCCAGCAGCCGCGCGCGCTCCTCCGGATCGGCCCGCAGCCGCTCCACGTCCGGCGTGTTCTCCAGGGCCTGTCGCTGCCAGACCCCGTCCACGGGGGCGTAGACCGCCAGCAGGTAGGCCGCCTGCCCGCCAAACTCCGTCTCCACCCCCGAGGGGAAGCGCACCACCTGGGCGTTGACCTCCACCCGCAGCAGGCGCAGCGGCGCGGCCAGCGGATCGGCCCAGCTCGCGGCGCAGGGCTCCGGGCGGCCCATCACCACGTTGAGCGTCAGGGGGAGGCGGGAGCCGACGCTGCCGCCCTCCTCCCGCGGCTGGCGGTAGGCGAGGCGGTAGATCAGCCGCAGCTCGCCGCAGCCCCCCACGATGTCCCGGCGGTCGGCCCGGTCGATGATGCCGGCGAGCTGGAAGAAGGCCAGCTCGGAGCGCAGCCAGCGCGTGTCAAAGGCCCGCCCGACGTTGCCCGCCGGCCAGCGCTTCGCCTCGGCGTGCTCGCGCACCAGCGGGCGGTCCACGGTGGCGATCACCGCCTCGATGTCGGCCGCCAGCAGCTCGCTCAGCGAGTCCCAGGCGGGCACCCGGCCCTCGAAGGAGTAGCCCTCGCCCTCCAAGGCCGCCAGGGAGGCCCGGTCGAGCACATCGGCGGGCGAGGCGAGGGCCGCAAGCGACCCGGCCAGCACCAGCGCCAGCAGGCTCACCGGATGAACCCCGCGATGTCCGCCTTCAAGGCCCGCAGCGAGGGCGGGTGGAAGTACATCATGTGCCCCGCCGGGTAGGCGCAGACCTGGACTCGGGCCCGATCCTCGTCCGGCAGCAGCAGGTGCTCGACGCTGTGCCGGGCCGCGAACAGAGGCGTCGCCAGGTCGTACAGCCCGTTGCAGATCAGCACCCGCAGGTGCGGGTTGGCGATCATCGCCGCGCGCAGCTCACCGGTGGTGCTGGGGAAGCCCTTGCGGCCGCCCCGCTCCCACCTCCAGCCCTGGTTCACCTTGCGGGAGAGCACCTCGTATGGCGCCTCCTCCTCCCAGCCCAGGCGTCGGCGCAGATCGTCGTTGACGGCGGCGGTGAAGGCGCCCAGCGCGGCGTCGTAGGAGGGATCCCTCGTCATCTCCTGCCCGTAGGGGTCCAGGTCCGGTCCGGTGTAGCGCGCGTCCAGGCGCCCGACGGTCCGCTCCCCCTCGCCCAGCACGGAGCGCATGAACCAGGAGTAGGGGATGCGCAGGCGACGCCGGGCGATCTGGGAGGCCGGCAGGCCCGTGTAGCGGGCGAGGGTGGCGGCCAGGGCGTCCCGGCGAGCGGGGGGCAGGCGGGCGCCGAGCAGCAGCGCAGGCGCGTACTCCTCGATGGCGAAGCGCTCGACCTCCGCCAGGAAGCTCTCCAGATCGGCCGGCGCGGGGTCGAGCCGCCCATGGTAGGCCGCCGTGGCCGCGTAGCCGGGCAGGTAGAGGATGTGCGGCAGGTCGTTTCCCGGCTCGAAGACGAAGTTCTGGAAGTCGGTCGCCAGGCTGACCAGGATCACCCCGTTCAGGGCCACCCCGCGCTCCTGCAGCCAGCCAGCCAGCCCGGCCGCCCGGGTCGTGCCGTAGCTCTCGCCGGCCAGGTAGCGGGGCGAGGCCCAGCGGCCGTTGCGGTCCAGCCAGCGGCGGATCAGCTCGCCGACGCTCTCGATGTCGCCGTCGATGCTGTGAAAGGCCTCGGCCTTCTCCTCGCCCAGGGGCCGGGAGAAGCCCGTCCCCACCGGGTCGATGAAGACCAGGTCGGTCTTGTCCAGCAGCCCGTGGGCGTTGTCCACCATCCGCAGCGGCGGCGGCGGGGCGGCCTGCAGATCCGGCATGTCCACCCGCCAGGGCCCGAAGGCGCCGTAGTGCAGCCAGACCGAGGAGCTGCCGGGCCCGCCGTTGAAGCAGAAGGTCACCGGGCGGGAGGCCGGATCCTCGACCCCGTCCAGCACATGGCTGATCGTGAACAGTCGGGCCCGCTCCTTGCCCTCGGCGTCGCGGAGGTGAACGGTGGCCGCGGTCGTGGTGAAGGGGTGCTCCACCCCGTCGATGCAGGTCCGACCGGGGCGGCTGGTGCTCTGTTCGGGGGGGATGACGGGCTTCTCGGCTTCGGTCTCGGCCATGGGGGGCTCCAGGTGAGAGAGGGGGTCGGCCTCAGCTTGTCGTGCGAGCCAGCCGCAGGCGGGTGATCTTCAAGCCCTGCATCTCTTCGACGCTGAGCGTGTGCTCGCCGACCCGGACGATCGCCCCGACCTTGGGCAGCGTGCCGTGATGCGAGAGGAAGAGACCGGCCACGGTGACCACATCGCCGTGCTCCAGGACGACCTGGTAGTCCTCCTCCAGCTCGGCCAGCGTGACCTCGCCGTCCAGGCTGTAGCTTCCGTCCTCCCGGGTCCGGATCCGGTCGGCGTCGTCCGGGCTGCCGTCGTCGATCACCTCGGCGATCAGATCGTTCATCGTCACAAACCCGAGCGTGCCCCCGAACTCGTCGACCACCAGCGCGGCGTGGACCCGGGAGCGCTTGAAGACTGCCAGCAGCTCGTCGGCGGTGGTGGTCGCCGAGACGCTGGGCAGCTCGCGGATCAAGGAGCGCAGATCGAGGGGGCGGCGCTTGGCCCGCGCGCGGATGTAGTCCTTGACGTGCAGCACCCCGATCACCAGGTCCAGGTTGCCCTCGTAGACAGGGTAGCGGCTGAGCGGGTTGCCAGCGATGTGGCGGCTGAGCTCTTCGGCCGAGATGTCGACCTCGAGCGCGGTCAGCCGACTGCGCGAGGTCATCAGCTGCTCCACTGTCCGGTCTTCGAGCTCCAGGATGTTGTGGATCAGCGTGCGCTGAGCCGCCTCCAGCTGCCCGCTCTCGGCGACCTCGTCGGTCAGGATGGCCAGCTCCTTGCTGGTGTACAAGGTCGCCGTCTTGCTGGGGTCCCGCACACCCAGCAGGCGCATCATGCTCATCGCCAGGGTGTTGAGGAACCAGACGAAGGGCCGCATCACGAAGCCGAAGGCGCGCATGAAGCCGGTCACGGCGACGCTGACCGCCTCGGGAGCCTGCAAGGCCAGGGCCTTGGGGATCATCTCGCCGAAGACGACGTGCAGGAAGGTGACGCCGCTGAGGGCGATGACGAAGCCGATGGTGTGGGCGGCGTCCTCGGTCAGGCCCCAGGCTTCGAAGGGGCCGTACAGCCAGGCCGCCACCGCCGGCTCGCCGTACATGCCCAGCCCGATGCTGGCCAGGGTGATGCCGAGCTGGGCCACGGCGATGTAGGAGTCCTTTCCGGTCGGCCGGGCGAACTGTTCGAGCAGCCAGCGGGCCGAGCGGCTGCCCGCCTCGGCCAGGGGCTCCAGCCGGCTGCGGCGGGAGCTGACCAGGGCGAACTCCGCTGAGACGAAGAGCCCGTTGGCCGCGACCAGCAGCAGGATCACGCCGATTGGCAGCAGGACGTCGACGATCATTCCTGCCCCTCGGGCAGGTCGAAGCTGGCCCGGCGCACGGCGCGGTGCTCCATGGCGTCCACCCGCAGGACCGGACCGTCCTCTTCGAAGCGGATCTCGTCGCCGACCATCGGCAGTCGACCCAGCTCGTGCCAGAACAGACCGCTGACCGTGTCCACGGCGTCGGTGGGCAGCTCCAGGTCGAAGCGGGTGTTGAGCTGCTCCACCAGGACCGCCCCCTGGACCACGACCCGCCCGTCGCTGACCACGATGGGCTCCTCCTCGGCGTCGAACTCGTCCTGCAGCTCGCCGAAGATCTCCTCCAGCGCGTCCTCCAGGCTGACCAGGCCGGCGATCGAACCGTACTCGTTGACGACCACGGCGCAGTGGTGCTGGGCGCCGCGCAGCGCCTGCCAGAGCATCGGCACCGTCATCATCTCGGCCACCACCAGGGGCGGCCGCATCAGGGCGCCGACGGCCGTCTTCGGATCCCGCTCGGCGGCCTCGAAGACCGCCCGCAGGTGGACGATGCCCACCAGGTCGTCTTCGGACTCGCCGGTGACGGGGAAGCGCGAGAACGGAGTCAGGGCGAGGCGGGGCAGGGCCTCGCCGACCGACTCGGCGGCCGGGGTGAAGACGAGGCGGTTGCGCGGGGTCATGATCTCCCGCACGCAGCGCTCGTCCACGTTCAGCGCGCCGGCCAGCATGTCCCGCTCGCTGGCGTCGATCAGCCCGCCCGCGGCGCTCTCCCGGTAGAGGTCTTCGAGCTCCTCGGGCGAGTGCACATGGGTGTGGCTGTGGTGCGTGTCGAGCCGGACCAGGCGCATCAGGGCGAAGGCCGTACCGTTGAAGAGGGCGATCAGCGGTCGAAAGAGCCAGAGGCTGAGCTGCATCGGCCGCAGCGTCGCCAGGGCCAGCTCTTCGGGGTAGCGCAGGGCCACCGTCTTGGGCAGCAGCTCGCCCAGCACGACCTGCAGCGTGGTGATCAGGACCAGGACCACGATCACCGCGGCGACCTGGCCGCCAACCGGCCCGAGCAGCGGGCTCAGCAGCGGGGTGAGCTGCGCCTGCCCGAAGGCGCCGGCGACCAGGCTGCTGACCGTGATGCCGATCTGGCAGCCGGCGACGTAGTGGTCGAGCTGCTTGGGATCCTTGAGGATGAGCAGGAGCGCGGCCGCTGTGCTGTGCCCCGACTCGGCCGACTCCTGGACGCGGCTTCGACGCGCGCCCACCGTCGCGAACTCGGCGGCCACGTAGAGGGCATTTGCGGCGACCATCAGCAGGATGACCAGCAGCGGCGCGAGGACGTCTACGACGATCAACAAGGTTTCGGGGAGAGGGGGAGGAGGGTCACGGCCGCCCTCAGCGTATCATGGAGGCGATCTCGGGGAACGCGAAGGGCCGGTGCACGATCACCTCGAACTGGCCGGCGCTGCGGGCGCCGCGCATCTCGACGCACAGCTGACGGGCGACGAGGCGCACCCCGACGGCCTGAGGCCGGAGCTGGCGGACGATCTCGTCGGCGAGCTGGCCGGCGAGCCGCTCCTGGAGCTGGGGCCGGCGGGAGAGGGACTCCAGCAGCTTGGGGAACCAGCCCAGCCCGGCGAGCCGCTCGTCGGGCAGGTAGGCGATGGTGGCGTGGCCGAAGAAGGGCAGCAGGTGGTGGGCGCAGAGGGAGTGGAAGGGCAGGTCGCGCAGCACGACGAGGTCACGCGACACGGTCGGCAGGGGGGCGCACTCGGGCAGGGGACCGGGCCGGAACTCGGCCAACATGGCGGCGACCGCCTCGGGCGTGCCGGCCATCTCGGGATCGGCATCCATGCCCAGCGCGCGCAGGGCCTGGGCCAACGGCTCGGCGACCTCCTTCATCCACACCTCCACCAGGGGGATATCGTCCGGCCATGCCCTACGCCCCCCTCCTCCGCTCACCCGACCAGGACGCCGTGCTCGACCGGATCCTCGCCACGGCACGCCGCGGCGACCTGGCGGTGCTGGACCTCGATGGCTGCCTCTTCGACAACCGCTGGCGCCAGGTCCGCATCCTGCACGAGCTGGCCGGCCACCGGGACTGGACCGCCCTCGCCGGGGTCGAGGTCGAGCACTTCGAGGACTGGTCCCTCTCGCGCACGCTGCGCAACGCCGGAGTGCCGGCCGAGCAGGTCGAGGCCCGCCGGGCCGAGGTCCGCGCCTTCTGGGAGGCGCGCTTCTTCGACGGCAGCTACACCCTGCACGACCGTCCGATGCCCGGGGCGGTGCCCCTGGTGCGGGCCCTGCACCGCGCGGGGATGGAGATCGCCTACCTGACCGGCCGCGACGTGAGCATGGCCGAGGGCAGCGCCCTGGCCCTGGCGAGGGCGGGCTTCCCACCGCTGCCCGAGGCCCACCTGCTCTGCAAGCCCGACGCCGGCATGACCGACGAGGCCTGGAAGATGGCCGCCCTGCCCCGGCTGCGTGAGCTCGGCGAGCCGGCCCTGTTCCTGGACAACGAGCCCTGCAACGTCAACGGCTTCCGCCGGGAGTTCCCCGAGGCCCTGGTGGTCTTCGTCGCCACCGACCACAGCTTCCGGCCCGACCTGCCCGACCCGGCCCTGCCTCGCATCCGAGGCTTCCTGCGGACCGCCGGCGGCTGAGGCTCAGTGGGCCGGCTCGTCCGGATCGACCTCTTCGACGCTGTGCCGCAGGGCCATCGGCGAGCCGTGGTGCAGGATCATCCGCCAGCCCTGCTCGGTGCGCAGGAACAGGTTGGTCGCGGCGATCTGGCTGTGCGCGGTCTGGGCGCCCGCCACGGTCATCAGGTTCTCGACGTTGGTGGCCCGCGCCAGGTCGCCGATCAGCTCGACCCGCACCTCGCTGGCGTAGGCCCGCATGAAGCCGGTGTTGGCGAAGATCGCCCGCCAGCTCTCGCGGATCAGCGGCCAGCCCTCCAGGATCTCCCAGCCGGGGTGGACGCAGATGTCCTGCTCGCGCCGGGCCCAGACCTCGCCCATCGCCTTGAGGTCCAGCGCCTGCAGCGCCGCGTAGAAGGCGTCGACCGCCGCCAGCACGGCCTGCCGGTCGGCCAGGGCGTCACGGGAGCGGCTGGAGTCAGACATGCGCCCGCTGTATCCTGTCCCCCCGGGCAGAGGAGCCGCGCGTGCCGCAGACCGTCATCGGCTGGACCCTGACCGTGCTCGGCGCCGTGGCCGGCTACGAGCTGGTCCGCCACGCGGTGGTCTCCGGGGCCCGGCGGCGGCTGCGCGAGGGCGCCCTGGCCTTCACCCGCCGCCACAACATCCGCCTGGACTCGGCCCGCTTCATTGACCGGGCCTGGCTACGCGAGCAGCTCCTGCTCGACAGCGAGATCGACCACGCCCTGGTGGCCTCCGCCGAAGAGCAGGGCCTGCCCCCGGCCGTGCTGCGGCCCCGGGTCGAGCTCTACATCGACGAGATCGTCCCGGCCTTCTCCCTGACCGCCTACTACCGGGTGGCGGCGGTGCTGGCGCGAGGGATCAGCACCTTCGCCTACGAGGTCGTCTTCGACCGGGCCGAGGTCGACCGCGCCGTGGCCCAGGTCCCCCCGGGCGCCGTCGCCGTCTACGTCATCAACCACCGCAGCAACGCCGACTTCGTCGTCCTCACCTACGGGCTGCTGCGCCATGTCGCCCTCTCCTACGCCGTCGGCGAGTGGGCCCGGGTCTGGCCGCTCGACGCGCTGTTCCGGGCCTTCGGCGGCTACTTCGTGCGCCGGGGCGAGAAGGACCGCCTCTACCACAAGGTGCTGGAGCGCTACGTCCAGCGCATCCTGGCCAAGGGCGGCGTCACCGGCTTCTTCATCGAGGGCGGCCTCTCCCGCGACGGGCGGCTTCGTCCCCCCAAGGCGGGCCTGCTGGACTACATGATCGGCCTGCAGCGGGAGAACGCGGGGCGGGAGATCGCCTTCATCCCCGTCGGCATCAACTACGACCGGGTGCTGGAGGATCGCCACCTGCTGGCCGAGGCTGGGGGCCGCAAGGCACGGCCGACCCTGCTGGACAAGGGCGCCAGCGCGCTGAAGTTGCTCCTGCGCCTGCCGGTGCTGATCGGCGCCAACCTCGTCAAGGTCGCCCTACGCTCGCACCGCAAGCTCGGCTACGCCGCCATCTCGGTCGGCTCGCCCGTGCTGCTCTCCACCCTCTGCGGAGGAGATCCCGTCTGCCGCCTCCCCGAAGAGGAGCGCCGCCTGCGGGTCAAGGAGATCGCCGAGCGGCTGCTGGAGTCCGTCGCCGAGCAGATCCCCGCCACCCCCGTGCCGGTGTTCTGCCTCGCCCTGCTCCAGGACGAGGACCGCGGCGACCGCGCCGTCCTGGAGCGGATCCGCCGCACCCTCGCCGCCCTGCGCGACGCCGGCGCCTCGCTCGCCTTCGGCCTGGCCTTCCCCCGCTTGAACGAGGCCCGCTCGACGATCCCGGGCCTGGAGGACGAGGTCGAGGGCGAGAACGAAGCCGAGATGGTGCTGACCCTGGCCGGCTTCGCCCTGGAGAGGCGCGGGCTGCTGAGCCACCGAGCGGGGGCGTTCCACGTGGAGCGGGACGGCGAGGAGGTCCTGAAGTACTACGCCCGCTCCATCGAGCACCACCTCGGGCGCTCCGGACGGTAGGTCCCCCTGGCGTCGAGGCGCCTCCACAGGACCATGAGACAACGCTTCTCCCTGACGCCTCGGCGACATGGGGGACGCGGGGGTTGGGG
>DDSR01000221.1 GCA_002343455.1 Deltaproteobacteria bacterium UBA2385 | reverse complement strand
CCGCGAAGCGGCTTCTGTTCAACGCCAATTCGACCGACCTGCCTAACCCCGCCCTGCAGCCTAATCCCCCCTCCTCCTCGCAGCCTAATCCCCCTCCGCCGACGCCCCCCTCGTCCCTCGCTCCCTTCGCCAGAACCGCGCTCCTCGCACCGCCCCACCGCCCCACGCCCTCGGCCTTAGGCAGACCCGCCTATCGCCGTCGACCGCGTCGCTCCCTGCCACCACCTGCCGCGAGCGGGCACTGTCCCCGCGCGGGGACAAGCCTCGCCCCCTCTCAGCCGCGCACCGTCCCGCGGCCGCCGCTCAGCCCTGCGCGGGCTTCTCGCGCAGCCGCCAGGCGAACAGCACGCCGACCACCACGATGATGCTGACCAGGCTGGCGACCTGCGGGTGCACCTGGGCGGCCTCAACTGCGGGCCGGTCCAGACCCAGCAGCTCCTGCGCCCGCCCGATGGCCAGGCTGATCCGCCCCATGACGGTGTAGCCGAAGCTTGCGCCGAAGCTGAGCATCAGGACGAGGATCCCGAAGCGTGACACGACCCGCATGGCCTTGCCGTGGGGTGCGCTGAAGTAGAAGTGCAGCAGGCAGGCGCAGAGGCCCAAGACCAGCAGCACGCCCGAGATCACACCTGCGCCGTCGGCGGACCAGTCCCACAGGCCATGGTCCTGCCAGAGGGTGGACAGATCGGGCATGGTCTGCGCGACTTGGGTCATGAGGTTGGCGTTGGCCTCGCCGGTGAGCTTGACGCCGGCGTAGGCGGCCACCACGAAGGCGATGGGGATGCGGGCCAGCCAGGCGAGCTTGGGGCTGAGGACCTTGGTGAAGAGGAAGGCGCAGAGCAGCAGGGGCATCAGCGAGAGCAGGTTGCCGGCCAGCAGCTTGTCGACGAGGTTGGGCTTGAAGACGCCGTAGTAGATCTCGACGATGCCGATGCCGAGCGAGACACCCAGGAAGAGGTGCTCGGCCAGCTTGTAGACGGGGTTGTCGGCGTAGAGGAAGGAGAGGATGCAGACGGTGAGGAAGATGCTCACCCAGGCGCCGGCGATGTCGAAGGAGGTCAGCAGGGTGGTCGGGTCCATCAGGCGGTGGCCTCCGCCCGGCGGGTCAGGAAGAAGGCGATGTTGCCCAGGACGATCAGGCCGATGATGTAGAGGTGCCCCAGGTTGAGCACGTTGATGGCCTGGGTGGCCAGCAGGCGCACGCCCTCGGGCGGGCCCTGGGGGTAGACGAGCTTCTCGTACTGGGCGCTGCCGGGCATGCCGCCGGACAGGCCGACGAGCTGACCGGCCTTGTAGAAGGGGATGTAGTCCGGCGCCGAGACGGCGGTGCAGGCGCTGGCGATCTTCAGATCGTACTGGCCCTGGATCTGGAGGACATACTCACGGGTGCCCGGGAAGCCCGCGCTGATGCTGATCAGCAGGGGGAAGTCCTTGGCCTGCCGGTAGCCGACCATGACGGGGATCTGATCGGTGGGCGTGCCCTTGCTGTCGGTCGGGAAGGTCTTGGGGATGTTCTCGCCGATGGCCTTGATGGCCAGCTCCTTGCCCGGCTTGAAACCGAGGAAGACGTAGTCGGTGCCATAGACCTTGCCGTGGCGGGCGGCGACCTCGTCGAGGATCGGCACCACCAGCGGCGGCGCGTAGTCCCAGAGGGACAGCATCACGACCTTGACGTCCTTGCGGAAGAGGTGCTCGAGGTGGGCCCGGTAGAAGGGCTCCAGCTCGGGCCGGCTGGCCGGGTCGAAGTCGGCGCTGATCAGGACGGTGCTGCCGGCGGGGAGCTCTTCGACGGCGTCGTAGAGGGACCGGACCCGCTCGTCGACCTCGAAGTCCAGCGTGATCGGGAAGAGCAGGGGGATCAGGATGGCCAGCCCCATGCCGAGGAAGACCCAGCGGCGGTCCATCTCCTGGAAGCGGCGGAGCAGTGCCAGCATCAGTCGGCCCCCAGGTGGCTGCGCTCGAGGCCCAGGATGACGCGCAGGCCGGTGGCGACCGCGCCCAGGGCGGCGCCGATGAAGATGGCCCGGCGGGCGGCGATGTTGGGCACGTCCATGATCCAGTTCATGACCTTGGGGAGGTACTCGCCGACCACCGGCAGGCTCTCGCCCGCCGGGACGCGGGCGATCATCACCAGGATGGCGGCACCCAGCAGCAGGGCGGCTTCGAGGTTGCGGGCGCGGAAGGCTCGGAAGGCGGCGCTGGAGATGTAGAAGGCCAGCAGGGCGAACATGGTGGCGTTGAGGGGCACGAAGACGAAGTCGTAGACCCACTTGTAGAGGTTGTCGACGCGGCTGCGCTCTTCGCCGGCGATGAAGCCGGCGACCATGGTCACGATCATCACGACCAGCATGATCAGCTTGTAGCCCCAGTCCGCGTCGCGGCGGGCCACCTTGGGGGCGTTGACCTGGATCAGGTTGACGAAGCCGAGCACGAAGGCCGCCGCGGCCAGGATCAGCCCCCACTCCAGGAACTCGGCCGTCCAGACCCGGTAGCGGTAGTGGGGGATGAAGAACTCGCCGATCATGAACATCCCGATCAGGAACGTGATGATCAGCGGCAGGGAGCGCTTCATGCTCAGCCGCCCGTGATGGTGAAGAGGCGGACCACGATGTCGCTGCCGAGGCTCATGGCGACGGTGCCGACGACGAGGCTGACGACCAGGAAGACCTTGACGTAGTCGCTGGCCTTCAGGCTGCTGACGAGGCGCGGGTCGCGGCTGAGGTAGGCCGAGACGGCGAAGAGCTCTTCACCGATCAGGGTGTAGTCGCAGGCGGCGACGAAGAAGGGGAGCTGGGTGGCCTCGGCGGTGCCGGCGATCTGGATGCTGCGGTTGACGTAGCCGGTCTCGGCCAGGATCAGCGCCTCGGCGAAGAAGCGACCCAGGTAGATGTTGGTCGCTGGCTTCTCGCGCAGGATGATGCCGTTGGTGCCGGCGGTGAAGGCGAACTGCTCGCTGGACAGGAAGCGGGTGTTCCGCGGGTCGTAGGCGTCGGGGTAGCCGGCCTGGTAGTAGCCGGCCTTGACGACCTCGTCGGCGACCTCGCGCACCATCGGGATGCAGCAGGAGACGATGATGTCGGTCTGGTACTCGGCCACGGTCTTGCTGACCTGTCCCAGGATCAGCATCGAGGCGATGGTCTGGATGTCCTGCAGCTCGTCGATGCCCGGGACGTAGAGGACGGGCTTGCCCATCTCGGTGGCGCGGCCGATGCCCTCTTCGATGGCGTCGATGCCGGGGATGCGCCGGATGAACATCGGCGCGCCCTTGCGGGCCTGGTCGGTGAACCAGAGCATCAGCCCGCCGACGCCCAGGATCAGGCCGAGCAGCAGCATATGGCCCAGGCTGGTGTTGAAGAGGGCGGCCTGGGGCCGGCCCTCGACCGAGGCGGTGGCCCCCTGGCTGGCGGCGAGCTGGGCGGCCCAGGCGGCCTTGGCGGGGGCGTCGTCCTCGGCCTCTTCGTCGAGGATGAGCAGGGGGCTGTCGCTGTCCAGGCTGACCAGCCGGTACCAGTAGAGGGCCTTGGGGGGAGAGCCGCGCGGGTCGGTGGTGACCTTGTCGGTGGTGCTGCTGGCGCCCGCCGGCAGGGGCCCGGCGGCGACGGTCCAGGGGCCGTCGGGGCCCTGGTCGGAGCGCAGCACCATCAGGCCGGTGGTGTCCGCGGGCGGCGTCCAGCTCAGGTCCAGGTTGAGCCCGTCGTTGTAGGGCGGCGCGCTGACCTCCAGCCCGGTCGCTGGCGCGGCGGCGCGGGCGGCCGACGAGATCAGCAGGAGGGCGGCGATGAGCAGGCGAGCGGTCACGCGCAGAAGCCTCGGCAGGGGAGCGGCCGCGAGTATCGCACAGTCGGGCTCGCGGGGCCCTCCCCGGAGGAATGGCGTACACTCGGAGCAGGAGGTCCCATGCTCTCAGTCATTCTCCTGGCCAGCGCCTTCGCCCAGGACCAGACCCACGCCGAGGTGCCACCTGAAGCGACCGAAGGAGAAGAAGAGGAAGAGGAGGAGCAGGGGGGCGACGAGACGGGAGAGGGCGCGCCTCCCCCTGCCGAGGCGCCTCCTGAGCCTCTTCCTCCTCCTGCCCTGGCGGCGCCTGCGCCTCCCCCTCCCGTCGCGCCGGGGCCTGTCGGTCCGGCGCCGGCCCCGCCCGCAGCCCCCGACGGCTGGCGGTCGGCCGCGGAGGGGCCGGCGCCCTACCTTCATGGCCAGGGGAGGATGATCGTGGTGGGCTACGCCGGCGGCGCGCTGGCCGTCGACAGCGCCTTGCTCGCCTACGCGCTGGGCGCCGATCCGGGGGCGGCCGTGCCGGTCGGGCTGGCCGGCGGCCTGCTCGGGGTGGGCCTCGCCCTGCCCCTCACCTCGGGGCGGTCCATCAGCGAAGAGGGCGCGGTCTTCGTCACCAGCACCGGTGCCGTCGGCTTGTGGACCGGGGTCGAGGCCGGTCGGCTGGTCATTCGTCCGGGGGCCGAGCTCGAGCCCCAGCGCATCGCCGCCGCCGGGGCCCTGGGGAACCTGATCGGATCGGGGACCGGGCTGCTGCTGGCCCGCAACGCGCCGTCGACCGCCTCGTCGCTGGGCCTGGGCGTCGGGACGGCGGTCGGCTGGCAGGCCGGGGCCGGGATCGCCAACCTCGCCGGGGTCGAGGACCGACAGGCGCAGGCGGGGATGGAGCTCGCGCTCGGGCTGGCCCTGGGCGCCGCCTCGGCCCCCCTCTGGGGCAACATCGCCGAGCTGCCGGCTCCCGAGCAGGTCGTCCTCAACCTGGGCCACGCCGCCTGGTTCGGCGCCTGGACCCCCTTCCTCTTCTCGGACTCGCCCGACAGCGAGCTGGTCTTGGGCGGGATGCGCATCGGCCTCGCCGGCGGCTACGGGGCCACCCTGGCCATGGCCCAGCTGCCCCACTCGCGTGGCACCGTCCCGCTGCAGGCGGCGGGCTTCGCCATGGGCACCTCCCTGGGGGCCGGCGTGCCCCTCGCCTTCGACTCCAGCGACCCGCCGCGGCTGGTCGTCGCCCCGATGCTGATCGGCGGACTGGCCGGTCAGGCCATCGGCTACGCCGTCGCGCCGCACTGGCGCCTGGACGGCGGCGACGGCCTCTTCTTCGCCCTGACCGAGGTCTGGGCCGGCTACCAGGCCCTGGGCTGGGGGCTCTACGGCACGACCTCCAACGCCAGCGAGCAGCAGGCCGTCGGCTTCGGCCTGACCGCCTTCGGGCTGACCAGCCTGGCGGCCTTCGCCGTCCCGACCGTGACCGACTTCGACCCACCGACCGCGGTGATGGCCGCCAGCGGGGGCCTGTGGGGGACCTGGTACGGGGGCTGGACGGCCGAGATCCTGGACCTGGGCGAGCGCGACGGCGGGGCGGTCGTCGCCGCCGCCCTGATCGGGGGAGACCTGGCGCTGATCGGCACCACCGCGGCCATCGCCGGCACCGGCTGGGAGCCCTCCTGGGCCCAGACGGGGGTGGTCCACGGCAGCGGCCTCGCCGGCGCCGCGACCGGGGCCCTGGTCGGGGTCCTCGTCTCGCCCGAGATCGACAACGTCGGTGTGGGCGCGCTGGCCGGCAGCACGGTCGGGCTGGTCGGCGGGGTGGTGTTGGCCCGCAACATGGGGGGCTCGACCGCCGCGGGTCCTCGCCTGGGGGCACTGGCGAAGCTGCCGGTCTCCTTGATACCGAGCGCCGGTCCCTGGCGGGACGAAGCAGGGCGACCCGGCGCCATGCTCCGCCTGGATGTGTTGGAGCGCTGATGTCCGACTTCGATGATCTGCCGCTGTTCCAGGGCCCTCACCTCGCGGCGGTGCGCTTCCAGCAGGCCCTCGCCCGGCTCGACCTGGAGGCTGCGGTCCGCGACAGCCCCGAGGCCCTCCGAGAGTCGATCCAGGGCCTGCGCCTGGCCCTGCGGCGCGGCTCGGTGGCATCGCGGCTGAGCGCACTGCTGGCCGCGCGGCAGCCCGACTGGCCGCCCGAGCTGGACGAGGCCTGGAACCGGCTGGTCGGCCAGCGCCTGGATGGGACGCGCCCCGAGCTGCTCGACGGTCAGCCCGCCGCCGTCTACCTCCTGCGAGGAGGCGACGAGCAGGGGGCCCACGAGTCGATCGGGCGCCACCTCGCGCACCGCCCCACCGACGCCGCCGCGTGGAGCTTCGCCGCCCGCTGGCTCGGCGAGGTCGCCCTGGTTCGCGCGGCCTTCCACGGCGGGCCGGTCCCGCCGGAGCTGCGCCCGCTCGCCGACCAGGTCGAGGAGGATGAACAGTCGCCGGTCGGGCGATGGCTGCTGCCCTACGCCTTCCTGGCGGGCAAGCTCGACACGGACGAGGTCAAGGACGCCCTGGACGCCGAGCGGATCAGCCAGCCGCTGCCCCTGGCCGGCGATGGCGCCGCCTTCGCCTGGTACCTGGTCGAGCTCTTCCACGAGCGAAAGTCCGGCGGCGCGGGGGGCCCGCGCGAGATCGAGGCCCGGCGTCGCCTGCAGAAGATCAGCGCGCCGACGCTGAGGCGACTGATCGGCCGATCCTGAGCGGTCCAGCGGCGACCGCTCCATCACTTTGGCGCTGCGATCTAGCCAGTTTGACGCCTTCGACCGCGAACGGGTGGGGTGGGACCATTCAAGATGTTGAAAATACGTGACCTGACGGGCTGGCACGGTGTGTGCTTTGGGTAGGGTCCGTACAAGCGGTTCACGACACGAGGGCTCAATCCCGAGCTCACACCGGACCAAGGAGTCTCTGATGAAGCACACCCTGTTGCTGCTGGCCCTGCTCGGCTGCGAGCTCGACCAGGACAATGCTGCCGAGCTGCAGCGCGAGGCTACCCAGGCTCAGACCGAAGCTGGCGAGAAGATCGTCGAGGCCCGGGCCGACGCGACCGAGACGATCGCCGACGCGCGAGCCGAGCTGAGCCAGGAGGCCCGCGAGGCCCAGGCTCAGGCCGACCTGGCCATCGCGGGCGCCAACGGCGACTTCCAGGCCCTGCGCGAGGCGTACCGGCACGAGAAGGCCCAGGCCCTGGTCGAGCTCGACACCCGGGTCGCTGAGCTCGAGGCGATGGCGCTGACCGCCGACAGCGAGGAGAAGGCCCGGCGGGAGCCGGTCCTGCGGCAGATCGCCCAGCTGCGCGCGGACTTCATCCGCGCCTACGACGAGCTCGAGACCGTCGACGCAGCGCAGTGGGACACCGAGCGGGACCGGGTCGATCGCCTCTGGGACGCCTTCCAGATAGCGGTCCGCAAGGCCTGAGCCCGATCAGCGGCCGACACCCGCTGTCGGCGCGGAGGCGGGCTCTCGCTCGATGGTCTCGACGTTGCTTCGGGGCAGCATGGCCCGCTCTGGCTGGCCATCGGCCCCGTCGCGAAACTCGACCTCCATCACCCGGGCCTTGCTCTCGGTCTCCAGGACCACGGGCTCGACCGGCAGGCTGACCACGGTCCCGATGCGTCCGAACCAGGGGGTTCGGATGCCGCGGACGGTGTCGCCGATGCTGAGCCCCTTCGGCTCGGGCGGGGTGACCTTCTCGGTCGGCACGGCCTCGTCGTCGTAGGTGACGACCACCTCGGGGCGGATGACGCCGGCGCGGATCTGGGTGGCGCCGTTGATGCTGGCCCGGCGGCCAGCCCGCTTCTGCAACAGCGCGAAGGTGGCCGGGGCCATCGGGATGCGGCCGAAGCCCTCGGTGACGATCAAGCTGAGACCGAGCTTCTCGCCGCCGGTGATGGCCACGCCGACCTCGTAGCCGAGCAGCTCCTTGATCTCGTCGTAGTCGAAGCCGCCGGTGACCAGCCCGGCCACGCCGTGCTCGACCGCGCGGCGAAGGGCCCCGATGGTCACGAAGGAGCCGCCGATCAGGATCTGGCCTCGGTGCTGGGGGCCGATGTCGGACTCCTCGATGAGCTGGTCGGGGTGGGTGGCCAGCATGGCCAGCGGGGCCTGGACCTCGCCGCCCAGGCCGAAGATGCCCTGCACCAGGGTCGCGGCGGCCTGGACCACGCAGCCCTCGCCCTCGTGGACCTCGACCACGGTGCCGTTGATGTAGGCGTCGACCTCGACCGGCACCGGCATCGCCTGGTAGATGACCTGGCCGGTGACGATGGAGATGCTCTCGATGGTGCCGGTGACGATGGCCTTGGACTCGGCCTTGAAGAAGCCGAAGAAGCCGGGCGTGCGGGCGATGATCTCGCCCTCCTCCACCCGGTCGCCGACCTTCTTGAGCATGTAGGGCATGAGCTGCCCCGGATCGACACCCAGCTGGTTGGCGACGTTGACCGGGTAGACCTTGCCCGGCAGCTCGGTGCGGGCGATGACCTGGTCGGAGCGGACGGTGTCGCCGACCTTGACGGCGACCTCTCCGCGCATCGGCAGGCGCCGGTCCTTCTGGAGGATGGTGTGATCCTGGACCTTCAGGCCCGGGGTGAAGATCGCGGCCATCAGTGTCCCCCCGTCCAGCGGCTCTGTCCACCTGGACCGTACTCGCCCATCGCCTCGACCCAGGCCTGCAACAGAGGCACCCGCTGCTCGGGCGACTCGGGCATGACGATGGGCCGCCCGCGCAGATCGATGGCCAGGCCGACCTGGCCGCCGCGGACCTTCACGGTGATTGGTTTGCCGGGGCCCTCGCCCAGGTCCAAGGTGTTCTGGAGAGGAGTGAGCTGCAGCTCGATCTGTTCATCTCTCTCCAGCGGGTAGAGCCGGAGCTGACCCAGCGAGAAGCGCTCGTCGAGGGCGGAGCCGTCGGGCAGCGTGCCTTGGACCCGCAGGGCCTCGCGGTCGGGCTTGCACTCGCCGATCGGGGCGATGCAGGTGCCCAGCCAGACGAGGCAGTCCTTCTCGAAGACCTCGGTGGCGGCCTCTTCGTGGATGGTCGAGAGCACGCCCAGGTGCGGCATCATGAAGATGCTGTCGACCGCCAGCTCGGTGACGCCTTCGGGGGCGTAGGCGTCCATCATCATGCGCATCGACTGGCTGCGCCGCGGGGCGTGGCTGAGCACCCCGCCCGAGCCGACGATCAGGTCCAGCTTCATCATCTGCACCAGGGTCTCCTGGCCCACCTGGCGGAAGGCGTCGGCGATGGTGCGCTCCTGCTGCACGCCCTTGAGCGCGACGGCGAATTCCTTGTGCTGGATGAAGGCCAGCCGCAGGGCCTCGCGCGCGATGGCCTGCTCGATCTTCAGCTCTTCCAAGGTCTCGGGGATGGTCGTCGGCCGGATCATCTTGTTGCCGATGCGGTTTCGGAGCTGCTTCTCGTCGATGGGGAAGGGCACCCAGCGCAGGATGGCCGGCAGCCCCGCCTCGGCGAGGACATTGCTGACGCTGTAGGACATGCCCAGGTTGGCGCTGACCGTGCGGTTGAAGATGCCGTCGAAGACGCTGAAGACGTCGGTGGTGGCGCCGCCGATGTCCACTCCCAGCACGTTGATGCCGCGCTGGCGAGCGATGGTCTGCATGATCAGGCCGACCGCGCCCGGTGTCGGCATGATCGGCGCGTCCGCCCAGGCCATCAGCTTGCCGTAGCCGGGGGCCTGGGCCATGACGTGCTCCATGAACAGGTCATGGATCTTGTCGCGGGCGGGGCCCAGGTCCTCGCGCTCCATGACCGGGCGCACGTTGGGCACGATCTGCAGATCGGAGATCGGCCCCAGGATGCGCTGCATGTCCTCGGCGACCTCCTGGTTGCCGGCGAAGATGATCGGCAGGTCGAAACCGCCTCCCAGGCGGGTGCGCGGCCGGGCTGCGGCCAGCATCTCGGCCTGGGCGACGACGTGCTTGCGGGTCCCGCCGTCGATGCCGCCGGCCAGCAGGATCATGTCCGGGCGGAGCTGGCGGACCCGCTCGATCTGCTCGTGGGGGCGGCGCTTGTCGTTGGTCGCGAAGGCGTCCATCACGATGGCCCCGGCCCCCAGGGCGGCGCGCTGGGCGCTCTCGGCCGACATCGAGCGCACCACCCCGCCGACAACCAGCTGCAAGCCGCCGCCGGCGCTGCTGGTCGAGATGTAGACGTCGACCCCCTCGGTCGGGCTCTGCTGGGGCGTGATGACCCCGCTGCCGTCGTCCTTGACCAGCTTGCGGCCCGAGAGCTCGGCCACCTCCTGCGCGGCGTTGAGCACGCCGCGAGTGACGTCCTCGAAGGGCGCCTCGACGGTGGTCGGCGCCTCGCCCCGCCAGGTCTGCCGCCAGGCGCCATCGACCTTCTCGATCAGGATCGCCTTGGTGGTGGTGCTGCCGCAGTCGGTGGCCAGCACCGAGCGCAGGGTCGTGGGGTCGACGGTGGTGGGAGCAGCCATGGATGTCCGGGGGAGGGGAGGGCGAGTCTACGTCAAATCGCCCGGGCGCGGCGCCAGGCCAGCAGGGAGAGGCCCAGCTCGACGCCTGCCAGCAGGATCACGCTCCACAACAACAGCCAGGAGCCGAGGTAGCTGCGGGCGTGCAGGCTCTCCCAGTCCGTGACCTCCAGGCCGCGCAGCAGCGCGACCAGTCCGCAGAGCAGCCCGAGGGCGAGCCCGTGGCGCCGCTGCTCGCTGCTGGCCAGGCCGAGCCCCAGCACCAGGAAGAGGCTCCAGTAGTACATGTTGGTGACCAGCCCCAGGTAGATTCCCAGCACCCCCAGCCCCGCGGCCAGCAGGGGAGCCTGGCGGCTGCTGACCCAGGCCAACAGGGCCAGCAGGGCCAGCCTCGCCAGGTTGAGGCCGGTGCCGAAGCTGGCGAGGTCGGCGTGGCGGGCGTGGATCCGACCGGGGAAGGGGTCGAAGAGGGCCGCCGGGCCGTTGACGGCCACCTGGATGTAGACGTCGCGGAAGCCGTACTGGGCGCGGTAGTAGCCCTCGTGCAAGGTCAACAGGATGCGCTCGATGTACTCGACCCAGATCCCCGGCCCGCCGAAGGCCAGGGAGGAGGCGGCGACGGCGCCCAACAGGCCCAGGAAGGCGAAGCCGATCACCTGCCGGTGCTCCAGGGGGATGGCCCGCTCCGAGACCCAGCGGCGCAGCATATGGGCGCCCAGCATCAGGGGGATCAGCGCGCAGAAGACCTTGCTGGCGATGGCCAGGCCCAGCAGGAGGCCCCCTGCGCGGAAGCGGCGGACCTGCAAGGCGCACAGCGCCATCCCCAGGAAGAAGAGCCAGTCCATGCGCAAGATGCTGCCGCCCAGGAAGTCGAAGACCCGCCCGGGGGTGAACGCGAGGACGGCGGTCACGGCCACGGCCCGGGCGCCGAAGGCTCGGGCCACCGAGACCAGCAGGATCAGGAAGAGCGCCGGGTCGATCAGGCCGAGGAGGTTGGCGCTCTGCGTGCTGACGGTCGGCCAGGCGGTGAACAGCAGGGCGAACAGTGCCCAGGAGGGCGAGCCGGTCATTCCGTGGTCGGAGATGATGCGCTCCAGGGGAGCACGGAGCTCGCGTCGATAGACCTCCAGGTCCGCGCTGAAGGCCTCCCAGCGTTCCGCGCTGAAGCGCGCCTTGGCCGCTTCGGCCTCCTCCAGCCGGTCGCTGACTTTGTGCAGTTGAAAGGTGCGGGTGTCGCGGATCTCGGCCCTGGGCAGGTTGCGGTCCTTGTTCAGCCGGGCGGCGACGATGGCCGGGTAGAGGCCGTGGTAGCCGAGCTCGGGCAGGTAGCGGCTGCCCAGCAGGAAGTGGACCTGCTCGTGGCCGTGGACGATGCCGTTGCGGCTCTGGATCCGGGCCCAGTTGGGCCAGGCCAGGGTCGCCAGCACCGCCAGCAGCACCAAGGGCACGCGCGAGGCCCGGCGGGCCGGGGGGACCAGGACACCAAGCGTCACCACCAGAGCGGTGATGATCGCGATCAGCACGCTCAGGTGGGGTTGGGTGAGCTCGGCCATGGCGCCTGGGTATCCAGTACGGTCCCGGTCTGCCCCTCTCCGGTCTGTACAGCCCACAGCCGGGCGTAGAGGCCTGGCGCCTGCAGCAGCTCCTCGTGCCGGCCGCGCTGCACGATGCGGCCATGGTCCAGGACGATGATCTCGTCGGCGTGGCGGATGGTCGAGAGGCGGTGGGCGATCACCAGCATGGTCCGGGCGTGGGTGCTGCGCAGGCGCTCCAGGCTGCGCTGGATGGCGGCCTCGGTCTCGTTGTCGACAGCACTTGTGGCCTCGTCCAGCACCAGGACCGGGGCGGGCTTGAGCAGGGCCCGGGCGATGGCGACGCGCTGGGCCTGCCCGCCGGAGAGCTTTTGACCGCGCTCGCCGACGATGGTCTCCCAGCCCTGGGGCAGGGCCTCGATGAAGGAGAGCGCCTCGGCCTGGGCGGCGGCCTCGCGGAGCTGCTCCACGCTGGCCTGGGGCGAGCCGTAGGCGATGTTCTCGCGGACGGTGCCGGGGAAGAGGAAGGGGCTCTGGCTGACGAGGCTGACGCAGGCGCGCAGATCGGCGAGGCGCAGCTGCTTCAGCTCATGCCCGTCCAGCAGGACCCGCCCCTGGCCGGGGTCGTGCAGCCGCAGCAGCAGCCGGATCAGCGTGCTCTTGCCGGCCCCGGTGGGCCCGACCACCGCGACGGTGCGGCCGGGCTCGATCTGGAGGTCGAAGCCGTGGAGGACCGCGGCGCCTTCGGGGTAGGCGAAGTGCACCCCCTCGAAGCGGATCTCGCCCCGGGCGGTGGCGGGATCGAGGGCCGTGGGCCCGTCGGTGATGGCGATCGGCGTCTGCAAGAGGTCCAGCAGCCTGGCGGTGCTGGCCATGGCCCGCTGGTAGAGGTCGAAGGTCGCGCCCAGCCGGGTCAGCGGCCAGAGCAGCCGCTGGGTGAGGAAGACCAGCACGCTGTAGGAGCCGACGGCCAGCTCGCCCTCCAGGGCCAGCCAGCCGCCGTAGAGCAGGGTGCCGATGAAGCCCAGCACCACCGCCATGCGGATCAGGGGCGAGAAGGCGCTGGAGAGGCGGATCGCCTCGCGGTTGGCGCTGCGGTAGGCCTCGCTCTCGGCCCGCAGGCGCTGCACCTCGGCCTGCTCGGTGCCGAAGCTGCGGATCGTCTCGATGCCGCCGAGGTTGTTGGCCAGGGTGCCGGAGATGAGGCCGGCCTGCTCGCGGACCCGGGCGTAGCGCGGGGCGATGCGGCTCTGGAAGCGGAAGCTGCCCCACAGGATGACCGGGATCGGCATCAAGGAGAGGGCCGCGACCCCCGGGGAGAGGGCGGTGAAGCCGATGCTGACGACGACGACGGTGGTCGCGACCTGGAGCAGCTCGTTGGCGCCGCCGTCCAGGAAGCGCTCGAGCTGGTTGACGTCGTCGTTGAGCACGGACAGCAGCCCGCCGGTGCTGCGGCCCTGGAACCAGCTGCTGTCCAGCCGCTGGACGTGGGTGTAGGCCTCGACCCGCAGCTCGTGCTGGACGGTCTGCGCGAGGTTTCGCCAGGCGAGGCCGAAGGCGTACTCGAAGACGCTCTCCAGGCCCCAGATGATCACCGTGATCCCGGTCAGGGCGACGAGCTGGTGCACGACGTCGACGACGCCCCAGGAGGCCAGCAGGGACTCCTCTCGCTTCACCACGATGTCGACGGCCATGCCGATCAGGGCCGGCGGCGCGAGGTCCAGCAGCTTGTTGGTGACGCTGCAGAAGCTGGCCCAGAGGACGGTCCTGCGGTGCGCTCGGGCAGCTTCGAGCAGGCGGGTGAGGGGATGGCGGGCCACGGTGCTGCTCCGGCGCTTGACGGGTTCGGGCGGGTGTTTAGCGAGTCGCGCCGAAGGTGGTGCACGCTTTCGGGCGGGAACTCGACGGGTGGGCTATCAGCCCCCGCCGATTCGGAGGGTGGATGATCGAAGTTCGGAACCTCAGTCGCTATTACGGCGACTTCTGCGCGGTGGAGGACGTCAGCTTCTCCATCGCGGATGGCGAGGTGGTGGGCTTCCTGGGCCGCAACGGCGCCGGAAAGTCGACCACGCTGAAGGTGCTGGCGGGCTTGCTGATGCCCTCGTCCGGCGCGGTGACGGTCGACGGGGTCGACATGACCGAGGCGCCGACCAGCTTCCGGAGCCGGATCGGCTACCTGCCCGAAGATCCGCCGCTGTACGAGGACATGACGGTCGCCGACTTCCTCCGCTACATGGGCAGCCTGCGCGGCATGAGCTCCGAGCAGGTCGAGACCCGGCTGGGCGAGGTGATGGCCCGCACGCAGATCACCGAGCGCGCGGATCAGCTCATCAGCGAGCTCTCCCATGGCTTCCGCAAGCGGGTCGGCATCGCCCAGGCGATCATGCACCGGCCGCGGCTGGTCATCCTCGACGAGCCCATCAGCGGCCTGGACCCGGCCCAGATCCGCGGCATGCGACAGGTGATCCGCTCGCTGGCGGAAGAGAGCACCGTGCTCATCTCCAGCCACAACCTGCCCGAGGTCAGCCAGACCTGCGACCGGGTGATCGTGCTGAAGAAGGGGCGGCTGGTGGCCGAGCCCTCGCAGACCGCCGACGAGATGGCCCCCACCATCGGCGGCCTCGCCGGCGGCCCGCTGGTCAACCACCTCAGCCTGACGCTGAGCGGCGACGAAGCGGCCATCGCCTCCTTCCTGAAGGCCAGCCCCCTGGTGCGCGGCCACTCCCTCAAGGCCGGCGGGGGCCTCTGCCTCGCCCATGTGCTGCTCAACGAAGACCAGCCCGAGCAGCTCGTCGCCGCCCTGGTCGGGGCTGGAATCGGCGTGCGTCGGGTCGAGGACGGCCTCGCCGTCCAGCTCGAGGACGTCTTCCTGGATCTGACGGAGGACCGGTCGTGAACGCCGTACTGCACATCGCCCGGCGAGAGCTGGGCAGCTACCTGAACTCCTGGTGGGGCTGGGTCATCCTGGCGCTCATCCTGCTGTTCGACGGGCTCGCCTTCAACGTCTACGCCGTGGGCTTCTCGCCCAAGTACAGCGCGGACGTGCTGGAGAGCTTCCTCGAGGCCAGCACCGTCACCGTGATGATCGGCGGGGTCCTGCTCTCGATGCCGACCCTGGCCCGCGAGCGGGCGGCGGGCACCCTGGCCCTGCTCCAGACGGCGCCCATCTCCGAAGCCCAGGTCATCGCCGGTAAGTACATCGGCGCCCTGGGCTTCCTGACGCTCATCAAGTCGCTGACCCTCTACATGCCGGCCCTGATCGAGATCAACGGCAAGGTCAGCTGGTCGCAGATCGGCGCGGGCTACCTGGGCCTGTTCGCCCTGGGCGCCGCGGTGGTGGCGATCGGCACCTTCGCCAGCGCCGTCAGCCGCAACCAGGTCCTCTCGGCCGTGCTCGGCGGCAGCGTCGTCGGGGTGATGATCCTCTCCTGGCTGGTCAGCCGCAACTCCGACCCGCCGCTGAAGGCCATCTTCGCCTACATGGCCCTGTTCGACACGCACTTCCAGCCCTTCATGCGAGGGCGCATCAACACCGAGAGCCTCGTGTACTACGCTTCGGTCAGCTTCGCGTTCCTGCTGCTCGCGACCCGCTCGCTGAAGGCAAGGAGGTGGGCATGAGGCTCGCGAGCTTCACCTGGTTGGCGGGCTTCGCCCTGATCTTCGTCGGCGAGCGCATGTTCGGCGGCGGTGAGGACAAGTGGCGCTGGATCCTGGACGGCACCGGGGCCCTGGCCCTGGTGGCCACCCTCGGCCTGATCCTCAGCGCGCGGTCCGCTGCGCCCCAGGATCAGCGGGCCCCCTACGGCCTCGGCCTGGCCTTCGCCGCCGTCGGCCTCTCCTCGCTGCTGCTCTATGCGGGCACCGGCGACGCCGTGCTCGACGGCCTCGCCCTGGAAGCCCAGGCCGAGGACCGCCTCGTCGTCGCCTTGCAGGCCCTCTCCTGCATCGCCTGGCTGGCGGGCACCTTGCCGCTGCTCAGCGTCCTGCGCGCCCTGGCCCTCTCGCCGGTCCGCAGCATCGCCCGCCTCGTCCGCGAGGGGGCCCTCTCCGCCCTGGCCGTGGCCTTCGCCCTGGCGATGCTCTTCCCCCTCAACTACCTGGCCAGCGAGCACAACACGCTCTGGGACCTGGGCTACTTCAAGACCGCCCAGGTCGGCAGCCGCACCCTGGGCATGGTCGAGGCCCTGGAAGAGCCGCTGCGGGTCGTGACCTTCTTCCCGACCGGGAGCGCGGTCCAGGCCGAGATCAAGGGCTACTTCGGCGCCATCCCCGGCGACCGGCTGCAGGTCGAGCACGTGGACCACGCGCTGGAGCCCGGCCTCTCCGAGCAGCTCAAGGTCCGCGGCAACGGCTACATCGCCTTCGTCAAGGGCGAGCAGGTCGAGCGGGTCAAGGTGGGCGAGGACCTGGACGACGCCCGCCGCAAGCTGAAGACCCTGGACGAAGAGGTCCAGAAGGCGCTGGCCAAAGTCGCGCGCGGCCAGGCGACGGTCTACCTGACGGTCGGCCACGGCGAGCTCTACTGGAAGGGCGACGACAAGGCGCGCAAGATCAACACCTTCAAGACCGTGCTCAGCAACCTGAACTACCGGGTCAAGGAGCTCGGCCTCGCCGAGGGCCTGGGCACCGCGGTCCCCGACGACGCCGCGGCGGTGATCGTGCTCGGCCCGACCGAGCCCTTCCTGGCCGAAGAGCTCGCCACGCTGGAGGCCTACCGGCAGCGCGGCGGTCGCCTGATGATCTCGCTCGAGCCCGGCGGCTCGGACCTCAGCGCCCTGCTGGGGCCCCTGGGGATCCAGGCCGGCATGGCCGGGCCGCTGGCCGCGGACAACTACTACCTGAAGGTCACGGGCGGGCCGGGCGACCAGCTCAACCAGGTCAGCAACAAGTTCAGCGCCCACCCCTCGGTGACGACCCTCTCCAAGAACAGCAAGCAGCTCGCGGTGGCCTTCCCCGGGGTGGTGCCGCTGGACTTCGACGCCGAGGCCGGCGCCAAGGTCCAGGCGACGATCCGCACCCTGCCGGCGGTCTGGCAGGACCTCGACGGCGACTACGCCTTCGACGACGGGGCCGAGGAGCGCAAGCAGTGGCAGGTCGGCCTGGCCGCCTCGGGCGAGCCGACCAGCGGCGAGCTGGAGTACCGGGTGGTGGTCTACGGCGACGCCAACTGGGCCAGCGACCTCTTCCTGCCCTACAGCGGCAACGCCCAGCTCCTGGTCGACGCGCTCGGCTGGCTGGTCGAAGACCCGGCCCTCCAGGGCGAGACCGAGAGCGAAGAGGATGTGAAGATCCAGCACACCAAGGAAGGCCAGGGGCTGTGGTTCTACGGCTCCGCGCTCTTCGTCCCGATGGGCCTGTTGGCGCTGGGCCTGGGCCGCCTCGGGCTGCGGCGCCGCCGCCATGGGAGGTCCTGATGCGTCCAGCGTTGATCTACGGAGCCCTGCTCCTCCTCTCCCTGCTCGCTGCCTGGGTGCAGTGGACCTCGGACCCGACGCCGGACAGCGGCGACAAGGTGGTCCTGCTGGCCGGGGACCTCGACAGCCTGGAGCGCATCGAGTGGAAGGCCGAGGACGGCAGCGCCGTGCTGACCCGCAAGAGCGACGAGCACGGCGACTACTTGTGGATCGAGTCGCTCTCGGTCGAGACCCGGCGCATCAAGCCGCCGCCGGTCGAGAAAGAAGAGGGTGACGAGGCGGCCCCAGGGGACGAAGCCGCCGAGGCTCCTCCCGCGGATCCCGCCGTCGATCCGATCGTCAACGAAGAGCGCATCGAGCGCCGCAGCGCCTTCAAGGGCAGCAGCAAGGGCGACGAGGTCCTGGCGGCCTTCTCGCCCCTGATGGCGCTGCGCAAGCTCGAGGCCAGCGATCCTGCGAAGCTGGCGGAGATCGGCCTGGATGCGCCCAAGGGCACCATCACGATCGTGCGCCGCGGCAAGGAGACCGTGCTCAGCGTGGGCGGCGAGGCCTATGGCACCAAGAACCGCTACCTGCGCAACGAGGAGACCGGCGAGGTCTTCCTGGTCGAAGAGACGATGGTGAAGGACCTCCAGCACGCGCGCACCCGGCTCGCCGATCGCAGCTTGTGGAGCGCCGCCACCCCGGCCATCGCCAAGGCCGTGCTCAGCATCGGTGAGACCAGCCTGGAGCTGAGCCAGAAGAACCCCGACGACGAGGCCCAGACCTACTGGGCCCGCGCCGGCGCCGAAGGCCGCGACGAGGAGGCGACCGCCTGGATGGACAAGCTGCTCAAGCTGCGCGGGGTCAGCTACGTCGACATGGAGGCCGAGGACGCCCCCAAGGAGCTGACGCCCCGGCTGAGCGTGGAGCTCCACCCGACCGGCAAGGGCAAGGCCGAGCGGCTGGAGGTGCTCGAGGACACGGCGACGGGGGAGTTCTACGGACGCAGCCCCCACACCCGTGGCCTGCTGAAGATGCTGAAGTCGCCGACCCGGTCCGCGGTCGAGGACGCGGCCCCGCTGCTGAAGTAGCGGGCCCTACTCGTCGCTGACGGCCACGACGACGACGGTGATGTTGTCGTCGGCGCCGGCGCTGAGCGCGGAGCTGGTCAGCAGCTCGGCGAGCTCGTCGACGGGGCCTTGGGCGCAGAGCTGGGCGATTCGTTCGTCGTCGAGCGGGTCGGTCAGGCCGTCGCTGCAGATGACGAAGATGTCGCCAGGGCGGATCGGCCGGGTCGACGTGTCGGGCTCGACGGAGCCGTGGTAGCCGACCGACTGGGTCAGGATGTTCTTGTGGGGCACGATGCGGGCGAGCTTGGGGGTCAGGCGCCCGGCGTCCACCTCCTGCTGCACGACGGTGTGGTCCCGGGTCAGGCGCTGCAGGCGCTGGTCACGGTAGAGGTAGATGCGGCTGTCGCCGACGTGGGCGAGGTGGGCGACCTCTTCTTCGATCAGCAGGACACAGACAGTGGTCCCCATCCCGGTGTGCGCCGGGTTCTCGATCGCTGCCCGTCGGATGCGCTGGCTGCTCTGGTTGGTGGCGTAGCGGAGCCGCTCGCGCATGGCCTCTTCCGTGTCCGGGGCGGCCCGCTCCAGGCGGGTCTCGTCCGGGTCGGCCCTCCCGCTGAGGATCTCGCGGATGGCCTCGACCGCCATGGCGCTGGCCACCTCGCCCGAGGCGTGGCCGCCCATGCCGTCGGCGACGATGAAGATTCCGGCGTCGACATCAACATGGAAGGCGTCTTCGTTGTGTTCCCGCACGGGACCCAGGTCGGTGCGCGCATAGGCTTCAAGCTTCATCGTCGGCCTCGTTCTTCCGTGAGGAGGGCTCTGCTCGCGCGGAGTGAACCCGTTTGGGCGTTAACCTTCCCTTTTGTCGGGTGAGGTGTTTAGCATGGGCGCGCAACCATCATGGAACCTCTGCTCGTCCATACTCCTCGCGCTGGCGAATCCATAGGTCCATACCGGGTCTTGGGTGAGATCGGGCGAGGCGGGATGGCCTGTGTGCTGGACGCGCTGCACGAGCCCTCAGGGGCACGGCGCGCCATCAAGCTGATGCTGCCCGTCGGTCGTGCGGACGAAGTGGCCCGTCGCATGGAGCGAGAGTTCGCCGCCCTGGCCCGCCTGGACCACCCGAACATCCTCCGGGTCTACGACGCCGGCACCTGGCAGGGGCGCCCCTGGTTCGCCTGCGAGCGGCTGGAGGGCGAGGAGCTCGGCTCCGTCGTCGAGGGCTGGCGCAGCTGGAACCCCTCCGAGCGCTTCGCCGAGGCCAGCCGGATCCTGGTGGCCCTTGCCGAGGCCCTGGCCTTCATCCATGACCAGGGCCTCGTCCACCGCGACCTGACGCCCAGCAACGTGATGATCCTGCCCGACGGCGGGGTCCGCCTGATGGACTTCGGGGTCGTCAAGGAGCACGGGGTCGACGCCACCCAGGTCGGGGAGGTCGTCGGGACGGTCGCCTGGATCGCCCCCGAGCAGATCACCGGCGCCGTCGTCGACGGCCGGGCGGATCTCTACGCCCTGGGCGCGGTGCTCTACCTGATGCTGACCGGCCGTCGGCCGTTCAACGCGCGCAACCTTGCCGGCTTCCTGGACAAGCACCTCAACCGGGCCCCCCGGCCGCCTCGCGAGCTGGCCCCGACCCTGCCCGATCGCCTGGACTCGATCTGTCTGCGCCTGCTGGAGAAGCGCCCCGACGATCGGTTCGCCTCGGCCCGCCACCTGCTGCTGGCCCTCAACGACGGCCCCTTGCCCGGCCTCGACATCGACCAGGGGCCCAGCCACCTGCCGATCGCCGGTCGAGCGGCGGCGCTGGTGAAGCTGCGCGACGCCATCCTGGACCTGGGCAGCGCCCGTCCGCCGGACGGCTCGGCGGGCAGCCGAGGCGGGCTGGTGGTGGTCGAGGCCGCCGACGGCATGGGCAAGAGCCGGGTCGTCACCCAGGCGGTCGATCTCGCCCGTGGGTCCGGCCTCGCCGTGACCCGGGTGCGCGGCACCGGCGATCCGCGGCCCTGGTCGGGTCTGCGCGCCCTGCTCGACGCCGTCGCCTCGCGGGCCGGCTTCGAGGTCCCCGCGGCCCTCTCCCGCCTGCTGGACACCACGCGGGCGGCCGAGCCCTGGGCCGTCGCCGGCGCCACCCGTGAGCTGATCGAGGCCAACGGCCCCCGCCTGCTGGTGATCGACGACGCCCAGCGCATCGACCGCTCCTCGCTGGAGCTGCTGGCCTTCCTGCTGCGCAACCTCGCCGCGCGGGACGGCTTCCCCCTGCTGGTCCTGCTCACCCGGGACACCGGCGAGCCGGCCCCCTCGATCGAGGCCATGCTCGACCCCGCCGGCGGCCTGCTGCCCTCGGGCCTGCCGGTCTATCGGGTCCGCCTGGAGCCCCTGGGCCTCGCGGCGGTCGAGGAGCTGCTGCTGCACTTCGTCGTCGACGGCCCCGCGCCCCGGGCCCTGGCGCAGCGCCTTCACGCCAGCAGCGAGGGCAACCCGCTCTTCCTGGCGCAGATGCTGCACGCCCTGAGCGAGCGCGGCATCATCCTGCCCGGCACCGGGGCGCGCCGGGGGCGCCTCAGCCTGGAGGAGACCCAGGTGGCCCGCGCGGTGCTGCCCGTCCCCGGGACCATTCGCCAGGCGATGCTCGCCAAGCTGGCCACCCTCGACCGGCTCCCCCGCGAGGTGCTCGAGCTGATGGCGATCGCCCGCGAGCCGCTGGACTCCCTGGTCATCGCCCAGGCCTGCGGCCCGCTCACGGCCGAGAGCCTCGCCGAGGCCCAGCAGCAGCTCGCCAAGGCTGGCCTCGTCTCGTGGGGCGAGGGCCTGGGAGGGCGCTCCACCCTGGCCCGCCATCGCCTCGCCGACGTCATGGTCGAGGAGCTGGACGAGGCCCGCCGCCGCGAGCTGCACGGGAAGCTGGCGCGCGCGCTGGAGGTCTGCAACCGCCACGACCTGGACGCCGCCGTCGTCTCCATCGCCGACCACTACGAGGCCGCCGGCTACCCGGCGATCGCCTGGCCCTTCCTGGTGATGGCCGCCCGACGCATGACCGCGGTGGGCGAGGTGGGCGAGGCCCTCGTCCGCCTGGATCGCGGCCTGGGCTTCGAGCAGCGCGCGCGCGGCTTCGTGCCGCTGGCCGAGGCCGACCGCCGCCTCTCCGAGGCCCTGCAGATGCGGGCCTCCGCCCTGGTCCACCTGGGCCGCTGGGAGGAAGCCCAGGCCGAGGCGCGCCGGTCCTACGAGCTGGCCAGCTCCTGGGAGGACGCGCTGCGGGCCAGCCGGGCCGCCACCGAGCTGGGCGCGCTGGCCCGCCGTCGCCACGAGCTGGACGAGGCCCGCACCTGGCTGGACACCGGCCTGCGCCTGGCCCGCGCCAGCGGCGACGTCGAGGCCTGCATCCCGCCCCTGTACGAGCTGGGCGGCCTGCGCTGGGCCCAGGGCGACCTGGACGGCGCTCGCCAGCACTGGGTCGAGGTCCTGGCCCTGGCCGAGGGCCTGGGCGACGAGCGGATGCAAGCGCTCGGCGCCAACGGCCTGGGCGTCGTCGCGCTCTGCCGGGGGGACGCCGCCGAGGCCCGCCGCAACCTGGAGCGGGCGGTCGAGCTCTGCCAGCAGTACGGCCTCGCCGAGCGGCTGGTGATCGCCCGCATCAACCTGATCGAGCTGCACCACCTGACCGGCAACCTGCGCAAGGCGGCCGAGCTGGCCGATCTGACCGTCGCCCAGGCGCGGGAGGCCGAGCACAGCTTCGGCCTCGCCCTGGGCCTGCGCTATCGGGCGCTGGTCCTGGTCGATCTCGGCCGCCTCGCCGAGGCCCGCGAGAACGCCGCCGAGGCCGTGCGCATGCAGCGGCTGCTGGGCAACCCGGAAGAGGAGCTCAGCGCGCGGGTGATGCTGGTCCGCGAGGCCCTCTACGCGCGGGACACCGTGCGGGCCGAGGTCGAGCTGGAGGCCTGCGCCCCGCTGCTCGCGGAGCACGACACCGAGGGGATGGGCCCGGTCCTGCACGCCTGGCGGGCCCGCCTGCTGCATGCCCGGGGGCAGCCCGAGCCTGCCCGTCGGGAGCTGGACGCGGCGCGCCAGGCACCCGGTCGCCAGTGGCCGCACCAGCGCATCCGCTTCCTGCTGAACCTCTCCCGCGCCGCCGAGGAGCTCGGGGATCGGGACGAGGCCGGCTCCCTGGCGGAGGAGGCGCTGCGCCTCGCCGAGGGCTGCGGCTACCGCCTCTACGTGCTCAAAGCCCGCCGCATCGCCGCGCGCGCCACCCTGGACGAGGCCGCCGCCGCCCGACACCTTCGTGTAGCCGAGGCCCTCGCCCGCAGCCTGTCGGCAAACCTGGTCCGCGAGGAGGGCGAAGCGATGCTCTCCGAGCAGCCCGGCCTCGGCTGAGCCTCTCGCCGGGCTTCGCGAGGCGCTACATTGCGCGGCGATGTTGCTCGACGCCCCACCTTTGCCCGGCGATCAGGTCGGGACCTACACCCTGCGGGAGGTGCTGGGCGTGGGAGGGATGGCCACCGTCTACAAGGCCACCGATCGCCGCGGTCGGATGATCGCCGTCAAGATCCTCCACCCCGGCAAGGCCGAGACCGACGACGGGCGGCGCTTCCAGCGCGAATTCCTCACCCTGCGCGAGCTGCGCGACGAGAACATCGTCCAGGTCTTCGAGGCGGGAGTCCAGGGCGACTACCCCTGGATCGCCATGGAGCTGGTCGATGGCACCGACCTGGGCACCCTGGTCGAGCAGTGGGAGGCGGACCCGCCGCCGGACCGCTTCGAGCGGGTCGAGGCCATGCTGCGCTCCCTCTGCCAGGCCCTGGCCCACATCCACGCCGCGGGCCTGATCCACCGCGACATCAAGCCCAGCAATGTGCTCGTCACCCGCGACGGCCGCGCCAAGCTGACCGACTTCGGCGTCGTCAAGGCGCCCGGCCAGTTCACCACCCAGCTCACGCTGGCCGGGCGGCTGGTCGGCACGATCGCCTTCATGGCCCCCGAGCAGATCACCGGCGAGCCGGTCGACGCCCGCTCGGACCTCTACAGCCTGGGGGCCGTGCTCTACGTCATGCTGACCGGTCGCAAGCCGATCCAGGCCGACACCATCGCCGGCTACCTCGCCCGGCACCTGACGCACGCGCCGACGCCGCCCTCCGAGATCGCCCCCCACATCCCGCGTCGGCTGGAGGAGATCTGCCTCAACCTGCTGCGCAAGGACCCCGCCCAGCGGCTGGGCTCGGCGCGGCAGGTGCTGGCCGCCCTCGACGCCGGAGAGGGCCCGCGGCAGATCCCCCTGCACGGTCGGGAGGAGCTGACCGAGACCTTGCTGAACCGGCTCGACCGCCTCGCCCAGGGCGACGGCGGCATGCTCGTCCTCACCGGCCCCGAGGGCGTCGGCAAGAGCTCCCTGCTGGCCGAGCTGGTGCGCCTCGCGCGGGCCAGCGGGCGGGACATCGCGGTCGCCGACGGGGCCAAGATGCAGCCGATGATGTCGCTGCGCGCCCAGCTCCCGGCGCGGCCTTCCACCGAGGAGGACCTCTCCGACCCCGCCGACGACCTGGCCAGCCTGATCGCGGGCCAGCCCTGGACCCTGGCCATCGATCACCTCGACCGGCTGGCGCCGATGGAGCTGGAGCTGCTGACCCGCGTCGTCCGGCGCCAGATCGCCATCCACGGCGAGCCCCTGCTGGTCATCGTCGTCGTCAGCGAGGCCAAGGGCCGACTGTCCGGCCTGCTCAGCGGGGCGGACACCGGCCTGGTGCCCGAGCGCTTCGAGCTGGCTCCCCTGGACGCCCGCGCGGTGACCGCCATGCTCCGCGACCGCGGCCTCAGCGGGTCGACCGGGGCCGCCCTGGGCCAGCGGCTCTGCGAGGCCACCGGCGGGCTGCCTGCGGCGGTCGTCGAGCAGCTCGCCGCCCTCGTCCGCGCCGGCTGGCTGGTCGAGGCCGGTGCCGGCGAGCTCCGCTGCACCCGCGATCTGGAGGCCCTGCGCGAGGACCCCCTGCCCATCCCGGATCGGGAGCGCTCGCGGGTCGACGAGCGGCTGGTGCGCCTGTCTGCCGACGCCCGGGCGCTGTTGACCGGCGTCGCCGTGCTGGGGGTCGAGGCCCCCTCCGAGCTGGGCCGGGCGGTGGCCTCGCTGGAGGCCGAGCCGGCCGCGCGCGCCCTCGACGAGCTGGCCGCTGCCGGGCTGGTGAGGCGTCGGACCCTGGGCCTGGAGGAGGTCGCCCAGATCACCTCCGAGCGCCAGCGCGACGCCATCCTGGAGCTCTGCCCCGGCCCCGAGCTGCGCCGCCTGCACGCACGGGCGGCCGAGCTGATCACCCGCCGCGGGCGCCGTCGGCCCGACCAGGCTGGCGAAGAGGTCCTGCGCCACCTGCTCGCCGCCGGTGAGCTGGGCCGCGCCTTCCCGCTGTTGATCTCCGCCGCACGCCGCCGCCTCGCGGCGGGCCAGGCCGACAGCGCCAACCGCCTGCTGCGCCGAGCCAGCGAGATCCAGGCCGAGGCCGCCCTCAGCATCCCCGCCGAGGAGCAGCGTCGGCTCTCGGCCCAGCTCCTGGCCCTGAGGGGAGAGACCGCCTGGCGGCAGGGGGATCTGACCGGCGCGCAGGACGCCTGGCAGGCCGCCCTGGTCGAGGCCGAGCGGGTCGGCGACGTCGGCGCCCTGGCCCAGGCGCGGGCCGGCGCGGGGCTGGCCCTGGCCGCGCGAGGGGAGTGGAAGCCCGCCCTGGACCTGCTGCGCAAGGCCATCGAGCACCTGCCGCCCGGAGACCCGATCTGGCCCGCCGCCGGCTACGCCCTGGCCGAGGTCGAGCTCGGGCAGGGCCGGGTCGAGACCGCCGTGCGCATCCTCGGGCGAGTCTTGGAGGTCGCCGAGGGCACCGGCAACGAGCGCATGGCCGCCCGGGCCACCGCCGGTATCGCCCTGGCCAGCGTCGCCTCGGCCTCGCCGATCGACGCCATGCTCTCCCTCACCCGGGCCGCCTCCCGCCTGCGCGTGACCGAGGAGAACGCCAGCCTCGTCCCCGTCCTCCTCCGGCTGGCCGAGCTCCAGCTCGCCGACGGTCGCCTGCTCGAAGCCCGCGATCGGGCGCTGGAGGCCGAGCGGGTCGCCCGGGCCGGCAACCGGCTGGAGGCGCGCATCCAGGCCACCGGTCTGGCTGCCGCCGCCCTGGTCGCCCTTGGGACCGAAGCCGAAGGCAGGCAGCTCGCCCGCGAGGGCGCCGTCATGGCCCGCGCCCGCGACGCCAGCCACGCCGCCGGCCCCTTGCTCGCCGTCCTGCCGCTGGCCCGGGTCCTGCTCGAGCTCGGCCTGCTCGACGAGGCCGCCGCGGTGCTGCCCGCCGAGATCACCGGGGTCGTCGAGGGCCTCGACGCCGCCCCCGCCCAGTGGCTGGGCGTGCGGGCCCGCCTCCTGTCCTGGCGCGACCCCATGGCCGGACGCCAGACCGCCATGCAGGCCCTGCGCGCCCCCCAGCCCGCCATGCCCGCCGCCCAGGCCCGCGTCCTCCTCGACGTCGCCCGCGCCCTCAGCCGCAGCCTCGCACCGGAGACGCCCACGGTACTCGACCAGGCCGAGGCCATGCTCGGTGCCGACGGGCCGCGGTTGTTGCGGCTGGAGCTGTGGCAGCTTCGGCGGCGCGGGGGAGTGGAGGGTCCGCCGGGGGTCGTGTGTGTGGAGCTCGCCGCACAGTTGGACCAGGAGCTCGGGCAGCAGGGGCGGTTCTCGCGGCGGTGGTTGGGGTGAGGGGGGATCGCGCAAAGGTAAGACGTGGGGCGCGCGCCTGGTGATCTGGAACAACTGTGTAGCGGCGCGATTCATCGCGCCCGCCGGGCCAGATCCCACGTTTATCGAACTGCACCGGCTCCCTGCTCTTGGCGTCCAGAGACCCAGCCTCTCGGCTCTCCTGCGTTCGTGGCGTCTCGCGTCTGATCGCGGGACCGGGTGCTCCGAGGCAGCTCGGGGCCCGGCCATCAGGAAGGCAGGAGAGGAGGAGAGCAGGAAGGGAGCCGGGAGAACGGACCGGCATCCGCAGCGGGTTCACGCCCTTCTCGATTCTGATAGCCTCGCCAGATGCGCCACCCCCTCCTGCCCGTCCTCGTCCTCTTCGTCCCCATCGCCCTGGCCTGCGGAGGCAAGCTCGACGAGCTGAAGGCCCAGGGCGACGCCGCCAAGGCCGAGGGCGCCGCCTGGGCGGTGGGCAGGGACCAGGCCGCCTGTGTGACCGAGGCGCTGGCCCGTTCGGCCAAGGAGTCCGACACGGCGATCACCTACCATGCTCTGAACGGGGTCTGGCTCCAGACCTGCCTCGGCGCGGCCACGCCGACCCCCGGCCTCTGCGATGGGGTCCCCTCCACCGACGCGATCACCGAGACGGTGACCTGGCGCCTGGCCTACTGCGAAGCGCGGGGTCGGGGCCAGGACCAGAGCTGTCAGCGCCTTCTGTCGTCGATCCAGGACCACTGTCATCCGACCTGAGGATCCCCATGCCTCCCCAGAAGATCGTGCTCGCCGACAAAGCTGCGCACATCCAAGCCCCCTGGACGCCCGGCATCGTCGGGGCCCTCAACGGCCAGCTCGTCAAGCTGGCTCGCACCCAAGGCGCCTTCGTCTGGCATGCACACCAGGACGAGGACGAGCTCTTCCTGGTGCTGGAGGGAGAGCTGAACATCCACTTCGAGGACGGCAGCCTGTGCCTGCGTCCCGGCGAGCTCTGCGTCGTGCCCAGAGGCGTGCGCCACCAGCCCGAGGGCGAGGCGCTGATCCTGCTCTTCGAGCCCGCCTCGACCCGCAACACGGGCGAGCAGGACGCGGCGTTCACGGTGGAGGCTGAGGCGTTGACGATGTTGTAGAGGCCTCAGCCCGCCGGTCGCTCGAAGACCAGCACGAAACGATCGCTGGTCCCCCGCCGCTCGGCGGCCTTGCCGGGTGAGGCGCTCCAGTCGCGCGTATCGTCCGGGTTGCGCAGGAAGTCGGGGCTGTCCACCAGCCGGAAGCCCGCGGCGGCGATCTCCTGGCGGACGGTGTCTTCGTCGATGCGGTGCAGGGTCTCGACGTCTTCGAGGCCGCTGCCGGCGCGGGCGCTGTGGTCGACCACGACGTAGCGGCCGCCGGGCTGAAGCGCGCGGAAGATGGCGGCGTTCATCGCGGGCCGGTCGACCTCCTGCCAGACGGAGTCGTGGTAGAACAGCACCATCACGACGATGTCGAGCTCGCCCACCTCGCCCAAGGGATCGTCGAGCTCGCGGTCCAGGCGGACGACCGGGGCGTTGACGGGGCGGGCCAGCCGCTCGGACCAGGGCCCCTCGGCGAAGCGCTCCAGGACGAAGCGGTTGTTCTGGCCGTAGACCTGCCCCTGGGGACCGACGGCGCGGGCCAGCAGCTCGGTGGTGTAGCCCCCGCCGGCCATCAGGTCGGCCACCCGGTCTCCGGGTTGGACGCCGATCGCCTCCAGGAGCTGCGCGGGCTTGCGGCCCTCGTCCAGCGCACGGTCGGCGTCAGTCCGGTCGGGGGCCGCGACCAGGGCGGCGTAGTCGACGCTGGGGGCCGGCTCGGAGGCGGCAGGCGCGGGCACCGACACCGGCCCCGACACCAGCGCAGGCGAAGGCGCAGGGGCGGGATTGGTCGTGTGCGCGCAGGCGAGGAAGAGGAGGGTCGGGAACATGCTCTCTCCGAGTTTTGCAAAGTTGACGAGCGACTGCGTGGATTGGTCGGGTAAGTGTAGCAAATCCTCAACCCGGAGCTCCCATGCGCACACCCAGCCTTCTCCTCGCCCTCAGCATCTCCCTCCTCCCCCTCTCCCTGGCCTGCGGCGACAAGGACACCGGCGATGGAGGGGGCGACGGCGGCGGCACCGATGGCGGCACCGACGGGGGCACCGACGGGGGCACCGACGGGGGCGGCACCGGGGACGGCGGTGGCACCACCACGGATCCCGACGCCGACGGCGACGGCTACCCGGCCTCGGAAGACTGCGACGACGGCAACGAGGACGTGAACCCCGGCGCGGCCGAGATCTGCGACGGGATCGACAACGACTGCGACGATCGGGTCGACACCGACGACGACATCGTGCTCGACGCCGGCACCTGGTACATCGATGGCGACGCTGACGGCTTCGGCGACGCGATGGTCGTGGCCTGCGAGCAGCCCAAGAACGGAGTGGACGTCGCGGGCGACTGCGACGACGGCAACGACGAGATCCACCCCGGCGCCGACGAGGTCTGTGACCTGGTCGACAACGACTGCGACACCCTGGTCGACGACGCGGACGACGTCGTGATTGGAGCGCCGACCTGGTACATGGACCGGGACGGGGACGGCTTTGGCGACGCCGACGCCAGCATGGTCGCCTGCGAGCCCCCCGGCAGCGCGGGCGAGTACGTGGCCGACGACCAGGACTGCGACGACCGGCTCGAAGAGATCAACCCCGACGCCGAAGAGGTCTGCGACGGCATCGACAACGACTGTGACGGCGCCCTCGATCCCGAGACGGGCTGCGGCGTCGACTGCGGCGAGCTGTCGCTCCTCTCCTACTACGACAGCTACTCCGACTCGACCCCGGCGCCCGTGCACGCGGCGGCCGAGCACCTCGGCATGCCGTACGCCGATGGAGCCGCCTCGGACTTCGACACGCTGTGGGCGGCCGCCAGCTACGACATCCTGGTCATCGACGTCCCGGGCAGCTCGCTGCCCACCGGCGTGGACACGGCGATCAGCGAGCAGATCGCGGCCGGGGGCATCGTGGTGCTGAGCTGGTGGCAGCTGTACTCCGACACCGACATGCAGGCCCTGCTCGAGGTCGACGCCACCACCTACATCAGCACGCCCGAAGACCTGCACAGCCTGGACAGCGGCCTGTTCGAGCTCTACGAGTCCGTTCCCGACCCGATGGTCGCCGACGGCGACGAGGCGGGCATCAACGGCTCCTACCTGGTGGCCACGGACTCGAGCAGCTCCGAGGCGCTGGCCTGGTTCGACGAGCGCGGCACCAACGTGTCGATCCTCGCCACCCTGGACGGGCAGGTCCTGCTCAACGGCTTCCTGCCCTGGGACTACAAGACGGGCGACAACGACCGGGACGGCATGGTCGACGCCACCGAGCTGTACGTCAACGAGCTGCTCTGGCTGACCGACTGCTCGCCCTGAGCCTGACGGCGGTACGGCCCGGATCTTGATACCCTCCGGGCCGTGAGCGACCCCGGCGACAACGACAGCAACCAGTCCGTTCCCGACGAGATCGAGATGGGCGGGCTGCTGCTCCAGCCCGGCGACTTCGTCGACATGTACCAGTACGAGCGCCCGGTCGGACGTGGGGGGATGGCCTACGTCCTGCTGGCCCGCGACCCGGGCGGGCAGCCCGTCGCGCTGAAGGTGCTCAAGGCCAGCCGGATGCGCACGGGCCTGGCCCGCTTCCGCCGCGAATTCCGGGCCCTCTCTCGCCTGGACCACCAGAACATCATCCGGGTGGAGAGCTGGGGCGACATTCACGGGCACCCCTACCTGGCGATGGAGTACGTCGAGGGCTGCGATCTCCACACGGCGATCCGCCGCATGATGCGGCGCCCGGCCGAGGTCCGCTACTCCTGGGTCGAGGATGTGCTGATCCAGCTCGCCCGCGCCCTGGGACACCTCTCCCGCCGCGGGCTGGTGCATCGGGACCTCAAGCCCAGCAATGTGCTGGTCGACCAGGAAGGCACCTGCAAGCTGACCGACTTCGGCATCGTCAAGGACCTCGATCCCGACCGCGACCCGATGGTCAGCACGACCCTGGTCGGCACCTGGGCCTACGCCAGCCCCGAGCAGATCGCCGGCGACCCGATCGACCACCGCTCGGACCTGTACAGCCTGGGGGTGATCCTCTACGCGATGCTGACCGGCCGCCGTCCGTTCATCGCCGAGAACATGGCCGGCTACCTCGAAGCCCACCGGGGGCAGGCGCCGACGCCGCCCTCGGCCCTGATGCCCGACGTGCCCCCCGTGCTGGAGCGGGTCTGCCTGCGCCTGCTGGCCAAGTCCCCCAAGGACCGCTTTCAGAGCGCGTCCGAGATCCTCGACGAGCTGATGCTGGACGAGCCCGAGACCAGCCCCGAGGAGGACCTGCCGGTCGCGGCCTGGTCGCCGCCCCTGGTCGGTCGGGAGGACGCGCTGGCCGAGGCGGGAGAGGCCCTTGCCGCGCTGACCCGCGGGCAAGGCGGGGTGCTGATCGTCGAGGGAGCCGAGGGCCGCGGGCGCAGCCGGCTGCTCTCCGCGATCGTCTCGCGGGCCCGCCAGCAGCACGGCTACTCCGTCTACGAGGCGCGCATCGCCCTGAACGAGGGCTCCTTCGAGGCCCTGCTGCGCCTCGCCCGCGAGATCGGCCGCGAGCTGGGCGGCAGCGTGCCCCCCGAGCTGGCCCGGGCCATCGCCCGCTTCGCCCAGGGCCGCGGCAAGATGCCCGGCGACGCGCGCTACCAGCTCTACGACGGGCTCCGGGCGGCCCTCGACCGGCTGCTGGCCGGGGGGCCGCAGATCCTGGCGATCGACGATCTGCACCTGGCACCCTCGCCGCTGCTCGACCTGCTCGGCTACCTGGTGCGCACGGTCGTCGCTCGCGACGGGCACCCGCTGCTGCTGCTCTGCACCGCCCGACCCGAGGCCTCTCGCTACGAGGGCCTGCCCGCGCCGGGGACCTGGCCGGCCTTCCGTCATGGCCAGGACCTGGGCCTCAGCCCGATCGTGGTGGGCCTGGAGCTGCTGACGGTGGGCCACCTGCGGACGCTGGTGGACGGCCTGCTCGGCGCGGTGCCCGAGGCGGCGGCCCTGGCGCAGATGCTTCACCAGCAGACCGGGGGGGATCCCCTCTTCGCGGTGGAGTTCTTGCGCGGGATGATCCAGCGCGGCCTGATCCAGGCCCAGCCGGGGGGAGGCCATCGCCTGCTCATCCCGGCGCAGGAGCTGGACGCCGAGCGCCTCGCCATGCCGCCGGGCCTGCGCCAGGCGATCCTCGAGCGGCTCTCGGTCCTGGGTGAGGACACCCGCCAGGTGCTGGAGGTCTGCGCGGTCGCGGGCGCCGAGCTGGACATCGAGGACCTGCTGGACGTGGTGCAGCTCTCGGACGATGAGCGCGTCGGCGCCGAGGACGATCCGACCGAGATGGGCGACAGCACCGACCTCGGCGGCGCCGAGCGGCCCGTGGCCCGGCTGGTGCGCCACGGGCCCGATCGCTGGATGGACGCGATCGACCAGGCCATCGACGCCGGCTTGCTGATCGAGCTCCGGGGGGCGCTGGGCAGCCGGGTCCGCTTTGCCCAGGGCCAGGTGGCCGAGGTGGTCTACCAGGACCTGACGGCGACGGGGCGCTCGGCCCTGCACCGGCGCCTCGCGGCAGCCCTGGAGCTGCGCTACGCCGACAGCCCGGTGGTCGCCGAGGCGATCGGCGAGCACCACCGGCGGGCCGGGGACCTGGGGCGGGCCTGGCGTTCGCTGGCGCAGGCGGCGGTGGGCCTGATGGAGCGCTCCCTGCACGCCGAGGCCAGCGGCCTCCTGGCGCGAGCCCGGGCGGTCGAGGCGGCCGCGCGCGAGGTGATCCCCCACGCCGAGCGGGAGCCCGTCGAGCTGGCCCTGGTCCAGGTCGAGGCCGAGCTGCACGCCAACCGGGGCGAGTGGGAGGACGCCGTGCGCGCCCTGGTCGAGCTGGGCCGCCGCTGCCGCCAGGCCGGTCGGCTGCCCGAGGCGGACGAGGCCGAGGTCCTCCAGGGGACGACCTTGCGGCGCCTGGGCCGAGGCTTCGAAGGCGAGGAGCTGATCCGCGAGGTGCTCGTCCGGGCCCGCAAGCGCCACGACCGGCGGGTCGAGCTGCGGGCCCTGCACGCCCTGGCGGGGATGGCCTGGTCCGAAGGGGACCTCGACGGCTGCGAGCGGCTGGCCAGCCAGGCCCTGGTGGGCGCGGTGGGCCCCGAGATGGCCGAGGGCCGCGCCGGGATCCTGCTGGCGCTGACGGCGGTGCAAGCCAGCAAGGGCCAGCTCGCCCTGGCCGTGACCGGCCTGTCCGAGGCGGAAGAGCTGCTGCGCGGGCTGCGCGAGAAGAAGACCCGGGCCAGCGTGCTCTGCAACCTCTCCGAGGTGCTCTCCTGGAAGGGCGACCTGGTCGCTGCCGAGGCGCGCGCCGAAGAGGCCCGGGTCCTGGCCCGCGGGGTGGTCTACCAGGTGGTCGAGGCCAGCGCCCTGCGCTGCCGGGCCCTGGCTCGGCTGGAGCTGGGGGACCTGGAGGGCGCCCAGGTGGACCTGGACGAGGCCCTGGACCTCGCGCGCCGGATGGCCCTGGTCGAAGAGGAGGTGGCCATCCGCTTCCTGCTCGGCCGGCTGCTGATCAAGAGGGGCCAGGCGATGCAGGCCGAGCTGCACCTGGAGGCCGCCAACACCGCCGCTGCCCTGGCCGATCCCGAGTCCTACGGGCCCTCGGTGGTCGCCCTGCTGGCCCGTGCCCTGGCCGCCCAGGGGCGTCGGGACGACGCCCGGCTGGTGCTGGCGCACTGCGCGGGGGCGACCGAGCGCCTGCACGCCCCGCGTCGCACCGAGCTGCTCCTGCTGCTGGCCAGCGCCTGGAACACCCTGGGTGATCGTGCCCCGGCGCTGGCGGTGGTGCGGCAGGCCGTCGCCGTCGCCGAGCGCTACGAGTTCCGGACCTGGGCGATGCACGCCCACTCGCTGCTGGTGGTGCTCTCGACCGATGAGCAGGAGATCGCCTCGGCTCGGGAGCGCGGATCGGCCATCGCCCGTGGCATGCTGACCCACCTCTCTCCCGATCGGGCCCGCGGCTTCCGGGCCATGGCCTCGGTCGTGCGGCTGCTCGGTCCCCCCCTCGTCTGAACCCTGCAACCCGGCATCGACCTGCCTCTTCCGGCCCCTCCTTCGGCCTCCGATGTGCCGCTCAGCATCGGTCCCTACGTCGCCGAGCGGCTGATCGGCCGAGGCGCGATGGCGGCGGTCTACCTCTGTCGGGATCCCTCCGGGCAGGCGGTCGCGGTGAAGTGGCTCGACGGGCATATGCCCGGCATGGGTCCGGAGGAGGGCAGCCTCAGCCCGGCCCTGGCCTCCCGCTTCGAGCGAGAGGTCGAGGCCCTGGAGCGCATCCGCCACCCCGGCGTCGTCGCCTACCGAGG
This sequence comes from Deltaproteobacteria bacterium UBA2385, assembly GCA_002343455.1. GTDB lineage: Bacteria > Myxococcota_A > UBA796 > UBA796 > UBA2385 > UBA2385. Next base: position 2,527 of record DDSR01000221.1, on the reverse strand, counting down.
GCACGGGTTGTGGCTGTCCCGGCCCTACCTGGTGATGGACCTGGTCGAGGGCACCGATCTGCGCGCCTTCGCCGAGAAGCTCGCGGCGCGCCCTCCGCTGGAGCGCTACGCCCGCGCCCGGACCATCGGGCAGGCCCTCTGCGAGGCGGTCGGTGCGATGCACGAGGTGGGCCTGGTGCATCGGGACGTCAAGCCCGCCAACGTGCTGGTCGACCCCGACGGTCGGGTGGTCCTGACCGACCTGGGGGTGGTGCGCGACCTGTCGGAGCCCGGACGGACCCAGGTGGGCGTGCTGATCGGGACGGTGGCCTACGCCGCGCCCGAGCAGATCGAGGGCGGCGCCATCGACGCCCGCACCGATCTGTACGGGGTGGGGGCGACGATCTACTATGTGCTGACGCTGCGTCGCCCCCACGAGAGCAGCGCACGGCCCGGCGATGGGCTGCCGGTGCCCCCCAGCCGCCGCGACCCGGAGCTGCCCGCAGACCTGGAGGCGGTGATCCTGCGCCTGATGGCCCCCCGGCCCGAGGATCGCTACGCCGACGCGGCCGAGGCGGCGGCGGCCTTCTCCGGGGCGGGAGCGGGTCAGCCGGCCCTGCCGCTGGCCGGTCGAGGGAGCCTCGTGGCCGCGGTCACCGGCATCCTGGACGAGGCCGAGGCCCGTGGCGACTCGATGCTGCTGGAGCTGCTCGGCAAGCCCGGGGTCGGCCGTCGCTGGCTGGCGGGCGTGGTGCGCTCTGCGGCCTCGCGTCGCGGCCTGACGGTGGTCGAGCCCGGCCACGCGCCCGGCCTCGCCCTGGCGGTCCAGCGCGCCGCTCGCGAGCCCGGGACCGTCGTGCTCTGCCTCGGCGCCGGCGCCTCCTCCTCGGAGACAGGGCCCGAAGGCCTCCGCCGGGAGCGCGTCGAGGTCCTCCCCCTGGGCGTCGCCGAGCTGCGCCGGACGGTCGTCGCCGTCGCGCCGCTGACCGAGCACCCCGCCCGGGTCGCCGAGCGCCTGCACCGCTTCACCGGCGGCCTGCCGGTGTTGATCCTGCCCTTGCTGGAGGCCTGCACCCACGGCGCCCGCCTGCGCCTGCCCGAGGCGCCTCCCCTGCTGCCGGCCGCCCAGCGCTTCCTGCACGGCCTCGAGCTCGATGCCATCGAGGTGCTCGGCGCCCTGGCCCTCTGTTCGGGACCGGCCAGCGCCGATCAGCTCTCCTCGGTGGCCGCCCTGCCGGCCGAGGACCTGCTGCCGGAGCTGGCCGCGCGCGGGCTGGTCTCGGAGTCTGGCGGACGCTGGTCCTTCCTCGCCGAGTGCCTGCGGGTCGCCGCGCTCGACGCGGTCCCCGACCTCGACAGCCTGCGCCGACGGTTCGCCGACCGCGCCGAGCCGGGCGCCGATCCGGGCGCCGAGCCCACCCCGCCTCCTCGCGCCGAGGCCGGGCAGCTCCTCTTCGACGGCCAGCCGGCGTTGGCCCTGGAGCAGGCCCGCCGGGACCTCGCCGACGCCCAGGCCCGCGGCGCGCGTGACTCCGAGGGCTGGGCCCTGGCGGAGCTGGGCGGGACCCTGCTGGAGCTGGGGCAGCTGGACGCCGCCCGTCGGGTCCTGGCCAATTGCAGCGCCCTGGCCAAGGCCGGCGACGACGCCGAGCTGCGGGTTCGGGCGCACGTCCTGCGGGCCCTGGCGGAGCTGGGCGCGGGAGGCCAGGGGGCCCAACGTCGGGTGGCGGCGGCCACGGCCCTGGACCGGGTGGTGCCGCTGGCCGCCGGCGCCGAGCTGCGGCAGGACGCCGTCGACGCGCTGGTGTTCATGGCCTGGGCTTGCGCCGCGGCCGAGATGAGCGATCAGCGCGCCAGCCTGCAGGCCCATCGCCGGGCCCTGGAGCGCCTGCCCCGACTGGCGCCCTGCGATCGCATCCGCGTCGTCCTCGGCCTGGCCCGGGCTGGCCTGCGGCGTGGCGAGGGCCCGCTGGCCCTCAACGTGCTCCACCAGCTCGACGATGCCACCCGCGCCCGCGCTTTCGTGGCCTGGCAGATCGACCGCCTGCGGGCCTGGGCGACCGGCGGCGACGCCCCCGCGCCCGGGGCCCTGACCGACGGCCTGTCGCCCGCCGAGCGGGCCGAGCTGGAGCGCTCGCGCTGAAGGGAGGCCTGGTACGCGCGAGCCCCCCTCCAAGATGGGGCGCAGCTACTAGCGGGGCCCCTCGGCCTGCCAGGCGTAGCCGGCGCTGACTCCGGCGCCGGCGCCGCCCGAGAGCGACCAGGCCTGGGCGAAGCCCTGTTCGCGCAGCCAGTGGGCCACGCCGTAGCTGCGGGCGCCCGCGGCGCAGTAGACGACGATGACCTTGTCGCGCGGGAGCTGGTCGAGGTTGTTGGGCACACTGTTCATGGGGATCCAGCTGGCGCCGGCCAGGATCCCGTTGCGGACCTCCATCGACTCGCGGATGTCCAGCAGCAGCAGCGGCCGCCCCTCTTCCCGCCATGCCCGCAGGCCCTCGTGGTCGATCTCAAGCTGGGGCTCCACCCCGGGCGGCTCTTCCTGCGGCGC
>DDSR01000002.1 GCA_002343455.1 Deltaproteobacteria bacterium UBA2385 | reverse complement strand
ATTAACGCCTGGGGCGGGGGCGGGGATTCCTCGGGGGCGGAGTCGACCTGAATGAGCGTCGACTTCGGGGGAGACGCACTGAGTGAGAGTAGAAGCGCGGAATGGTCGCTGAATCGGGCCAATCTCGGGTCGCTGGGGCCCGTTTCAGGGCCAACGAGGGCCCCGTACTCTCATTCGGTGCCTCTCCGCTCCGGCTCACTCTCATTCGACCCGTCTCCGCTGCTCGGCCCCGCCGCCCGCTGGGCCAGCGTGGGGTCGACCAGCATGGCGGCAATGGCCTCGGCCCGCTGTCGGGCCTCGACGCCCTCCGGGGTTCCGGCAGCGACGCGGGAGACCATCAGCAAGGCCATGGCGCGCAGCCGCACATGCCCCGCGTCCCCCGCAGCCTTCACCGAGGCCCGCGCGTGGGTGAGGGCCCTCTGGGGATCCCCCTGACGGTGTCGGGCGTAGGCGAGACCGTTCTCGCGGCGCGCCACTGCGAAGGCCGGCACCTCCGGGCCGCTGGGGAGGGCGAGGTGCTGGGCTTCGCCGAGCGCGACCTCTCCCCGACGGTTGAAGACCCAGGCGCGCTGACCGGCGAGGCGGGCCGCGAGGCAGGCGTGGTCAACACCCTCGACCTCCCGCAGAGCCGTCTCGGCCTCGTCCAGCACAGGGGGCATCGTCAGCGGATCCCGCCGGGTGGCGAGCACGGCCTCTCCCAAGGCCAGCTCGGCGCGGGCAGCTGGGTCCCGAGCGTCCCTCCGGGCGCGTACGAAGCAGGCTGCGGCCTCCTCCCAGCGACGCTCACGCAGGGCGAGGACCGCCCAGCCCAGGGAGAGCCAGGCCCGTCCATCGCGGGACTCCAGGGTGGGGGGGCGATCCCAGAGCCGCAGGAGATCCGTGCACAACGGAGTGGGGAGGTCCACGAAGCGGCTGTGGTAGCTGCCCATGAAGCGCAGGCGGGCGTCGATGTCTGCGGGGGGGCCGAACACTGCCAGCAGCCGTCGGCCCCAGACCCCTCCGGGAAGGGAGCTCCGGACCCGCAGCCGACGCAGCGCCCGCTCGATGCTGGCGATCTCTTCCTGGTGACCCCGAGCAGCCGCCAGGCGCTCGGCCACGGTCGCGAGCGAGCCCTGCTCGCGCACCAGGGCGTCGATCCAGGTGTCCCAGGCCGGTTGTCCGGAAATCTGTCCGCGCGTGTCCATCGGGGTGGAGGCTAACGGAGAATCATGCAGGGGCTGGAGCCTCTGCCCTGGAGCTCCCATGTCACGCACCATCCTCGTTGGCGACATCCACGGCTGCTACGCCGAGCTCTGCGCCCTCCTGGACGCCGTCGCCCTCCATCCCGACGACACCCTGGTCTCGGTGGGCGATCTCGTGGACCGCGGCCCGCAGCCGCGGGAGGTAATCGACCTCCTGAGGGGGCGTCCCAACACGGTCGTGCTCTGCGGGAACCACGAGCGCAAGCATGTCCGCGGCTTGCTGTCCTTCAGCCAGCAGGTCGCCCGCCTGCAGCTTGGCGCCGGCTATGCCGACGACGTCGCCTGGATGGGGGCGCTGCCCTACTACTACGAGACCGAGGTCGTCAGGGCGGTGCACTTCGGGATGTTCCCCGGCGTCCCGCTGGCCGAGACGCCGCAGGAGGTGCTCTCGGGCACCACCTCGGGCTGCGCCATCCTGGATAAGCGCTACGCGGGTCGGCCCTGGTGGGAGCACTACGAGGACGAGGTCCCCGTCAGCTTCGGGCACGCGGTGATGCAGCCCGGTGCAATGGTCTGGCGGGACCGCGTCTACGGGCTCGACACGGGCGCCTGCCACGGTCACAGGCTCACTGCCTTGATCCTGGAGGAGCGCCGGCTGGTCTCGGTGCCGGCTTCGGCCGACCACTGGGTGGCGGTCCGCCGGCGCTGGGAGGGAGAGGTCCTCAAGACCCAGGACTGGTCGGCGATGACCTTTGAGCAGATCGCCAAGAAGGCTGGCCGGCGGCGGGATCCGGAGATCGACGGCGCCTGGTTCGAGCGCTTGTCCGCGTGGTCGGCGGCCCTGGCCGCTGCTCGCCCGGGGCTGGTCCGGCGGCTCGACGCCGAGCTGGAACGGCTGCGTGCCGAGCACGGTGAGGAGCAGCTCGGCCGGGCCGCGGCGGCTCACCCGGCGGCGAGCTGGCTGCTCCGGCACCAGGCCGGGCGCCTCTCCCGAGAGCAGGGCGGCTGTACGACGCCGTCGGAGGTCCAGCGGCTGGCGGCGGCGCTGGGGGAGGAGGTGCCGGCCTTGAGGTGGTGATCGAGAGGCACCTGGGGCTCTGCGCGAGACCTGGCCGGCCGCTACCCGGTGTACCCGCAGACGCCCATGCGGGGGGAGTTCACCACGGGCGAGGCCTCGTCCTCCCAGGAGTCGAGGCACTCGCACGGCGCCTCGCAGCGCTCGCAGCCCATTGCGCCGCAGTGCGGGCAGATGCGGCTCGCGGCGGCGCTGCACGTGTCGCAGGGCCAGGCGATCGGCTCGTTCCGGGCGAGGAGCGCGACCTTCGTGCGGCCAGCCCTGACAAACCCGACTACGCGGCCGCGCAGCTCCGTGGTCGAGCCGAAGTCGTACTCGTAGGTGAAGGTCGTCCCGGGTGCCAGCACGGTGTTGGCCTTCGTGTTCATCGATCGGGGCTTCTTGCCCCAGAAACCCGCACCGGGCTCCACGTACGAATCGAAGCGCGTCCCTTTGATCTCAAAGGCGCTCATATGACCGCAGCACTCGAGCCAGGTGGATCGCAGGAGCTGGTCCAGGTCGCGCAGGGTGGCGGTCGGCGCCAGCGCGAGGTGCATCCACCAGGTGCCCTGGCCCCCGTTCACCGCGATGTGCAGGGCCGGACCCGCTCCGGCACAGGACGCGAGGTGCTTGCACATGCCGGAACTCAAGTAGTCCTTGCCGCACGTCGTGCAGCGGCCGCGGGTCTTCGGGGATGCCATCTCCGTCCTCCTCTACCGGGCCGATATCCTCAGGGCGAAACCCTGGCGCTCAGATGGCGCATGGCTGGACCTACGACGGCTCAGCCCCAGACCGCAAGCCCGCAGCGCTCCAGGATCCCCGCGTCCTTCGTCACCAATGGCAGGTCGTCGGCCAACGCGTGGGCCACGATCATCCGGTCGAAGGGATCCCGGGTCCAGCTCAGGGTCCCCGCCGTCGCCGCGACCCGCTCCCAGTCGCTGAAGGCGAGCCCCAGATCGGCCACGACGCGCAGCGCGTCGAGGATCTCGGCTGGCGACACGGTGAGCCGACCGATCTCGTGGAGGAGGGCCAGCTCCAGGCGGACCATGGGGGAGACCAGCGGTCGGCAGGCTGCGAGGCGCTGGCGCAGGGAAGCGGGGAAGCGCTCGATCTGACCCTGGTAGAGCCAGACGACGACATGGGTGTCGAGGTGAATCACAGCGGGTCGGGCGTCCAGCCCTCGGACCAGTCGTTGTGGACGAGGTCTTCGGGGTCGCCGACGACCACTCCCTCACGCCGCGGGAGGCGATCGAGCCAGCTCGATGCGGAGGGGGGGACCAGCCGGACGATGGTGCCGTTGCGATCGATCTCCAAGGGCTCACCGGTGGTGATGACCTGGTCGATCAGGCGGTAGACATCGGCTCGGAGCTGGGAGGGAGTCAGGCGCATGCTTCAAGCGTACCGAGCTCACGTACGTCGGTCAATGACAGGCGTACGTTTCCCCCCGCCCAAGCCCCCACCGCGTTAGTCCCCCCGGTCGCTCCGGAGCCCCCCCGTGTCCCAGCCGCCTGACGAATTCGCCAAGACCCTGCTGCCCATCGACATCGAAGACGA
>DDSR01000106.1 GCA_002343455.1 Deltaproteobacteria bacterium UBA2385 | reverse complement strand
CCCGCGCCGTAGGTGCCATCTCCCCAGTACTGTGTGCAGGTGGAGTTCTGGCAGGCGAAGATCCGGCTGTTGAAGGCCGAGTCCGAGCGCTGCACCCAGGAGGTTGAGGAGGAGGCGCCGACTGCCGAGGCGAGAGACTGACAGGTCGACGAGGTTGGGTTGGGGCTCGATGGGTAGCCCGTCGGCGGCGAGTCCGAGGCGGCGTAGAACCAGCAGGCCCGGTAGTGGTCGAAGGTGAACGTGTCGCAGTTGGCCGTCGGGGTCCAGGTGTGGGTCAACGCCACCGAACCCTTGCTGGAGTGGGGTGCCACACTATAGCCAGCGTTCCAGGTCGTGCAGGGCGCCGCCCACCCGCGCGCAGGCAAGACCAACAGCGCCAGCGCTACAGCGAGGCGTGGCGTGGCGTGGCGTGGCGTGGCGTGGCTCATCGATTTCTCCGAGACTCGGGCACCATCGCAGACACCAGATGGCGAGTCAAGCGAAATCGTCACGGGGAATGTAGGTGCCACTCGTTGGTAGGGCCGGGAACGGCGTGAGGGACGGTGTCGGTGGCGATTGTGAGCTCTCGGGTCGAGGGTCCCAGGCAAGCCCGAGCCGTCGTCGGGCTCCAGCGCTGCCTCCAAGACCTGGCCGCGGTCGTACCCGACCTGCCGCGTCTTGCCGAGCGGTGATCGATTGCCCGGCCGGCCCTGAAACCCACGCAGATCTCAGCCAGGGGCGACAACGCTGATGCGGAGGTGAGCAAGGTGAAACCGCTGGGGCTCAACCCGCAAGTCGCCGACGCCGGCCCAGGGCCAGCAGCGGCAGCAGGCCCAGCAGGCTTGCCGCACCGGGCACGGAGGCGCACCCGACGTCCTTGCCGGGGTCTTCCTCGTCGGCGGGGTCCTCGTCGCCGGTGTCATCGTCCTCGGATGACGTCCCCGTGTCGGGCTCCGGCTCGGGTTCGGGTTCCGGCTCCGGCTCCGGCTCCGGCTCCGGCTCCGGCTCCGGCTCGCACTCCAGGTCCAGGCCGTCGCAGTCCTGGTCGATGCCGTCGTCGCAGATCTCTTCGGCGCCCGGGTAGATCGTCGGATCGGCGTCCTGGCAGTCCTCACCGCCGTGCTCGGGGCTGCAGTGGCCGTCGCCGTCCAGATCCACCATCACCTCGTAGGCCCCTGCGTCCGGCCGGGCCTCGGCCCCGCAGGTGCCGGGAGCGCTGCGCGGGTTGCCGTCGAGGTCGGTGGTGGAGAGGCTGTAGCCGTCCACGCCGAGGTCGATGCCGGGAGAGCCGAAGGGCAGCCGGAAGTCGTCGTTGGTCCAGTCGCCGTCGTCGCTGAAGTCGACGAAGTCGAAGTCGGTGATGAGGTTGTCGTACTCGGAGATGAACGAGTCGCCGCAGACTTCGTTGCCGGACTCATGGACGAGCAAGATTCCGGTGTCGGTGAGGTTGTTGTGGACCTCGATTGAAGGACACCACTCTTCCGTGTACGTATTGCCGTAGTAAAAGCCAGAACCCGCTCCATGCATCACGTTGTTGGCAATGCGGACCACCCCGCCCCCCCTGTTTCCATAGTCTGACCAGACCCCTACCGCCCAGGCGAGGCCCGCAAAGGTGTTTCCGACCACGGACAACTCGTCAAATGAAACAGTCCCATTTGAAGACGAGATGCTTCTACTCACCCAGACCCCAGCCGACCCACCGATAAACAGAGAGCTCTCGACCTCGATGGTGTCCACGCTGTGGTACATGACGATGCCAACGCCGTTGTCGATGAAAACGGACCGGGACACCGAGACATCATCAAGATTCGTTCCCCATATTCCGTAGGAGTTTTCACTAAACACAACATCCATGACCGCAAGACTGCCCCGGCAGTCCACGCCGTACTCGAATCCAGTCAATTCCACGCCCGAAAGCTCCAGCCGCGAACCGCTTGAAGTCAAGAATCCACCGTTACTCAAACCATCACTGTGTAACACCACACGCTCCGACCCGACGCCGCTCACTACGACCGAGTGGTCGCTCGCGACGACAAGACCGGACTCGACATACTCTCCCTCCCGGATCTCCAGCGTGTCGCCGTCCTCCAGCAAAGCCATGCCCTCGGCGAGGGTCAGAGCGTCGCCTTTGCCGGACTGGTCGACCACCCAGGTGGCAGCGTTGACATTGAGATGAAGTAGGGCGATGAGCATGAGTTCCTCCGCTCAGTTGGTGTGTTCGATGAAGGCGATGCCAGCGGTGTCAAAGCACGAAACCGCTGAGGGATATTGAGGTGTGGTCCGGTCAACCCAGATCTTCACGAATCCTCCCTCTTGCGGCCCCCCGTCAATGAACACCAGCGTGTCGATGTTCTCGAGACAGGCCGGGTTGATGGCCGTCTCAAAGCCGTCGTCGAAGACGAACTCGATCTCCCGGCAGTATTCCCAGGCTACGCCGTTGTGGTAGCAGACTTCGAAGAAATCCAGATCCTTGTGCAGATAGGCCTTGAAGCCGCCATCGGGGAAGGGGATCACTCCGGGATCGTGGCGGTCCGCCCACTCCGGGAGCGCGCAGGAGCCGGACACGGGCACATCCCAGGCGCTGCCAGTCCACTCAGCCAGGAAGACGTCGTCTGGACCGGTTCCACAGCTCCCCGGACTGCCCGTGAAGATCAGCGAGAGGTCGTCGACATCCGGATCCCAGGCGCCGAGCCCGATATAGTCGTAGATCAGTCGGCAGTGGCTCGCACTCGTCAGGTAGAAGGATCCAGACGAGCCATCGGCCTCGATCACCCCCTCGGCACCGCTCCAGTCGCAGAGCTCCTCGTCTGCGCAAGTGCCGCCGTGGACCGAACAGGGCCCCGAGACGCACTCCAATCCAAACTCGGTGCCCAGGTCATCAAGGGAATCGACCTGCCAGATCTGGTAGGGGTCACCTGCGCCTGCTTCAACCTGGACTATCATGCGCACGAATCGATCCACAACCATGCCATCGGTCTCGACAACAGGAAGCACTACCGGGTGGGTCGGGCTCCCGAAGTCCCCCGTGTCGTCGGTTCCCCGCCCGATCTCCAGCGCCGAGACATCCCAGGTCGTGTTGTTGAAGTCCTGCCAGCCGGAGGTCGCCGCACGCTGGTAGCGCAGCACCTCAATTCCTCCGTCCTTCGTCGAGTACCACAACCCCAGCACGCCCTCCATGTCCTCCGAGTCGCCGTCCTCGAAGCCCTCCGGGTAGAACATCGCCGCCGAGACGTTGGCCGACGTATCGGCCACCACCCGATCCGTGTCCTCGTAATCCTCCACCGAGGGCATCAGCCAGCGCTCCACCTCGGTCGTGGCCTCGTCCCGGTCGCTGTCGGTCGTGATCCCCGCGCCGTAGGTGCCATCTCCC
>DDSR01000271.1 GCA_002343455.1 Deltaproteobacteria bacterium UBA2385 | reverse complement strand
GGGGGTCGTCCGGCCGCCAGCCCCCGCTGTTTCTGGATAGTCCCCCATTGCGCTGAGGCGCCTCAGATGTCGGGAGGCGGTCAAGCCCGTTGACGCTCGACGGGCCGGGGCCATAGTCCACCCCATGCTCCCCCTCCTCACCCTCCTCGCATGCGGCGGCGCCATCGGCCCGCTCGACGCCGACAGCTTCAACAAGCGCTACGCCGACCTGGCCTGCGAGGTCAACCGCGACTGCTTCCGCGGCTTCTACGACTACTACTGGGGCGAGATGTCCGTCTGCGTGCAGGACCTGATCGACGAGTCCGAGGAGCTCCAGGTCTACTACGAGGACTGCACCTTCTCGAAGGAGCAGGCCAAGGCCTGCCTCGAAGCGATGGAGGAGGCCAGCTGCGCCGACTACTACGCCGACCAGGAGTCGATCTTCGCCGAGTGCCTGGAGGTCTGGGACTGCGGCGGCGGGACCGGCACCGGCACCGGCACCGGCACGGGAGCTTAGCCTCGGGCCGGCTCGCCCGCGGGCCCCTCCCGCCAGGCGCGGCTGAGCGCGACCTCCTGCCGGTACTGCTCGGCCGAGCGCGCCCGCCCGGCCTCGTCCCAGCCCAGCAGGCCGGCCATGCGCGCCGAGACGGCCTCGATGGCGTCCAAGCCCTGGTTGCGGTCGCGGAAGAAGAGCTGCGTGCGCCGCTCCAGCACATCGGTCACCGTGCAGGCCAGCTCCTGCTGGACCGCCCAGTCGACCTGGGCCAGGATCTCGGGGCGGCCGGGCACGAGCGGTGTCGAGAGGGCGCTGTCCTGCCGAACCAGGCGGGCGAGGTCGATGGCTCGCGTGCCGTAGCGGTCGGTCAGGTAGCGGCAGGTGGCCTCGGGCAGCTGCCCGCCGGCGGCCTCGTGGACGAGGCGGGCGACGCTCTCGCCCTCTTCGTCCTCCTCCGGCCAGCCGACCGCGCCGGGCAGGGGCAGGCGGGAGGTGTCGACCGGGCGCAGGCCCTCGGGGGTGTGGCCGGCGAGCTCGAGCCAGTCGACCGCTCGCTGCACGACCTCGGCCCCCATCCGCCGGCAGGTGGTCAGCTTGCCGCCGGCGATGCTGATCAGGCCGTCGGTGTCGACGGTGATGGTGTGCTCGCGTGAGACCTGCGAGGGGGAGAGCCCATCGGCGCGGATGAGGGGGCGCAGGCCGGCCCAGGTGGAGCTGACGTCTTCGTAGCGCAGCTCGGCCGAGGGGAAGTAGAAAGAGGTCGCCTCGAAGAGGTAGTCGATGTCCTCGCGGGTGGCGGCGACGTCGCGGGGGTCACCCTCGTAGTCGGTGTCGGTGGTGCCGATGTAGACGGCCTCGCCCCAGGGGATGACGAAGAAGACCCGCTGGTCGCTCGGGTGCGTGCCGACGATGACCTGGGGCGTGGGCAGGCGGTCCGCGGGGATGACGATGTGGACGCCCTTGGTGCAGCGCAGCTGGCGGCTGTCGGGCACGGTCAGGCCCCGGACCCGGTCGGACCAGGGCCCGGTGGCGTTGATGATGGCCCGCGCCCGGACGACCAGCTCCCGGCCCGCCTCTGCCTCCAGGGCGTCGCGCACCCGCGCCCCGCAGACCCGGCCGCCGGCGTCGTGCTCGATGCCGACCACCGGCGCGTAGGTGAGCACCGCGGCCCCGTGGGCGACCGCGTCCAGCAGCGTCTCCAGGGTCAGGCGCGCGTCGTCGGTCATGCAGTCCCAGTACAGCGGCGCGCCGCGCAGGCCCTCGCTGCGCAGGGCGGGGATCTCCTTGCGGACCTGGGCCGGCTTCCAGGTGACGTGCCGACGGGGCGAGCGGAAGAGGGCGAGGCCCTCGTAGACGACCAGGCCCAGCCGCAGCCTGGCCACGGTGACCGGCGACTGCGGGTAGATCGGGAAGAGGAAGCCCTTGGGCCGGACGAGGTGGGGCGCCACCTGGGAGAGGATGCGCCGCTCGCTGACGGACTCGAAGACCAGGCCGAGATCGCCCTGCTCCAGGTAGCGCAGGCCGCCGTGGACCAGCTTGGAGGAGCGCGAGGAGGTGCCCGCTCCGGTGTCGTTGACGTCCACGACCGCCACCTTCAGGCCCCGCAAGGCGGCGTCCCGGGCGGTGGCGGCGCCGATGACCCCGGCGCCGATCACCAGCAGGTCGAACTGCTCGCCCTCCAAGCGGGCCAGGGCCCGGTCCCGACTGGTCTTCATCTGGGTCTCCTCCTCGTCACCGACTAACCTTCCGCGGGAAGGGACATATCGGTACAATCCAGGCTCACCCTGGAGCGAACCATGTCCCACCGCCTCTCCCGTCCGCTTCGCACGCCTCGCCTGTGGACCCTGGGCATCGCCGCCCTGCTGGCGCCCGCGGCGCAGGCCAGCACGACGATGTCCGGATCGGTCTGGGACATCTCCTACGGCGACTGCGGCACCTGGAACGACCCGGCGACCGGGCAAGGCTTCCAGGCCTACGACCCCTACAGCGCCTCGGCCAGCTACGGCTGGAACGAGCTGAGTTACGGCGGCGACCCCTGGCAGCAGCTGACCTTCGCCTGGACCGACAGCAGCGGCGCGGTCGAGGTGCAGGCCAACGACGCCGAGGGGCTCTGCGACTGGACGGTGCTCTCCGAGTTCGCCGACTCCGACGAGGCCGTCCACGTCTACCAGTACGGCGATCTGCAGGTCACCAAGTACGAGTTCGTGCGCCTGCGCTACGGCATCACCTCGGGCTCGACGACCATCGACCAGGGCGGCGTCATGGTGGTCTGGTTCGAGATCGCCAACACCGGCACCGACACGATCGAGGACCTCAGCCTGATGCACGGGGTCAACGCCGACCCGGACTGGACCGCCTACGGCACCGGCGCCTCGCTCAACGATCTGCTCGACACCTACCCCTCCGACGGCGTGCTGGAGTGGGCCGAGTCGGTCGGCAGCAGCGACATGACCCTGGGCTACCAGAGCTGCGACCCCTCCACCGACCCGGTGGGCTTCGCCGACTTCGAGAGCGCCGTCACGCTGGCCCTCGGCGATCCGGGGGGCGCCTCGGGCGAGCAGAGCATGCACGCCGTCCTCCCGGTCGGCGACATCGGCCCCGGCGAGTCGGCCAGCACCGGCTTCTTCGTCGGCTTCGGGTCGACCAGCGCCTACACCCGCTACTACTCGACCCTGCTGGTCGAGGGCGATCTGGACGGCGACGTCTGCGGGGCCGAGAGCTGCGACGCCGACGGCGACGGCTGGATGGACACCCGCTGCGGCGGCGGCGACTGCAACGACAGCAACCCGACCCTGAACCCCAGCCGGCCCGAGACCTGGTACGACGGGGTCGACAGCGACTGCAGCGAGACCAGCGACTACGACGCCGACGGCGACGGCTTCGACAGCAGCGCCTACGGCGGCACCGACTGCGACGACGGCGACGAGGACATCAGCCCGGCCGAGCGCGAGACCTGGTACGACGGGGTCGACAGCGACTGCGACGAGGCCAGCGACTACGACGCCGACGGCGACGGCTACGACAGCGAGGACTACGGGGGCACCGACTGCAACGACGCCCGCGCCACGACCTACCCGGGGGCCAGCGACGTCTGGTACGACGGGGTCGACAGCGACTGCGACGATGCCGACGACTACGACGCCGACGGCGACGGCCACCGCTCCTCGGTCTTCGGGGGGGACGACTGCGACGACAGCGACGCCGACGTCAACCCGGACGCGACCGAGACCTGGTACGACGGCGTCGACAGCGACTGCGACGGGGCGGACGACTACGACGCCGACGGCGACGGCTACCGCTCCTCGGCCTACGGCGGCACCGACTGCGACGACGGCGACGCGGCCATCAACCCCGGCGCGACCGAGACCTGGTACGACGGGACCGACCAGGACTGCGACGGCTGGAGCGACTACGACGCCGACCGCGACGGCCAGGACAGCGCCGACCATGGGGGCGAGGACTGCGACGACAGCGACGCCACCATCTACGTCGGGGCGAGCGACACCTGGTACGACGGGGTCGACAGCGACTGCGCCGGGAACAGCGACTACGACCGCGACGGGGACGGCCACGACAGCGACGACTTCGGTGGCACGGACTGCAACGACAACGACGCGGCCGTCAACCCGGACGCGACCGAGACCTGGTACGACGGGACCGACCAGGACTGCGACGGCTGGAGCGACTACGACGCCGACCGCGACGGCTACAACAGCGACGCCTACGGCGGCACGGACTGCCAGGACGACGACGCCTCGATCTACCCGGGCGCGACCGAGATCGACGCGGACGGCATCGACCAGGACTGCAACGGCGTCGACGGCGGGGTCGACAGCGATGGCGACGGCATCGACGACGACGTCGAGCTGCCGCTGGGTACGGACCCCTTCGATCCCGACAGCGACGACGACGGCCTCGACGACGGCGACGAGCTCCGCGCCGGCAGCGATCCGCTCGACACCGACAGCGACGACGACGGCCTGCTGGATGGCGAGGAGGTCCACGAGTGGGGGACCGACCCGACCGACACGGACAGCGACGACGACGGGCTGGAAGACGGGGACGAGGTCTTCGTCCACGGGACCGACCCCGCCGACGCCGACACCGACGACGACACGCTGGACGACGGGGACGAGGTCCTGACCTGGGGCACCGACCCGCTCGACCCGGACACCGACG
>DDSR01000494.1 GCA_002343455.1 Deltaproteobacteria bacterium UBA2385 | reverse complement strand
GAGTGGATGAGTGGATGAGTGGATTGGTGTCTTGACAGGTGAGGGACACTTCAGTAAAGTACGCCCCAAACAGCGAAAAGAGCGCATCATGCCCTGCGGTCAACTTCTGGGGCCCTACCAGGCCCGCCTCGCCGCCATCTCAACAACCGTCCAATACCACTGGCTCACAGGCTGGTTCCCGGCCACGGGCGTCGACAACATTAAGGGCGTCCTGCGAAACCGCGCAGTCGACGGCAATTTCCAGTCCCGCCTTGTGCTCCAGCTCGCCACGATCCGCACCGACGACCCGAGTGCGCCGGTGCTCCTGGAGGCCAGCTACCTGCAGGACGCTGGCGAGCGCTGCACGGGTGTGCTTGACATCAGCAACAGCACCGCCAGCAAGTACTTCATGCGCCTGGGCATCGCCTACAGCGTTCACACGGGCAGCAGCATCGCAGCGGCCGACGTCGGTCTGGAGCTGGCCTACAACTCCTGCGGGGAGATCATCGGCGCCACTAGCCTGGACCTGGTGGCCCCGGGCACCAACTCTCTGCATACACCGATCACCGGCTGGGTGCCGGCGATGTACGCCGCCAAGGTGAAGGCCATCATCATCGTGACCAACGCGATTGGCAACTTCCGGCAGCAGCTCGCCTACCGCACCGCCACCACCCGGCTGCAACAGACCAGCGCCTGGAGCACCAATTTCGAGGGGGCCTGGCACACGGGCAACGGCGAGTTCCCAACCGGCGAGATCACCCTGAGTATCGGCAGCGTCATGTGGGTGCAGTTCGGCCTGGAGCACTCCCTGTCATCGGGCGCCAACGGCGGCGCCCAGGTCGAGACCTCAGTGGCGATCAGGCGGGCGTGATGGAACAGGCAGTGCGGCGGTGGTCACCCGAACTGCGAGAAGCACTGCGTGCCCGTACGCCCATCACCGTCGGCCACGTCCTGGGCGCGCCTTTCGTGACGGAGGACGAGCCTTTGGCCCCCTGGGCCGCGGCCCAGACGGTGCCGCTTCCCGCGGGGGTCAGCACCCTCGGTCTCGCCCAGCGACCCAGCGGAGGCTGGCTTCCGCAAGCCGAGACATGGGGCTGGAACGGGTCTGCCCCTTCACGGTCCGGGTCCTCGACGCTCCCTTCCGGGGGGCCGTCCCGGTTGTCGGCTAAGCTCCAGCGGGCTGTTCTGCGCGGGGCGCCGATCGCGCTCGGCCATGTCCTTGGCCCACCATTCGTCACAAGGAGCGAACCACTGGCCCCCTGGGCTTCGACCCTACCGGCACCTCTTCCGGTGGGGGTGAGCAGGCTCGGCCTTGCCCAGCGACCTGCCGGCTGGCTTCCATCGGCCGATGAGCGTTGGTGGGACGGCACCGGGCTTGGCCGGGCGGGTGCGTCGACGCTCCTGCGTGGCAGCCCAGGCGGCCGAGGGAGGAGCACGAGCAGTCGGTTGTGGAGCGGTGGCGACAGCATCGGCAGCGACTGTGGTACTTGCCACGCCCTGGCGTCACGCGACATGGGTGCTCTTGACATGGGTGCTCTTGGCGAAGGTCTCTACCGAGAGGTGGAAGCGACCACTGCAGGCACCGAACGCATGCCGATCAGCAGCATTGGAGGCGACTACGAGGAGGGCACCTGGTGCAAGTTCAGGGACCGCGTCAGCGATGCCGACCGCGCCTACATCGATCTCGCCTGGTCACTTGTCGTTGAGCACCTCGATATCATCGAAAGCTACTTCGACGCACGAGACGAAAGTTGGTCGTGCTACTACGATGCCCTCACCGGAGCGGACAAGGTGCGGGTTGACGTCAAAGACATGGAGGGCTACCGCGGAAAGGGCTGGGGCGACATCGCGCGGGGCGGGTATGTCGTCCTGAATTCCGAACTGCTCAACTGTGAGCGTTCACTCATCTCCGACGACTCCTACACCATTGCCGAACGATTCTGCGTGGTGCTCGACCTCAGCGCACTCATTGTCCACGAGGTCCGGCACACGTGCTGGGTCGCTGAGACCGGTGCATACAGCGTCGAGGGTTGGTTCCGTTACCACATCCAGCGTAGGTACGGAATTGCTTCTACCACGTTCTGCGGACAGGAGACATGGCGTTGTGGGTCTTCTACACGGCGGCGTGACGACTGCCATTCGCGTGATGATCTCGAGAATGATGTAATCAACATCCGCGAGGCTTCAGGAGTTTGTGGTGTTGGGTAGTCTACCATACATACAGATGTTGGTTCTGATGACCATGACCGCGTGCCAGGGTGAGCCGGACGGCTATTTTGATGAGTGCCGCTCCGACGTCGACTGCGAGATCGGGCTGACCTGCGTCTGGTTTTGGGAACAACAGAAGACGCAAGACATGCCGGGCCTCTGTACGTACCCATGTAGTTCGTCCGAGGATTGCCATGTCGAGTGCCGCTGGGCGATGAGCCCAGCGGGAGGGCATGCAGAGTGCCGAGACGGGTACTGCTTCTCTGGTGGGTGCGAGTGAGCACAGATACCGCTCACATAGCAGGGTGAGCGCCGCCGCCGATCTGGCCTGCCTGTTGCCAGTCACCCCCGCCCTGGCCTCAACGGGCAGGCGAAGCTGCGCCTGGCGACGGAGAACACCATCCACTATGCATCCAGGGGCCGAGAACACGAGCACGAGAAAATTGTGGTTGGTATCTTGATCACCGATCTGGAGCCACGTATACCGCTCTACCTCGCCCCCGCAGCATTCCAGCTCGCCGGGGACGCCCGCCTCCACCC
>DDSR01000379.1 GCA_002343455.1 Deltaproteobacteria bacterium UBA2385 | reverse complement strand
CCCCGCGGTCCCGCCCCCGTCTCCCGCGGTCCCGCCCCCGTCTCCCGCGGTCCCGCCCCCGTCCCCCGCGGTCCCGCCCCCGTCTCCAGCGCTGGTGTCGGTCTCCTTGTCCCCGCAAGCAAGAGCGAGGATCATCGAGAGGGCGAAGGGCATCATGGGCGACTCCAAGCGGGCGCAGGGTAGCCCGCTGAACCGGCGACCGCAGCAGGGGGCTATAGTGCCGCCATGCCCTCCCGCCCCCCCTCTCGCCGCCGGGTGCTCGGGCTCGGGGTGGCCGCCAGCGCCCTGCTGGTGGCGGCATGGCATGGGGTCGGCCACCTGGGCAGCTACCCGCCGCTGCCCTTCCCCGCGCGCGCGGTGACCCCCAAGACGGCGGCCATTCTAGCGGTGCTAGGTAACTGGCTCTTCCCCCCCGGCGGGCCCCTGCCGGGCTCGGGAGGAGACCTGGAGACCCTGCGGCTGATCGACGAATTCCTGGCGGATCTGCCGCCCCACCACGCGATGTTGATGCAGGCCCTGCCGCTGGCCTTCGAGCACGGCACCGCGCTGGACCGCTTCGGCGCCGACCGCTTGACCGCGATGCCGCCCGACCAGCAGCGTGCCTACCTGGACCGCTGGTTCCAGGCGAACGACCTCGTCCACGCCCAGCTCCTGACTGGCCTGAAGATGCTCTGGAACGCCAGCTACCTGGAGCGGCTGGACGTGCAGCAGGCGATGGGCACCCCCTACCTCTGCGCCGTGCCCGCATGAGCCCCTGGTGGACCGAGCCGACCGGGACCCTCCAGGAGCGCGCCCAGGTGGTCGTCGTCGGCTCCGGCGCGGCCGGCAGCTTCGTCGCCCTGACGCTGGCCGAGGCCGGGCTCGACGTCATCCTGCTGGAGGAGGGCTTCAGCCCCACCCGCCGTCCCGCGACCATGCGCGAGGCGATGCAGCGGGTCTACGCCGAGGGCAGCTTCCGCACGACCATGGCCAGCGCCCCGATGATGCCCGTGGTCGGCGGCCGGGGCCTGGGCGGCTCGACCCTGGTCAACTCCGCCCTGTGCTTCCGCACCCCCCCCGCCACGCTGGACGAGTGGAACGAGCTCAGCGCCGCCGTCTCCCCCGGCGGGGTCTTCGCCGACACCGGCGCCTACTTCGCGGTCCAGGACCAGGTCGAGACCCTGATGCGGGTCGGACCGACCCCGGACGCGCTGCTCTCGGGCAACGACAAGGTCCAGAAGCAGGCCGCCCGGAAGCTGGGCTGGTCCGAGTTCAACGCCCGGCGCAACACCCCCGGCTGCAGCGGCTGCGGGCGCTGCCACCTCGTCTGCCCCCACGGCGGCAAGAACAGCGTCGACCGCGAGGTCCTGCCGCGGGCCGTCGCCGCCGGGGCCAGGGTCTTCGCCGGCTGCCGGGTCGAGGGCCTGAAGGAGGGCCTGGTCAGCGGCTCGCTGGTGGACGAGCTCGGCCGCACCACCGGCAGCTTCACGGTGCGAGCCGAGCACATCGTGCTCTCGGCCGGGGCCATCTCCACCCCGCGCATCCTCCACGACGCCGGCCTGGTCGATCCCGACGGCGAGGTCGGCCGGGGGCTCTGCGTCCAGCCCGTGCACAGCATCCTCGCCATGCTGCCGGACACCCAGGTCTTCGCCCCGGGCGCCACCCAGGGCCATGTCGTCGACGAGTTCGTCGACGACAAGATGATCTTCGAGACGAACCCGACCCTGCCGGCCATGGTGGTCAACCTGCCGCTGGTCGGCCGCGAGCTCACCGAGGTCCTGGCCAACGGCCACCGCATCGCCAACACCGGCGGCCTCATCCGCGACGAGAGCCGGGGCCGGGTGCGCGGCTCCTTCAACGGCGTGGCCCGCATCTCCTACGACCTGGGAGAGGCCGACATGAAGCGCGTCTGCCGGGTCCTGCAGCGCGGCGCCCGCTTGTGGTTCGAGGGCGCCGACGCCTCCTGGGTCGGCCTCGTCCTGCACGGCGGCCGGCTCGGCCGCAGCATGGCCGAGGTCGAGGCGATGACCCCTCAGGACCTCAGCCCCCACAAGCTGATCTCCTACGCCAGCCACCCCCAGGCCTCCTGCTCGGTCGGCCGGGCCACCGACGGGGCCGGTCAGCTCCTGGACCTCCCCGGGATCTCCTGCATCGACGCCTCCTCCCTGCCGAACAACGTCGGCAGAAACCCGCAGATCAGCGTGATGACGGTGGCCCGGATCCTCTCCCTCCGCCTCGCCGAGCGGCTGGGCGGCCGCCCTCTACCGCTGCTAGCCGAGCCGGTCTAGCAGCGCTAGAAGGACAGGGCGTTGTCCAGGTCCCGCCGCAGGTCGCTGAGGTGCTCCAGGCCGACGCTCATGCGGATCAGGCCGGGGGTCACCCCGTAGCCATCGAGCACATCGCCGGGGACATCGGAGTGCGTCATCGTCGCCGGGTGCTCGATCAGGCTCTCCGTGCCACCCAGCGAGACGGCCAGCCGGAACACCTCGAAGCGGTCCAGCACGGTGTAGGCGGCCTCGCGCCCGCCCTTCACCTCGAAGGCGATCAGCGAGCCCGGGCCGCTGCACTGGCGGACGAAGATGGAGTGCTGGGGATCGCCCTCCACCAGGTTGCCCGGGTAGTAGACCCGGCTCACCCGCGGGTGGGCGGCCAGCAGCTCGGCCAGCTTGCGGGCGTTCTTGGCCTGCCGCCGCATCCGGATGGAGAGCGTCTCCAGCGAGCGCAGCAGCATCCAGCCGGTGAAGGGGTTGGGCATCGTCCCCAGGATCGTCCGGTAGACGCTGATCGAGTCCATCAGCGCCTGGGGCCCGGTGACCACCCCGGCGATCAGGTCGCTGTGGCCCCCGATGAACTTGGTGGCGCTGTAGATGACCAGGTCGGCCCCCTGCGCCGCCGGCCGCTGGAAGACCGGACCCAGGAAGGTGTTGTCCACCGCCACCACCGGCCGGCGGCCGGTCTGGGCCTCCAGCTCGGCGGCCAGGGCCACCACCTCGGCGATGTCGGTCAGCACATTGCTCGGGTTGGCCGGGGTCTCCAGGTAGAGCATCGCCACCGAGCCGGGGCTGGCCATGGCGGCCGCCTCCCGCAGCCGTGTCGCCGCGTCTGTGCCCGCCATCACCTGGCTGCAGGTGATGCCCAGCGGCGGCAGGATGCTCTCGAAGAGGTAGTGGGTGCCGCCGTAGATCGGGGCCGTGGAGAGGATCCGGTCTCCGGGGCGCAGCAGGGCCAGCATCGTCGTCGAGATCGCCGCCATCCCGCTGGCGAAGGACAGGCCCTTGTCGGTGCGGTCCCAGGCCGCCATCCGCTCTTCGAAGATCTGCAGGTTCGGGTTGTTCAGGCGGCTGTAGATGAGCCCGGGGAGCTCGCCCTGGTCGGCGGTCCGCAGCCCATAGGCCAGCTCGAAGAAGCGCCGGCCCTCGTCCGCCGAGGCGAACTGGAAGGTGCTGGTCAGGAAGACGGGCGGCTTGACCGACCCCTCCGAGCGGACCGGATCGTAGCCCAGGCCCAGGGCCAGGGTCTCGGCGTTGAAGTCGCGATCGCTGCTGCTGTGCCGACGCTTCATGCGGCCTCCAAAGGTAGGAGCCTTAAGCGAGCCCGCCACACGAGGACAGGCGAACTCGTCTCGATCGATCTACTCTCGGACGATGACCACCCCTCACCGCCACCTCCCTCCCCTGCGCCTCTTCCTCCTCACCGCCTGCGGCCTGGGTGTCCCGCTCGGCTGCCTCAGCAAGGACGACGACTCCGGCACGGACTCCGGCATCGACACCGGCACCAGCTTCGTCGGCTGCGAGGGAGAGGTCGAGATCCTCGACGAGGCCGGGGTGGCCACCGGCTACGTCCGCTGCGACGACGGCGCGGTCAACCGGGTGGCGCCCCGCACCTGGGACCCCAGCATCGACGCCGCGCGCTGCACGGGCGAGGAGATCGACCGCTCCTGCGAGGTCGACGCCGACTGCACCGACAGCCCCCACGGGGCCTGCATCCAGTACAACTGGAAGGGCGGCGCGGCGGACGCCTGCGGCTGCGTCTACGCCTGCGGCACCGACGCCGACTGCGATGCGGGCGAGATCTGCATCGGCGCCGGCGTGCAGGACGGCATCGTGCGCTGGTCGACCTGCGTGCAGGCCAGCTGCGCCGTCGCCGAGGACTGCCCCTCGGGCGAGTGCGGGCTCTCGGCCTGGGACGACGGCTGCGGGATGGTGGTCGAGCTCGGCTGCCGCTCCGACGCCGACGCCTGCCGGACCGACGGCGACTGCCCCGAGATCCCCTGCGGCCTGGGCTACGAGGACCCCGACACCTTCATGTGCCGCGAGGACTCCTGCACCCCGGGGCGACCCCTGAAGGTCGACGGCCAGGCGCGCACCGCCCCGGTCCGATCCGGCTCGGCCGCCTGGGCGCAGGAGCTCCGCCCGAGCCTGCCCCTCTCCCGCAAGGCGCGGCGGGCGCTGGCCCGCTGGTGGTCCGAGATCGGCTCGCTCGAGCACGCCTCGGTGGCCAGCTTCTCCCGCTTCGCCCTGGAGCTGATGGCGATCGGCGCTCCGCCCGAGCTCCTGATCGAGGCCCAGCGCTCGGCCGCCGACGAGATCGAGCACGCCCGGCTGGCCTTCGGGCTGGCCAGCGCCTACGCTGGAGAGGCCGTCGGGCCCGGGGCCCTCTCCATGTCCGGGCTGCGGGTGAGCAGCGATCCGGCCGAGATCCTGGCGTCCCTGATCGAGGACGCCTGCGTCAACGAGACCCTCGCCTCGGCCGAAGCCCGGGCCGCCGCCGATGCCTGCGTCGATCCGGTGGTGCGCGAGCTCCTCGTCCGCATCGCCGACGACGAGGCGCGCCACGCCGCCCTGGGCTGGCGCTGCCTGCGCTGGCTGCTGGAGCAGCACCCCGAGCTGAGCGAGCAGGCTCGGCAGGCCTTCGACCAGGTCCAGCTCCGCCCGGTCGGCGCGGGCCTTGATCTAGCGGCGCTAGGGATGCCCTCGCCCGCCGCACGCCAGGCGATCCAGCAGGCCACGATCCGCGAGGTCGTGCTGCCCTGCGCGCAGGCCCTGCTCGGTGAATCCGCGGCTCGAGCCGCCGCCTGAGTCAGCGGGCGCAGGTGAGCTGGCGACCGCCGTCGATCGGCATCGTCACCCCGGTGATCCAGCCTGCCTCGCTCGAGGCCAGGAAGAGGATCAGCGCAGCCACCTCCTCGGCGCTGCCGACCCGGCCCAGCGGGTGGGTCAGGCGGCCTCGCTCCAGGAAGGCGGCGTAGGCCTCCTCGCTCATCCCGCCCGCGCGGTGCAGCTCGGTCACCACCACGCCGGGGTTGACGGCGTTGACGCGGATGCCGTCGGGGGCGAGGTCCAGGGCCGCGCAGCGGGTGAGCTGGTCCACCGCGGCCTTGCTGACGCAGTAGGCCATCAGGCCGGGGAAAGCACGCAGCCCCGCCACGCTGGAGAGGTTGACCACGTTGCCCCGCGCCGCCCTCAGCGCGGGAAGCAAGGCCTGCATCAGGTGGAAGGGCGCGGTGGCGTTCAGCTCGAGCTGGCGGCTCCAGTTCTCGACGCTGCCCAGGTCCCCGCCGCTGCCCTGCAGGATCCCGGCGGCGTTGACCAGCACATCGAGCGGTTGGCCCGAGGCCAGCACCCGACGGCAGAGCGCCTCTCGATCGGAGGCCACGCTGAGGTCGGCCGGGAGCACCTCGGCCACCGGCCCGCCTCGGGAGGCGATCTCCGCCGCAAGCTCGGCCAGGGCCTCCGGACGACGGGCCACCAGCAGCACGCTGGCGCCCTCGTCGGCGAGGGCCAGGGCCGTGGCGCGACCGATGCCGCTGGAGGCCCCGGTGACCAGGGCACGGCGTCCAGCGAAACGGAGAGGTGCCGACATGGTCCGCTCAGGCCTCGCCGCCGCCGCCGCCGCCGTCACCGCCGCCGCCGCCTTCACGGCCCCCGCCGCCCTCACGGCCCCCGCCCTCGCCCGGCTTGCGCCGACGACGACGACGCTTGCGGGCGGCGTCTCCCTCTCCGCCAGCGCCCGCACCCTCGGCGCGGGGCTCACGCGGCTCACGCGGCTCGCGCGGCTCACGCGGCTCACGTACCTCGCGGGGCTCGCGCGGCTCGCGCGGCTCACCGCCGGCATCCGACCGGGGCTCCCGACGCTCACCGCCGGCATCCGACCGGGGCTCCCGACGCTCGCGCCGATCCCCGCCCCGATCCCCGCCGCGATCCCGATCCCCGCCGCGATCCCCGGGGCGCCGACGGCCTCCACCACCGCCCCCGCCGAAGCCGCCGCCGCGTCCACCGCCGCCGAAGCCCTCGCGGCGCTCTTCGCGCTTGTCCTCGCGGGCGCCCTGGAGGGCCTCGATGCTGCCGGGGCCTTCGCTCTCGCCGGCCTTGCGCATCCGGTCCCACAGGAAGAAGGCCCGCAGGGCCGCCGCGAAGAGCATCTCGGCGTCGGGGCGCTCCTTGATGGCGCGCACGGTGCCAATGTAGCCCTCGAAGGCCATCTTCCCCATGGCCTCGCGGATCTGCTTGGCCTGGCGCTCCACCCGGGTGCGGGAGGACTCCTCGGCCGTGGGCAGCGGCCGCACGATGAAGTCGATGCCGTGCTGGTTCTTGAGGATGTTGCGGGTCGAGAGGTCCGCGCCGCCCGCCAGCGAGATGGCGGTGCCCTTCTTGCCGATGCGGCCGGTGCGGCCGGTGCGGTGCAGGTAGACCTTGGGGTCTTCGGGCAGCGAGTAGTTGATGACGTGGCTGAGGTCGCTGATGTCGATGCCCCGCGCCGCGACGTCGGTGGCGACGAGGTACTGCGTCTCGCCGCGCTTGATCGAGTTCATCACCTTCTCGCGCTTGTTCTGCGGCAGCTCGCCGCTGAGCAGCTCCACGTCCAGGCCCTGGCGAGCCAGGAAGGTCGCGACCGTGGCCGTGTCCTCGCGGGTGTTGCAGAAGATGATGGCGCTGGTGGGCTCTTCCAGGTCGATCAGGGCCAGCAGAGCCCGGGCCTTGTGGAAGTCCGGCGAGGTCTCGTAGAGGATGTGGGCGATGCCCTCGACCTTGTCCTCGTCGGTGGAGATGCGCAGGTCCAGGGCGTCCCGGGTGTAGCGCATGATCAGCGCACGGACGCGGTCGTCGACGGTGGCGCTGAAGAGCAGCACCTGCCGCTCGGCCGGGCAGTGGTCGAGGATCTTGGTGACGTCCTCGAGGAAGCCCATCGAGAGCATCTCGTCGGCCTCGTCCAGGCAGGCGAAGGTCGACAGGTCCAGCGAGAGGTTGCCGCGGCGGAGGTGGTCGAGGATGCGCCCCGGGGTTCCGACGACGATCTCGGCGCCCTCACGCAGGGCGTCCTCCTGCGGGCCGAAGCCGACGCCGCCGTAGATGACGGCGATGCGCAGGTCCTTGTAGCGGGCCAGCTCGGCGCACTCCTCGGCGATCTGGCGGGCCAGCTCGCGGGTCGGCGCCAGGACGATCGCCCGGGTCTTGCGGTCACCGGCCGGGATCCGCTCGATGATCGGGATGCAGAAGGCCGCGGTCTTGCCGGTGCCGGTCTTGCTGCGCACCACCAGGTCGCGACCGGCCAGCGCCGGCTCCAGCGTCATGGCCTGGACGCGCGTGGCGACGGTGTAGC
The DNA here is from genome assembly GCA_002343455.1 of Deltaproteobacteria bacterium UBA2385. Lineage (GTDB taxonomy): Bacteria > Myxococcota_A > UBA796 > UBA796 > UBA2385 > UBA2385. The sequence continues at coordinate 833 of DDSR01000379.1, read as the reverse complement.
CCTTCTCGTGGATGCCCTTGAGCACCTCGGGCGAGATGGGGAACTCGCTGAAGCCGCGGTTGCTGCTGTAGGCGGTCTCGGCGCCGAGCTCAGGGGTGTCGGCTTCGGGGGAGCCGGCTTCGGGGGAGCCGGACTCGTCCGCGCCGGGCGAGCCCTCGTCCTCGTCCGAGGAGTCCGAGTCTGAATCGGAGTCTGAATCGGAGTCTGAATCGGAGTCNNGTCCTCGGTCTCCTCGTCCTCGTCGTTCTGCTCGAGCTCGTCGTCCTGGCCGTCGTCGGCCCCATCGGTGGCGAGGAGCGCGTCCCAGCCCTTGATCTCTTCGTCGTTCACGTAGTCTCCAGTTGTGGACGCGCCGGTAACGCGCCGGCCGGGTAGGTGCCCCGAAGTCAAGTCCTCGAAGCCAGGGCCCCGAAGGAGATCCCCCATGGTCGGCGCGCTGATGATCCTCCTTGTCGCCTGTGACCCCTCCCCGTCCGGCCCCTCCCCGTCCAGCCCGGGGACGTCGAGCGATGGAGCGGCCGGCACCGCCCCCGGCGCCAGCCTGACCTGGCTGGATGACGAGGCGGTGGCCCAGAGCGTCAGCCATCATCGTATCGCCGGTCGCCTGCGCAGCCCGACGATCGAAGAGGGCAAGCTCCGCAAGCAGGCGCGGGACGCCCTGGTCGAGCGCGCCAGGTCCCTCGGCTTCGCCCGCCTGGACAACCTCCAGATCGAGGTGGCGTGTACCGGCACGGACGACCCCGCCACCCCCTGCGAGGCCCGGTTCCTGGCGATCGCCTCACGCTGATCGAGCGCCCCCCGGGGCTGCGGGGGTTGGGGGGGCGGCCGAAGGC
>DDSR01000313.1:14882-15099 GCA_002343455.1 Deltaproteobacteria bacterium UBA2385 | reverse complement strand
CGGAGGACGAGGGGATCCCCTTCGAGCGCGGCCGGCAGCCCGGGGCCCTCGCGCCCGCGCTCCTCTTCGCCGGGATGATGGAGTACGACGGCGATCGGCACGTGCCGCCGCGCTACCTCGTCCTGCCGCCGATCATCGACCACACCGTCGCCGACTACCTCTCCCGCGCCGGCAAGCGCAGCCTGGCGGTCAGCGAGACGCAGAAGTTCGGCCACGT
>DDSR01000313.1:0-14797 GCA_002343455.1 Deltaproteobacteria bacterium UBA2385 | reverse complement strand
CGCCAACGGGGACATGGTCGGCCACACCGGCGACAAGCAGGCCACTATCCTGGCGATGGAGGAGCTGGACCGCTGCCTCAGCCGGATCCTGGACGCCACCCAGCAGGCCGGCGGGGCGCTGCTGCTGACGGCGGACCACGGAAACGCCGAGGAGATGTACCGCCTCGCCTCCAAAGGCGATGGCTACGCCCTGGACGACACGGGCCTGCCGATCCCCTCGACCAGCCACTCGCTGAACCCGGTGCCGGTCGTGCTGGTCGACTTCGCCCACAGCCGCGTCATCAACGCCGGCCCCAGCCCCGAGCGCATCGGGGGCCTCGCCCAGATCGGCGCGACGGTGCTGGAGCTCTGCGGCCTGCCGGTGCCCGAGGGCTACCTGCCCTCCCTGCTGAAGTAGCGGGGGCGGTCGGCGAAGGGGCTCAGGCGGCCGTCGCCGCGCCCACCGAGACCAGGGCGTCGAGCACGGGCTGGAGCTGGTCCTCGCTGAGCTCGAGCGTGGCACAGAGCTGAGGGGCGGTGGCCACGCCGTCCAGGGCGCGCAAGACCTCGACGGCGAGAGGGTGGACGGGGACCGGGCGGAAGGGGGCCTCCCAGAGCAGCCAGCCGACGGTCTCGGGCTGGCCTCGCCGCAGGCTGGCCGGCGTTCCTGGAGCCAGCAGGCAGTCACCGGTCGGGATCAGCACGGGGCCGGGCTCGCCCGGGGGAGCGGCGCCGAGCAGCTCGGCCAGGGTCACGAAGCCCTCGACCCGCAGCCCGGCCGGACCCCAGGCCTCGAAGGCGCGCTGGTGCCTGCCCTCCATCCGCAGCTCGCCGATCGCCAGCGCGGCCAGGGGGGAGGGCGGGATGGGGCTGGTGAGCTGAACGGCGCCCAGCTCGCCGCGGACGAGGCGGCGAGCCAGCTCGGCCCGACGCGAGATGAGCGCCTCGCCAGGGATCGACTCGACCGCGAGCAGCTCGTCGGGCCAGCCCTCGTCCCGCTCCAGCGTCAGGCCGAGCGCGTCGATCAGGCGCTGTCGGCCGTCGCCCTCCCCTCGCCCGACCAGCGGAACGCCCTGCTCGGCGAGCTGGGTCCGCAGCCACTCGGCGGGGGGGTCGGGCCAGGGCAGGCCAGGGACGGTCGGCCAGCCAAGCGCGGCGCAGGCGAGCTCAGAGGCCCGGGCCAGGGTGGCCAGAGACTCCACCGAGGGGCAGGTCATCCACTCGCTGACCGCCGGGTCGACCATCGCGCCGACCGGCCAGGTGTGCAGCCACATCCCCAGCAGCTCGGCCGACCGGCTCCACTGGCTGGCCTCGATGGCCTGGGCGAGGCGGGACTGCAGCAGCCGACGCAGCGGACCCCAGAGCGCGCGGCGCTGGAGGAGCTGGTCGCGCATCAGGGCGCCCAGGTCCAAGGTGCTGCCCGACCGCGCTGCGCTCCACGGCGGGAAGGGGCCCAGGGGCCGCAGTCGGGTCAGGGCCTCAGCCACTGGCGACCTCGGACTCGACGGCGGGGCCGCCGATGGCCGGGACCCAGAGGTTGCTGTAGACGGGCACGGGCTCGTCGGCCAACGCGGAGAGCGGAATCTGGCGGGTCTGGGGGAGGTAGTCGGGGTGGCCGGAGGAGGCCAGGACCGCGACGGGGTGGTCGAGGGGGTAGCTGCTGGCGAGCCGGTCGCGCAGCTCGACCAGCACACCCACGCTGCCATCGGTCGCCAGGGCTTCCCCGCCGACCGAGAACTCGCCCAGCTGGCAGAGCAGGGCCGGGCGGTCGGTCTGCAGCTCCATGCCGTCCCGGGCCACGTTCCAGGCGGAGAGGAGCTGCAGGCCCCGATGACCGGTCCAGTAGACGCCTTGCAGCACCAGCTCGACGAAGGACATGCCGTGGATCAGGCGGAGGGGCAGCTGCCGCTGCTGGCAGAGCCGGCGGATCTGGAGGACCGCGTCGTTGATGAAGAGGGGGCTGCCGGCGACGAGGTAGAGCACCTCGACCTGGTCCTCGAAGGCCCGTCGGACCAGCATGGTGGCGAGGTCGCGGTAGGCGACCGGGCGGTCGACCCCAGGCAGGCGGTAGAGGTAGTCCAGCTCGTGAATGACGAGCCGCGGCTCGACGGCCTCGACCAGGGCTCGGGCGTGGGCGAGCCCATAGGCACGGGCGCCTGACGCGACCGCCTGGGCCAGCGCCTCCCGGGCTTCGAGCGTCATCTGCTCGGGGCGCGCGGGCCCCAGGCCCAGGATGGTCAGGCGGCTCATTCGGGGGACGTACCGCTCAGTCGCAGGTGCCGGGCAGGGAGTACTCGATGTCGACCGAGTCGCCGTCGGCGGGGACACCCGTGTTGAAGACGACCTCGTTGGTCGAGGAGTCGTAGGTCCAGCCGCTGGTGACCGGGCTGCCGTTGACGAAGACCTCGATCGTCGAGGGCACCGGCTCGAGGGAGAGCGCGTAGGTGTCCTGGCTGACGCTGGCCTCGGCCAGCAGGGCCAGGTTGGCGGAGGTCGCCCAGGTGCTGCAGATGTCCAGGAAGACGCCGCCGGTCGCGGTGACCGCCTCGTCGTAGCCCGTGCCCTGATCCGCGCAGGAGGAGCGACCCACCGGCCCGGCGATCGCCGAGACGCGCACCATCGAGGCCGTGCCCTTGGCGGCGATCATGCGGTCGACGTAGCTGGACCAGCTCCCGTAGGACTGCTCGGGCTCGTCGCTGACCATGATCAGGTGCATCATGGCCGTCGGGCGCATGAAGCCCGCGTTGCAGCCGGTCGAGCCGGACTTCTCGGCCGCGCTGGCGCCGACGGTCAGCAAGGACTCGGTGTAGGACCCGCCGCCGTTGCGGACGGCGCTGCTGAAGGTCGAGGTGTAGCCGGAGGTCGCGGAGGTCAGGATCCCGCTGTTGTTGCAGCCGTTGTCGTCGTTGACGACCATGATCTGCCAGTCGGTGGTGTAGGTGTTCAGCTGGGTGATGAAGGTGCCGAAGTTGGTGCCCAGGCTGACCGCGTCGTCGTCCATCGAGCAGCTCTGGTCGACCAGGAACATGATGTCCGAAGGGGGCTCTTCGGGGATCTCCCAGCTGTCGATCTGGTCGGGGCCGTAGGAGCCCGCGCCGGCGATGGTCGCGGTGCGCTCACCCAGGGGTTCATTGGACTGCACGACCAGCGAGCCCGAGTAGCTGCGCACCGACTCGGGCAGGAACCCGAGCAGGACCTGGGCCTCTTCGCCCGGCTCCAGGCTGAGCGGCAGCGTGGGGGAGCCCAGCGGCGAGAAGACCCCGGTCACATCGCTGGTGTGGCCGATGGAGCTGATGACCAGCGTGTCGTTGCCCACGTTGGTCAGGTAGACGTCCAGCTCTTCGTCGCAGCCGACCACGCCGGTGCCGAAGTCGACCGGATCCGGCTGGATCTCCAGCTCGGGCACGGCGCCCGCGCCCACCAGCTCGACCAGGGCCTGCGGGTTGAGGGGGTCGTCGCTGGAGACCAGCACCTGGGCCATCTGGGAGTAGGCTCCCATCGGCGAGAAGGCCACCTCGATGGTCTGGCTGGCGCCCGGCGGCAGGACGAAGGCGCTCTCCATGGTCAACACCGAGAAGCTGCTGGTGTCGCCCAAGAGCTCGATGTTCTCGACGGTCAGGTCCGCGCCTCCGACGCTCTTGATCTCGAAGGTCTCGACGCTCACCTCGGCGGTGGCGGTCATGTTGCCGTAGTCGATCAACCCCGGGGTCACCGAGATGGCCGGCAGCTCGGCGACGTTCTCCTTGCCGGTGCTGTTGAAGCCATGGTCGCTGCAGGCGCTGAGGCTGATGGAGGTGAGGGCGAGCAGGCCGATGAGACGAGACGAGGACATGAGTTCCTCCGAGAGGCTGGGGATGGGTTGGTTCCAGAATGTCAAAAGCGCGAGCCCCACACAAGCAAAATCCTCCGTCACCGAACCGGTGGCGGAGGATTTGACATGCAGCCCCCGGAGGGGGCCGGCTCAGAGCAGATCGGCGACGGCTGCGCGCTCTTCTTCGAGCTCATCGAAGTTGGCGGAGATCTTCTTGCGGGCGAACTCGTCGAGGTCCAGGCCCTCGACGATGCTCCACTCTCCACCCTGGACCCGCACGGGGAAGGAGAAGATCAGCCCCTTGGGGACGTCGTACTCGCCCCGCGAGACCACCGCCATGCTGGTCCAGTCGCCCGGAGCGGTGCCGTTCTGCCAGGTGGCCATGTGGTCGATAGCCGCGGCGGCGGCGCTGGCGGCGCTGCTGGCCCCGCGCGCCTTGATGATGGCCCCGCCCCGGGTGGCCACCGTCTTGATGAAGTCGCCGTGCAGCCAGTCGGAGTCGAGCGTGCCGACCACCGGCGCGCCGTCGATCAACGTGTTGCGGAAGTCCGGGAACATCGTCGGGCCGTGGTTGCCCCAGATGCCCAGGTTCGTGACCCGCCCGGCCGTGACGCCCGCCCGCGAGGCGAGCTGGCTCTTGGCCCGGTTCTCGTCCAGCCGGGTCATGGCGCTGAAGCGCTCGCGGGGGATGTCGGGCGCGTTGCTCATGGCGATCAGCGCGTTGGTGTTGCAGGGGTTGCCCACCACCACGACGCGGACGTCGTCCGCCGCCTTGGCGTTGATGGCCTTGCCCTGCCCGGTGAAGATCGGGCCGTTGACCTTGACCAGGTCGGCCCGCTCCATCCCGGCGGTGCGGGGGCGGCTGCCGACCAGGAAGACCTGGTTGGCGCCATCGAAGGCCACATTGGGATCGTCGGAGGTCACGACGCCGTGCAGCAGCGGGAAGGCGGCGTCCAGCAGCTCCATCACCACGCCGTCCAGGGCGGGCAGGGCCGGCGTGATCTCGAGCAGCTGCAGGATGACCGGCTGGTCCTTCCCGAAGCAGTCGCCCGAGGCGATGCGGAAGAGGAGGGCGTAGCCAATGTTGCCGGCTGCGCCGGTGACGGCGACTCGGATCGGTGCCTTCATGGGGAACTCCGGGAGGAGGGGACGACTCGCACAAGGCGCAGCAATTAGCCCGGCGGAGCGCCACCGGCCCCCCTCAGACGAAGCGCTTCATGATCCGCTCGTCCTGCGTGCGGTCAAAGCAGACCTTGCAGCGCCGACAGCGGAACTGAATCTCCCGGGGCACCGTCGTGATGCCGAAGAGGACCCAGAACCAGTCCAGCCCGCTGTACTGCGGCTCGGGGGAGACCATGAAGTGGTCCCGATCGTGGCCGCACTCGCAGCGAGCTGGCTCGCTCGGTTCGACCTCGTCCCCTTGTCCGGAAGCGCTCATCGCTGCCTCAGTGCCCGCCGCTGTGCCCCTCCTTGAAGGTCGAGGGCGAGCCGTACTTCTTCCCGGCTTCAGCATGGGCGGCGTGGTTGTCCAGGTAGTCGAAGAGGGCCCCTCGGGTGGTCAGATCCGTCAGGGTGAACCCGAAGAATACCGCCATGAACCAGAAGGCCGAGAGGAAGACCAGCACGTTGAAGCGGGCGTCGTACTTCAGGTGCATGAACCAGCCGGCGACCAGGAAGGCCTTGACCGAGGCCACGCCGATGGCGGCCACGATGCTCCAGCTGCCCGGCAGCTCGGCATAGGAGACCGCGAAGGTCAGGACGGTGAGCCCGAGCAAGGCACCGAAGATGCTGAGATAGGTGGACATCGAGGAGATGTGCTCACCCTCTTCGTGACCATGGGCAGTGTGGCTGCTGGACATCAACGACTCCGAGGACCTCAGCGGACCAGGTACAGGAGGGGGAAGAGGAAGATCCAGATGAGGTCGACGAGGTGCCAGTACAGGCCCGTGTTCTCGACGACCGCGTAGTACTTGCTGCTGACCTTGCCCTGCCGGAGCGGTCCGAAGATCAGCCAGACCATGATGCCGACGCCGATGACGACGTGGAGGCCGTGCACGCCGGTCATCATGAAGTACACGCTGAAGAAGAGCTCGGGGGCGCCGCCCTCGATGCCGTCGTAGCTGTAGTACTTGCCCGGCAGCAGCCCCAGGTGGAACTTGTGCGAGTACTCGAAGTACTTGACCACCATGAAGCCCAGCGCGCAGGCGATGGTGATCCACAGGTAGCGGATGCTGCCCTTGATGTCGTCCAGCTGGCAAGCGCGCACCGCGAGGGCCATCGTGAGGCTGCTGAAGAGCAGCACGACGGTGTTGAACGCGCCCATGCGCTTGTCGAGCAGCTCGTGCGCGACCAGCCAGGTCTCCGGGTACAAGGCCCGGAAGGCGAAGTAGGCCATGAAGAGCCCTGCAAAGAACAGGATCTCCTGGACCAGGAAGGCCCACATCCCCAGCTTTACAGCAGACTTCTGCTGCGCGGCATCGTGGAAGTGGTGGGCCAGGAAGGCAGGATGCTCGCCGTGCCCGGCGGCAACCTCCGACTCAGTTTCGTTTCCGGTGCTCATGAATCACGCCTTGGAGTGATCGATCTCTTCGAAATCGTAGGGACCGGTGCGGCAGATGACCTGCGCGTGGAAGTTGTGCTCGATGGGCGGCGACTCGGTCTGCCACTCCAGCGACTTGGCGCCCCAGGGGTTGCGCGGGGCCTTGGCCCCACCCTTGAGCGACCACAGGAGGTAGCCCAGGGTCAGGAAGAGGCCCGCCGCCAGCACGAAGGAGCCCACGGTCGACCAGAACTGCCAGATCTCGAACTCAGGGGCGTACTCGTGGTACCGACGGGGCATACCGCGCGAGCCGGCCACGAACTGAGTGAAGAAGGTCAGGTTGAAGCCAATGAAGACCAGCCAGGCGCCGATCTTGGCGGGGCCCTCCGGGTACATCCGACCGGTGATCTTCGGCCACCAGTGGTGGATGCCCGCGATGAAGCCCATCAGCGTGCCGCCCATCATCACGTAGTGGAAGTGCGCCACGACGAAGTAGGTGTCGTGCATGTGCACATCCACCGCCAGCGTGGCCAGGAACAACCCGGTCAGCCCGCCGATGGCGAAGATGAAGAGGAAGGAAAGCGTGTAGAGCATCACCGTGTTGAGCTCGATGCTGCCCTTGTACATGGTGGCCACCCAGCTGAAGACCTTGATGGCCGTGGGAACGGCCACGCCGAAGGTGATCAAGCTGAAGATGGTGCCGGCCATGTCGGACTGCCCCGACACGAACATGTGGTGGCCCCAGACCAGGAAGCCGATGGCGGCGATGGCGATCGAGCTGGCGGCGATGGCCGAGTAGCCGAAGATGTGCTTGCGGCTGTTGATCGAGACCGTCTCGGAGATGACCCCGAAGGCCGGCAGGATCATGACGTACACGACGGGGTGGCTGTAGAACCAGAAGAAGTGCTGGAACAGCACGGGGTCGCCGCCCAGCGCCGGGTCGAAGATGCCGATGCCCATGGTCCGCTCGAAGACGAGCAGGAAGAGGGTGATGGCGATGACCGGGGTGGCCAGGACCTGGATCATGCTGGTCGAGTACGAGGCCCAGACGAAGAGCGGCAGGCGCGCCCAGGTCAGGCCGGGGGCCCGCATCTTGTGGATCGTGACGATGAAGTTGATGCCGGTCAGGATCGAGCTGAAGCCCAGGATGAAGGCGCCCAGCAGCGCCGAGACGACCGAGCTGTCCGTGGTCGAGCTGTAGGGCGTGTAAAAGGTCCAGCCCGTCTCCACGCCGCCCGAGAGCAGGGTGTAGACCAGGAAGAGCGCGCCCACGATGTAGATGTGGAAGCTGAGCAGGTTCAGCTTGGGGAAGGCCACGTCCTTGGCGCCCAGCATCAAGGGCAGCACGAAGTTGCCCAGGGAGGCCGGGATCGAGGGCACCAGCACCAGGAACACCATGATGGCGCCGTGCAGGGTGAACAGCCGGTTGTAGACGTTGCCGGAGAAGAGGTCCGGCTGGGCGGTGGCCAGCTCCAGCCGGAAGGCCAGGGCGATCAGGCCGCCGATCATGAAGAAGGACAGGATCGCACCGAGGTACATGATCCCGATGCGCTTGTGGTCCACGGTCAACAGCCAGCTAGCGATGCCGCTCTTGGCCGTCAGATAGGACTCCTCGCCGTGCCCGTGGGTAGACGCGAGGTCACCGGTGGTGGCAGACATCCACGCTCCCTACTTGAGTGTCTTGATGTAGTCGATGAGGGCGCTGATCTCGTCGTCCTGGAGGCGGCCCACGTAGGGCGGCATCTGGCCGGCGAAACCCGCGACGATCTTGGCGTTGGGGGCGAGGATGGACTCGCGGATGTAGTCATCGTCCACCAGGACGCTGCTTCCATCGGCGAGGGACTCCTGCGCGCCGTACTTGCCCTTCAGGCTGGGGCCGATCAGGGCCGACCCGTCGATCGAGTGGCAGCCAGCGCAGCCCTGAGTGGTCCACAGCTGCTGGCCGCGCTCGACCGGGGTCAAGCTGGCGCTGGCGTTCTTCTTGTCCGCTACCCACTCGCGGAAGGCGGCGGGCTCCATCGCGATGACCTTGCTGGTCATCCGGCTGTGGTCGTCGCCGCAGTACTCGGTGCAGTAGATCTGGTACTCACCGGGGCGCTTGGCCTCGAACCAGAGCGAGGTGTAGCGCGAGGGCACGGCGTCCTTCTTCGTCCGGAAGTCCGGGATGAAGAAGCTGTGAAGCACGTCCACCGAGGTCAGGGTCAGGCGGACCGGCGTGTTGGAGGGCACCACGAGGCCGTCGGCGCTGCTGAGCTTGATGCCCTGCTCGGGGTACTCGAAGCCCCAGTTCCACTTCTGGCCGGTCACGCGGATGTGCATCGAGTCCGCGGGCGGCACCTGCATGTCCATGTAGGTGACGAAGCCCATGCCGAAGAACACCAGCAGGAACAGCCCCGGGATCACGCTCCAGGCGATCTCCAGCGAGTGGCTGCCCTTGACCGGGCTGGTCCGTTGGTCCGCACGCTTGCGCCGGTAGGCGAAGGTGAAGAAGGCCATCGCCCCGATGATCAACAGGAAGAAGATCACGTCGAGCCAGTAGATCACCGCGAACGCCCGGTCCACCTCGTGCGAGAAGGTCGAGGCGCTCTCGGGCATCCACCACCGCGGCGTCAGGGGGATGGCGTCGCCGGTGGCGTTCAGCAAGCTGCCGAAGGCGCGCTGAGGCGCCCCCGCCAGACCCACGAGGTGCATGATGGATGCGAAGGTCACGAGGTGAGCTCCGTTGGGGCTGCGTCGGTCGCTCTTCCCTTGGGGAGGAGCTCCTGACGCCAGAGGACGATGCCGAGGCTGGCGAGGACGAGGACACCCACCGCGCCACCGAGGCGCATGATGCCCTGCGCGAAGACGCCGTAGCGGCCAAGCGCAGCATCGTAGTGGAAACAAGAGAGGATGAGGCGGTCCGCTACGCTGCCGACCCTTCCGGCTGCGGCCTCCATCAGGCCGAAGCGCAGGTCGCGGGCGCTGTATTGCACCCCGTAGAGGTAGCGGGCCACCGTGGCATCGGGCGCCAGCAGCATCACCGCCGCAGCGTGCGCGTACTGGTCCTGCACGGGATCGTAGCGGTAGCCGAAGCCCACCTGGGCGGCCAGCGCCTGGATCTGGCTCTGCTCTCCGACCAGGAAGTGCCAGTCCACGGCCTCGCCGCGCCCATAGCTGTCCAGGTAGGCGAGGCGCTTGGTCCGCGCCAGCTCGACGTCGTCGTCGGGGTCGATGCTGACCGTGACGATGCGGAACTCGTCGCCCGCCGTCCAGTCGAGCTCGCGCAGGCCAGCGACGACCCCATTGAGCTGCACGCTGCAGAGGGTGGCGCAGCCGTAGTAGTTCAGGGTCAGCAGGACCGGCTTGTCTCCCTGGAGCAGGTCGCCGAGGCGCACATCCCGACCCTGGTGGTCCCGAAAGCGGAGCTCAGGGTCGATCGAGGCACCCAGGCGCTCTTCCACGGTGATCGCCTGCATCGCCTCGGGCACGGCCAGGCCGCCGCCCGCTGCGGTGGAGGCACCCGCGCCTGCGGCCGTGGCGGACGAGAGCCCCCACTGCAGCAGCAGCGCGGCCGCCAGAGGCCGCAAGAGTGCCCCAAGCCGCATCACGGAGCAGCGACCTCAGCGACCGGGTAGCCCTTGGCCGCGAACTGCGAGGCGGCCTCCATGTTGAACAGCCAGACGCCGGTAGCGATCAGGCCGAGGGCGATGGCCGTGACCGCCGCCGAGACGATCACGAGGAAGCGCACCGGCACCTCGTCGGGCTCACACGGGAGCTCGGCGGGGTGATCGGCGTGATCGGCGTGGCTGGGTTGGCTCGGAGTGCTCACAGCAGGCCCCACACAAAGGAAGGAGCGCGCCTAACGCTGGCCCGGCAAGCGTGCCAGGGCCTTTTCAAGTGCCACACACCTCCCGAACACCGGCACCTTGACAAGCCCAGGTCCGGCGGTGAGAAGGCGCCAATGGAGAACGACTCCCCCTCCCACGCCGCCGCCCATGCCACCGGGCCCGCCGTCGCCCGGCAGGCCGGCCTGTCCCTCGACAGCGACGCTCCTGGCGTCCTGCGCGACATCCTGTCGCTGACCAAGCCGCGCCTCTCGACGCTGGTGCTCTTCACCGCCGGGGGGGCCATGGCCCTCGCGCCCGTCCCGGTCAGCGCCGCCCGCGCCCTGCTGGGCATCGGCGGCACGATGCTGGTCGTAGCCGGCGCCAACGCCCTGAACTGCTACCTGGAGCGCGAGACCGACCGCGGCATGGCCCGGACCGCCTCGCGTCCCCTCCCCCAGCGCCGGATGAAGCCCGCCCTCGCCCTTGGGGTCGGGCTCGCCCTCAGCTTCGTCTCGATCGCCGTCCTCTCGCTGACCGTCCCCCCGCTGGCCGGCCTGCTCGCCGCCGTCGCCCTGCTGCTCTACGTGCTCGTCTACACCCCCATGAAGCGCACCAGCAGCCTCAGCGTGCTCGTCGGCGCCGTGCCGGGCGCCCTGCCCCCGGTGATCGGCTGGGTTGCCGCCACCGGCAGCATCGATCCGCCCGCCTTCGTCCTCTTCGGGATCCTCTTCCTCTGGCAGGTCCCGCACTCGCTGGCGATCGGCATCTTCCGCGCCGACGAGTACACGCGCGCCGGCCTGGTGGTCCACCCCGTCGAGCACGGCATCGAGTCCACCCGCCTGCAGATGCTCATCTACTCCCTGGGCCTCTTCCCGACCCCGCTGCTGCTGGTCTGGATGGGGGTCGCCGGCCTGCCGACCGCGGTGGCCGGATCGGCCATGGGGGCGGTGCTGGTCTACTCGGCCTTCGACGGCTGGCGCAACCAGGGCGAGGCGCGCTGGGCCAGCCGCTACTTCCGCCTGACCCTGCTGTACATGACGGTCCTGATGACGGCCATGGTCCTCGATCACTGGCTGTGAGCCCGCCCACCGACGCCCACGGCCCGATGTTCGGCCGACCCTGGGCCTGGGCCCTCCTCGCCGTGCTGCTGCTCGCGCTGCCGGCCATGGCCGTGTGGTGGCGCAGCCCTCCCGCGCTGGAGCGCTACACCCCCCTCCCCGGCTTCTCCCTGCTCAACCAGCAGGATCAGACCCTCACCAGCCTCGATCTGCGCGGCCAGGTGGTGCTGGTCAACTTCATCTTCACGCGCTGCCCCGACGTCTGCCCGCTGCTCAGCGCCCGGATGGCCTGGCTCCGCCGCAACCTGCCCGCCCAGGCCCTCGGCGGCCACCCGATCGTGCTCGTCTCCATCACCGTCGATCCCGAGTGGGATCGGGTGCCGCAGCTGGCGGCCTACGCCGAGCGCTGGGGCGCGCAGCTGCCAGGCTGGCAGTTCCTGACCGGTGATCCCGAGCAGGTCCGGCAGGTGATCGCCGACTTCCAACAGGTGGCCGAGGTCGTCGATCGTTCGGGCGAGGTCCCCGCCATCGCTCACAGCGAGCGCATCCTGCTGATCGACCCCGCCGGCGTCGTCCGCGGCTTCTACCCCAGCGACGAGGACAGCCTGGAGCAGCTTCGCCGGGACGCCCACCGCCTGGCCCGGTCAGCCGAGCCCTGAGCCCCTGCGGGCCACCGCCAGCCCCGCAAGGCCGACCAGCACCGCCAGCCAGGAGCGCCCCGCCGGGCCTCCGCCCGAGGCGCAGCCGCAGGCCCGGATCGGCTCACCCCCGCCCCCCTCACCGGCAGGCAGGCCCGTGTCTTCCCCAGCGGGCTCCTCCTCGACCGCCCCCACCCGGTAGCTCCAGGCGAAGACCTCGTCGGCGTCGCGCGCCTGAGAGTCGACCGTGACCGCCAGCCAGCGCGTCTCCACGCCGGCCGGCAGCAGCACCGAGGCCGCGCCCTCCTCCAGCTCGACCGACCGATAGCTCGGCCCCGTGGAGGAGGGTTCCACCAGGATGACCCTCCACATCGCCTCGCTGCCCGCCTCGCCCTGGGCATCGAGCTGGAGCTCCAGGGTGCGATCCTCTGCCGCGGCGGCGATGGAGACCAGGTTGCTCCCGGTCGCCCGAGGGAGCTGATCGGCGTCGGGCTGGACCCACCCGTCGGTGCCCGCGGCGCCCACCTCGCCCTGGAGCCGGTCCCCGTCGGGGTAGTAGCTGCCGTAGCCTTCGACATTGGCGCGGTAGACCTCCCCGTCCCGGTAGTCCCAGGCAGCCAGCCGCGCCGTCATCGCGGCCAGCTCGTCAGCGACCGTCGTGTCGTAGGCCAGCAGCGCCTCGTCCAGGGCCAGGACGGGGTCGCCCCCCGGGTCGGGCCGGGTCCAGGAGTCGCGGACCACCGACCAGTCGGCGGCGACCTCGGAGAGGTGGCGCGGCAGGATGAAGGCCCCGTACTGGCGGTACTCCTGCAAGGCGCCGGTGTCCGGATAGTCGAAGAAGGCCAGCGGCAGCCAGGGCAGCAGGGCATAGCCGAAGAGGAAGTCGGCGTAGCTGGGGATGTCGGGGAAGACCTCGCCCGCCATCCAGCTGGCGGTCGCCTCCCAGTACCAGGCGGCCCGATCCCGGTAGGGGTAGGCGCCCATCCCGGCCTGGACCGCGTGGTAGAGCTCGTGGGCGGCCACCGCCCGGGTGTAGTCGGCCGTCCCCAGCGCGTAGCTGGACATCACCAGCATCGGGTGGCCTTCCGGATCGGTGGTGTAGTAGCCGGCCGCGCCCGAGCCGCGCAGCTCGTAGGAGGAGCCGCCCGAGGTCCAGACCAGGCCCGTGTCCTCGATGTAGACGTTGAGCAGGTAGGTCCCGGTCCCGTAGGGCTCGGGGTGCTCCATCTCCACCATCTGCACGCTCCAGGCCTGCTCCATGCCCTCCAGCAGGACCTGGACCTGGGCCTCGTCCACGGCCGCCGCGGCCCCCCACTTGACCGCGAAATTGGCCGAGCCGCGGACCTGCGTGACCCCTTCGATGGCCTCGCGCTGCTGCTTGACCGCGCCGGGAGGCGGGAGAGGCTCGGGCCCGACCGGCAGGAGCCCTTGGAGCAGGAGAGGCGTCGCACAGAGCGCGCCGGGAGCAGCCGTGACGAAGGGCGCCCGCTCGGTGGCCGCGGCGGGAGAGGCCAGCACGGCCAGGGAGAGCAGCAGGCTCATCGGCGGGGATCCTCACCGTGAAGGAGCTCGACATCCGGGCTGGTCTGCCCGCCCATGCGCTCGAGCAGGTCGTCGAGCATGCGCAGGGTGAGGCCCCAGATCCGCAGCCCGGAGAGCTCGATGCAGGGCATCCGCAGGGTCGCGCCGCCCCACTCCAGGTCGAAGCTGCTCCTCCCTTCTCCCATCGCCAGCCGCTCCAGCGAGAGCCAGTGTACCGAGGCGACCTCGACGTTGGGCCGCAGCGGCTGTAGGCGCTGGAGGTGAAAGACGAAGGGCGAGATGACCAGCTGCGGAGGGCCTCGCCGCACCGGGGCCAGCAGCTCGTCCAGCGGCCCGAGCAGCCTGCCGGCGTCGGGGAGGGCCAGCCCGACCTCCTCGACCGTCTCGCGCACGGCCGTGCCCACCGGCCCCTCGTCGCCGGCCTCGGCCCGGCCCCCGGGGAAGGCCACGTGGCCGCTCCAGGGATCTCCGACCCGCTCGGCCCGCCGGATGAAGAGCAGCTCCGCCTGCGGGTTGATCACCGCCGCCACCGCCGCGCGCGCTACGCCCAGCCCGATCCCCTGGACGGGGCGACCCGGCCGGGCGCGCAGGGAGAGCTCGATCTGGTCCAACACGGCCCCATGGTATCGCCGGTCCACGGGGCTCGCCCGCCCCTCTACGATTCTTGATATGCGGCCACCTCGCCTGGGCCTCGCTCCTCCCCTGCGCCCGCGGCCCGCCCCGAGGCTGATGGAATCACCCGGAAATCCACTCCCCCCCGACGCCGAAGACCGCACCGCCATGCAGCGCCTCGGCGACTGGGTCTGGGACCTCGTCAGCACCTGGGGCCCGGCGATCCTGGTCGTGCTGCTGATCCGCTCGGTGCTCTTCGAGCCCTTCCGCATCCCCTCCGGCTCGATGGTGCCGACGCTGGCGATCGGGGACCACATCCTGGTCACCAAGTACAGCTACGGCATGCGCTGGCCCTTGACCCGCATCCCCGTGGGCGAGCTCAGCCTTCCCGACCGCGGCGACATCATCGTCTTCGCCTACCCCGGCTCGGACATGGACCCGATCACCGGCGAGCCCGGCGTCGGCCACTGGATCGACATCCCGGTTCCCGGCATCACCATCGACTACGTCAAGCGCGTGGTCGGGCTGCCCGGCGACGTGATCGAGGTCCGGGACAACGTGCTGATGCTCAACGGGCAGGTGCAGGCCCAAACCACCAAGGGCGAGTTCGAGTTCGTCGACGACCGCATCGTGCACGCCGGCCGCACGCTGCTGGCGCCCAGCCTGCAAGCCGCCGCGCTGCTGCGGCAATGCCGCGCGCGGCACGTCGCCGCGCTGACGTTCCTGCCCGGGTTCGACGCCGACGAGGCGCAGCGTCTGTTCGACCTGCTGCTGCTGCCGAACAACGCCGACTGCTTCCGGCCCGGCCAGAC
>DDSR01000043.1:2990-10309 GCA_002343455.1 Deltaproteobacteria bacterium UBA2385 | reverse complement strand
ACAACTTGTAGCCGCGGCGGTACTCGAACTTGTCGACCACCTTCATCAGGCCGATGTTGCCTTCCTGGATCAGGTCCAGGAACTGGAGGCCGCGGTTCGTGTACTTCTTGGCGATGCTGACCACCAGCCGCAGGTTGGCCTCGACCAGGTCACACTTGGCCTGCTCGGCCTGGGCGTGGCCGCGCTTGACCTCGCGGGCGATCACCCGCAGCTCGTCGCGATCGATGCCCAGGGACTCCTCGACCTTGCGGATCTTGCGCAGCTCGCGCCGCACCCGGCTGTCGAACTCGGCCCAGACGTCCTCGGTGATGCCGGAGTCCTCGACCACCTCGGCGCCGCCGCGGTCGGGCGTCCGCCGCACCTTGCGGATCATGCGGCGAAGGTCCCGGACGGGCACCCCCGCCTCGCGCGAGACCGACTCGATCACCTGCTCGCTGGCGTGGATCTTCTCCCACCCGTCGCGGATCTCCTGGCAGGCGCCCAGTACCAGCCGGCGCTCGATGTCGACGGTGCCCATGAACTCGATCATCTTCGCTTCGTGCTGCTGGAGCTGCGCTTCGAGCTCTTCCCGGCGCTTGCGCCCCTTGGCCTTCTCGACCTCGGCCCGCAGGCCGGACCGCTGCTTGATCAGCTCCTTGGAGGACTCCAGCGCGCCGGCCAGCGACAGGCCGCCACGGGTCTTGATGCGCCGAGGGCGCTTGCCGCCGCGGATCGCCTTGGCGCAGCGCTGCTCTTCCTGCTCGACGAGGTCGGTCAGGATGAAGCCGATCAGCGGCGAGGTGTAGAGGTGCTTGATGACGGTCTGCTCGCCCTCTTCGATGCGCTTGGCGATCTCGATCTCGCCCTCCCGCGAGAGCAGGGGCACCGAGCCCATCCGCCGCAGGTACATCCGGACCGGATCGCCGCTGCGGGCCGGCCCCGCGCCGGTGTCGCGACCGCGCTTCTCTTCGGGCATGGGGACCCCGCGGCGCTCTTCTTCGCGCTCGCGGCGGACCGCCTTGATGACGTCCATGTCCATGCCGCTGAACATGATGAAGAGACCGTCCATCGCGTCGGTGTTGACGAGGTGGGTAGGCAGCGGGTTGGCGGCGTCGTCAGCGGTGACGATGCCCCGTTCGCGGCCCATCTCGATGAGGGGCTGGATCTCCTGCAGGTCCTTGTCCTTCATCATCCGTCCTTGTGTGGGGTTCGAGAACGAAACGCTCGTAGAGGGCCGTTGGGACGCGGCCTGAAGACTGAGCTGCCTTCACTGCGGGGGTTTTCGCGAGACGATCCGGGAGAGTTCGAGGCGCTTCCGGGTAAGAAGACTCTTTTTCACCAGGGATTCACGATAGCTTGACCCGTCTGCGTCGGGTCCGCAACTCTCCAAGGCGCTCTGGATGCGGTGCAGCTCTTCCTCCACCTGGCGGAGCTCCAGGCGTGCCAGCAGCTGTCGGGTCGCCATGGCGGCGTTTTCTTCGGTGTAGACGCCCTCTTCTCGGCCGTCCCGCACCACCCGACCTTGTGTGGCGACGGCCCGCAGGCCCTCGGCCAACCCGGGATCTTCTACATCGTCGAGCAGGCTGGTCAAGGACTCGCCTTGCAGCAATCGGGCGATGACCCGGGCGAGGTCCATTCGCGAGGTGACCAGCGAGGGGTCGACGGACTGGACCAGGGGGGCCACCTGGGAGGGGTGGTGGACCAGCAGCCAGACGAGGTGATGGACGTCGGCGCTGTCGCCCAGCAGGCGGCGAGCCTGAGGTCGCGGCGGCGCCACGGAGGATCGGCTCAGGCCCAGGAACTCGGAGACGACCTGGTCGGGCACGCCCAGGATGCGGGAGACCGTCTCGACGGCCACAGAGCGCGAGGCGCCGTCCATCCTTCGCAGCACCGGCGCGATCTCGGCCAGGGCCTGCCGCCGCCCCTCGGGGCTGCCCCCCAGCCGCTGACGGTACAGCCTCAGGGCCCGGTCGAGCAGGGGCTCGGACTGCTTCAGGCGCCCGGTGAAGGCCTCGGCCCCAAAGCGCTGGATGAACTCGTCAGGGTCCTTGGCCTCGCCCAGGTCCAGCCGGCTGGGCTCCATCCCTTCGGCGATGAAGGGCTCCAGGCTGCGCAGGGCGGCGCGCACGCCGGCCTCGTCGCTGTCGAAGAGCGCGACGACCTTGGTGGTCAGCGGGCGCAGGATGCGCAGGTGGTCGGGCGTCAAGGCCGTGCCGCAGGTGGCGATGGCCTGGGTGAAGCCGGCCTGGTGCAGGGCCAGGACGTCGAAGTAGCCCTCGACGACCAGGGCGAAGCCCTCGTTCTGGATCCCCGCCCTCGCCTGCGACAAGGCGTAGAGCGTCTTCGACTTGTGGTAGATCTCGGTCTCGGGGGAGTTGACGTACTTGGCGGCCTTGTCGTCCCCCGAGCGTCCCGGCATGTCCTCGAGGTGACGCCCCCCGAAGGCGACGATCCGCCCTCGGGGATCGCTGATCGGGATGATCACCCGGCCGCGGAAGAGGTCGTAGGCGCCGCTGCTGCCCTCCCGCTCGCGGGCGAGGCCGGCCTTGACCGCCATCGCCGCGTCGACCCCCTGGCGGGCGAGGCCGTCGAGCAGCGCGCTCCAGGAGGGGGGCGCGTAGCCCAGGCGGTAGCGGGTCCAGGTCTCCTCGTTCATCCCCCGCTCTTTGAGGTACCGGCGAGCCGGCTCGCCCTCGGGCCGGGTCCGCAGGACGGCCTCGAAGTGCCGGCAGGCGAGGTCGCAGACCTCGTACAGGTCCGTGCGGGCGCGGGTGCGCGCGATCTCGACCGGCGAGAGGGCCCGCTCCTCGACCGTGACGCCGACCCGGGCGCCGAGCTCCTTGACCGCCTCGTTGAAGCTGAGGCCCTGCGTCTCCATCAGGAACTTGAAGGCGTCGCCGCCCGCCCCGCAGCCGAAGCAGTGGTAGATGCCCTTGGCCGGCACGACGTTGAAGCTGGGGGTCTTCTCGTTGTGGAAGGGGCAGAGCCCCGACAAGGTGCTGCCCTTCCGGCGAAGCGTGACGACCTGGCCGACCACCTCGGAGATGTCCACGCGGTCGCGGATGGTGTCGATCACCTCGCGTGGGATCAACGCGCAGTCCTGACTTCGCGCCTGGTGGCCATGCGCTGGCGCCCCGCAGCCATGGGCGACTAACCCGCCACCCGGACGGGCTGGGCCGACCCGGGGCGGACGAGGCGCACATCGTCAGGGACGCGCTGCACATCGGCGCCCAGGGCGTTCAGCTTGGCTTCGAGGCGCTCGTAGCCGCGATCGAGGTGGTACAGGCGCAGGATCTCGGTGGAGCCCTGGGCGGCCAGGCCCGCCAGCACCAGCGAGGCGCTGGCCCGCAGATCGGTGGCCATCACGGTCGCGCCCTGCAGGGCGGGGACCCCGTTGACCACCGCGCAGTGGCCGTCCGGCTCGATGCGGGCGCCCATGCGCAGCAGCTCGGCGGCGTGCATGAAGCGGTTCTCGAAGATGGTCTCGCGGATCTCGGACCGCCCCTGGGCCACGGACATCAGCGCCATCCACTGGGCCTGCATGTCGGTGGGGAAGCCGGGGTGGGGCTGGGTCTCGATCGAGACGGGCTGGAGCGGTCCCGTTCGCCGCAGGTGGACCCGCCCGCCCGGGCCGCCGCCCTGCGTGTCGGTGGAGACCTCGCAGCCGGCGGCCCGCAGGGCCTCGATCACCGCGCCGAGCTCGTCCACGGGGGCCTGCTCGACGGTGACGGCGCCGCCGGTGATGGCCGCCGCGGCCAGGTAGGTCCCGGCCTCGATCCGGTCGGGCATGATGGCGTAGGGCGCGCGAGGCGGGCGCAGCGCGGGCACGCCGTCCACGGTGATGGTCGAGGTGCCTTCGCCCTCGATCCGGGCCCCCATGGCGCGCAGGAAGCGGGCCAGGTCCACCACCTCGGGCTCTCTCGCTGCGTTGTGCAGCACGCTGACGCCATCGGCCAGGACCGCGGCCATCAGCACGTTCTCGGTGCCCGTCACGGTGGGCATGTCGAAGTGGATCTCCGCGCCGCGGAGGTGGTCGACCCGCCCGTTGACGTAGCCGCCCTCCAGCTCGAAGCGGCAGCCCAGGGCTTCGAGGCCCTTGAGGTGCTGGTCGACGGGCCGCACACCGATGGCGCAGCCGCCCGGGAGGCTGACCCGGGCCTGCCCCTGGCGGGCCAGCAGCGGGCCCAGGACCAGCACGCTGGCGCGCATCTTGCGCACGACGTCGTAGGGCGCCTCGGACCAGGCGATGCGCGAGGTGTCCAGCCGGACCCGCGCCCCGGCGCCCTCGGGCACCAGCGAGGGGCAGCCGATGCGCCCCAGCAGCGAGAGCGTCAGGCCCACGTCGGCGAGGTCGGGCACGTTGTCGAGCAGGTGCTCACCCGGCGCCAGCAGGGTGGCGATCAGGATGGGCAGCGCGGCGTTCTTGGCGCCGCTGACGCGCACGGTCCCCTGCAAGGGGCGGCCGCCGTGAATGAAGAGCTTGTCCATGTGGCCCTCGGGGAGTGGGCAGGGAGCAGAAGAGGCGAAGCGCGGGAGGAGAGCGGAGGAGGACGCGGCAGGAGAGCAGGAGGGGTTGGCTCGCGCGACGAGCGCAGCCCGTCCGGTATGGCGCAGGGACCGCCAGGGCAAGCGCCCCCCTCGCCACCGCCTCACCTTTCCCGCCTTCGGGCCCGGGCCCTGTCTCTCTCCCTCCCCTCGGGGCTCATGCATCCCCCGTGCCAAGTCGGCGCGGGCCGCCCTCCCCGCGGTCGGGTAGCATCCGCCCATGGCGTCGCCGGCCCCCCCTCCCGCTCCTCGACCGAAGCGCACGCTGGCGGCGCCGGGGCTGGGCGTGCTGGCCTCCCGCGGCCTGCGCGCGCCGGGGGCCGATCTGCAGGGCGCCGACCTCTCCGGCCAGGATCTCAGCTTCGCCGATCTCTTGGGGGCCGATCTCCGGGGGGCCGACCTGAGCGCCGCCACCCTGCACGGCGCCCGGCTCAGGGGGGCCCGCCTCGACGGGGCCAACCTGGAGGGGGCCTGGGGCGAGGACCTGGACCTGGAAGGCGCCAGCCTGGTCGAGGCCCGGCTGAAGGGCGCCCGGCTGCCCGACGCCAACCTGCTGGAGGCCCGGCTGAGAGGCGCGGACCTGCGGGGCTGCTCCATGCTGCGCGCCGATCTGCGCGAGGCGGGGCTGAGCCAGGCGAACCTGGAGGGGGCCGACCTGAGCCGGGCCGATCTGAGCGGGGCCGAGCTGGCCGGCATCGAGGCCACTGGCGCCCGCTGGACCAAGGCGCGGATCCGGGGCGCCCGCGGCCTGAGCGAGGCGACCCGCGCCGAGCTGCTGTCCGCCGGGGCCTGGGAGGGCATCGGCTCGCCCGAGCTGGCCCCCACCCTGGCGCTGGCCGGACGGATGGGGCGGCCCCTGGCCCGCGCCGCCACCGGCCTGGCCGGCCGCGCCCGCAGCGGGGCCAGGACCTGGTGGACCGACCAGGCCCAGGCTCGACGCGCCGCGGCGATGGCCAAGGCCGAGGCCCGGGCCAGCGCCGCCCGGAGCCGCCTCGCCGAGCACCAGGAGCACGCCCGCAGCGCCGAGACCTTCGCGTCCGCGGCCGCGCAGGTCCGGGCCCGCCGTGAGGAGGCTGCCGCCCAGGCCCGCGCCGAGCTCGCCGCGCTCTCGACCCGGCCCCAGGGCGAGGCTCCCGCGCGGGCCGACCGCGTCAGCGTCGCCGAGCTGGAGCCCTGGAGGACCGCCCGCGCGGTCGACCTGGCCGGGCGCAACCTCGCCGGCCACGACCTGCGCGACCTGCAGTGGGAGGAGGCGGTCCTGGAGGGCTGCTCGCTGGACGGCGCGCGGCTGGATCGGACCGTGCTGCGGCGCGCCCGGCTGGCCCGGGCAGACCTCTCCCAGGCGAGCCTGGTCGGCAGCGACCTGCGAGGCGCGTCGGCCTCGCAGGCCCGCCTGATCGACGCCGATCTACGAGGCGCGGACCTGCGCGACATGGACCTGACGGGGGCCGTCCTCGCGGGCGCGGATCTGCGCGGGGCCCGCCTCGCGGGGGCCAACCTCACCGGGGCCTCGCTGGAGCGCGCCGTCCTGAGCGACCTGGACCTGCGGACCGCCTGCCTCGACGAGGCCTCGCTGAGCCAGGCGGATCTGACCGGCGCCCGCCTGGAGGGCAGCTCCGCTCGGGGCGCCCGCATCGGCGCCGCCCTGGGCCTCACCCCCGCGCAGCGCTTCGCCCTGGTGGACGCCGGCGCGATCGACCAGGCCGAGGAGGAGGCGCCCGAGACCGTCCTGGCCCTGGTCCAGGCCCAGCTCCGCCCCCTCACCCGACGGCTGCGCGCCGTGCGCCTGGAGCCGGCCACCGAGGCGCAGCTGCTCTGGCTGGAGCTGCGCGCGCGCCTGGCGAGCGCACGGGCCCGACGCTCACCCTCGCCAGAGGCGAGCGAGCCCCTCCCCTCCCCCGACGCTCCCGCGCCCTCTCCCGCGCTTCCCCCCAGCGCCTCCACGACCGCTGTCGGCGGGCCCGGCGCCGATCTCAGCGGCGCGATGCTGCGCGGCCGGCGCCTGGACGAGGCCAGCTGGCGCGGGGCGATCCTGACCGGGGCGCAGCTCTCCGGCGCCTCGCTCCGCGGCGCCGATCTGCGCGAGGCCAGCGGCGAGCTGCTCGACCTCACCGGCGCCACCCTCAGCGGCGCCCGCTGCGCCTGCCTGAAGGCCCCCCGGAGCCAGCTGGTCGACGCCGACCTGCGCCGGGTCGATCTGGGCGGCGCCGATCTCTTCCAGGCCGACCTGAGCGGGGCCGATCTGCGCGGCGCCAGCCTGCGAGGGCTGGACCTGCGCGAGGCCAACCTGACCGGGGCGCGCCTCTCCGACCTGGATCTGAGCGAGGTCCGGCTGGACGGGGCCACCCTCAACCAGGCCGACCTCGCCGGCTGCTTCCTGGCCGAGGCGAGCTGGACCGGCGCGGACATCCGCGGGGTCCTGGGCATCGACGCCGAGCAGCGCTCCCTGCTGCTGGACCTGGGGGCGATCGAGAGCTCCGCGCTGCCCGAGCCGAAGGTCCTGCTGGGCTTGGGTCTCGACCTCGCCCGGCGCCTGGGTGGCGCCATCCAGCGCGGGGCCGCCAGCGGTCGGCGCTCCGTCGGCCAACGCGCCCTGGACGAGTCGCTGGGCTCTCCCACCGAGGGGGCCGGGCCGGACCTGAGCGGGC
This sequence comes from Deltaproteobacteria bacterium UBA2385, assembly GCA_002343455.1. Lineage (GTDB taxonomy): Bacteria > Myxococcota_A > UBA796 > UBA796 > UBA2385 > UBA2385. The sequence continues at coordinate 3,137 of DDSR01000043.1, read as the reverse complement.
AGGACCTCTCGGGGCGCCACCTGGGCGGCGTGACGTGGCGCGGGGCGCTGCTGAGCCGGGCGCGGCTGGAGGGCGCGCAGCTCGAGCGGGCCGACCTGCGCGAGGCCCAGGCCGAGGAGGCCCTCTTCTCGCGGGCGCGCCTGCTGG
>DDSR01000043.1:0-2976 GCA_002343455.1 Deltaproteobacteria bacterium UBA2385 | reverse complement strand
GGGGCCGATCTGCGCGGGGCCCTGCTCCACGGGCTCGACCTGAGCGGCGCCAATCTGACCGCCAGCCGGCTCTCCGACCTGGACCTGAGCGGGGTGCGCTTGGACGGCGCGATCCTGGACCAGGCCGACCTCGCCGGCACCGAGCTGGTGGGGGCCAGCCTGGACGGGGCCGATCTGCGCGGGGCCCTGGGGCTGTCCGGCCCGCAACGCGAGCAGCTCGCCGCCGCCGGCGCCCGGGTCACCGACGCCAGCCTGCGCGAGCTGGTCCAGGGTCTGCGCCCCCGCCAGCTCGCCGCCGCCGTGGCCATCATCGCCCTGGGCCTGGGCTCGTATGGGGCGGCCCGGCTGATCGGACCGACCTCCTCGACCGGCGCGGCCGAGTCAGCGGCCGAGCTGCGCGGCCTCCCTCCGGCCGAGGCCATGGCGCGCTTCGAGGAGCTGGCCCAGGACGCCAACCTGCCCCAGGAGCGGGTGGGCTGGCTGCTGGAGGCGGCCGGCCAGGCGCGGCTGCTGGCGGATGTGGAGGGCGAGGAGCGCCTGCTCCGGCAGGCCCTGAGCGAGGCGGGCGAGGACGGGGCCGCGGGCGCCGAGGCGCGCATGAACCTGGCGACGCTGCTGGCCGGGACGGACCAGGGGGTCGAGGCGCTGGCGATGGTGGAGCCCCTGCTGGACCTGGTGCAGCAGCCGCCCGAGCAGCGCGCCAAGGCCGTGCTGCTCTTCCAGGAGCTGGCCCGGGCGAACGGTCAGGACCCCGAGGAGCGCATCGAGCGCCTGCTCGACTCCCTGACCGCCCTGCCCGACGCCTCCGCCGAGCTGCTGATGGCCCTGGCCAGCGCCCACTCCACCGGGGGCGACACCGCGCAGGCGCTGGCCGCCCTGGATCGGGCCGGCGCCGCGCAGCTCAGCGAGAGCACCCGGGCCCGGCTCTACGAGGCGCGGGCGCGGGTCTACGACCGGGCGGGGGATCTCGACGCTGCCGCCGAGGCCTACCGCCAGATGGCCGCCCAGGTGATGGCCGGGACCGCCGCCCAGCAGGTCGCCCTGCTGGCCCTCGCCGATGTGCTGGCCCGCAAGGGCGAGCGGGCGGAGGCCGAAGCCCTGCTCGCAGAGCTGCTGGCCGAGGGGACCGACGACCGGGTGCGGATCCGGGCCCACATCGCGCTGGCCCGGGCGCAGGAGGACGCCGGCCAGCTGTCCGAGGCGGCTCGCTCCTGGCAGTCGGCGATCCAGCTCGCCAGCGTCGACCCCGAGATGGCCGACGAGGCGAGGCTCTCGCTGGCCCGGCTGGTGGGAGCGCGGGCGGACGACCCCTCCCTGGCGGAGTTCTTCGCCACGATGGATCCCGACGCCAAGGCCATGGTCGAGCTGCAGACCCGCCTGGGCAAGGCGCGCGAGCTGCTGGAGGCCGGCGCCGGGGCCGAGGCCATCCCCCTGCTGGAGGCGATGCTGGCGGGCGAAGGGCCCGGGGGGCAGGCGCTGGACGCGGCGACCCGGCGCGACGCCTCGCTGAGCCTGGGCGAGGCCCTGGCCCAGGAGGGCGAGATGGGCAAGGCCCTGGCGATCTGGCGGGACCTGCTCAGCGAGAGCGCCAGCGGCGACGATCGGGTCCACCTGCAGCTCCGGATGGCCGACGGCTTGCTGGATTCCGGCCGCCTAGAAGACGCCGAGCGCATCCTCAACGACCTGGTCGGCAGCTCCGACGCCGACGTCGCGGTGCAGGGCCGCCTGGGGCTGGGACGGCTGGCCCTGGCTCGGGGTGAGCGGGAGCGTGCTCGGCAGGCCTTCTCCGAGGTAGCCCGGCTGTCGACCGACCCGGCCTGGGCGGTGCGGGCCCTGGAGGAGCTGGCCTCCCTGGCCGAGGAGGGCGCCGACGAGCAAGCCGCGATCGACGCCTGGCGGGCCGTGGTCGAGGCGGCCCCGCCAGGCCACCCGGCCGCGGCGCGCGCCCGGATGGCGACGGTGAACCGGCTCAGCGCCGCGGGCCGGCTGGCCGAAGCCGCGACGGCCTGCCGCGAGGCCATCCGCGCCGCGACCTCCCCCGGGGAGCGGGCCCGCGCGCTGCTGACCTGCGCCGAGGTCGACGAGCGCGCCGGCGACACCGCTGCGGCCCTCTCCCGCTACGAGGCGGCCAGCGCCATGGCCGTCGACGGGCAGGCCGAGCTGCTGCTGGACTCCACCTCGGGCCTCGCGCGGACGGCCCAGGCCCTGGGGAGGCCCGAGCTGGCGCTGGAGGCCAGCGCCCGGGCGCTGGGCGTGGCCTCCGAGGCGGCCGTCCGGATCGAGCTGCTGGACCTGCGCATCGAGGCGCTCGACGCGCTGGGCCGCGACAGCCAGGAGGCCCGCCAGGCTCGCGAGGCCCTGCTGGCCCAGGTCCCTGGCGCCGCCGCCGCCGCCTTCCTGGCCCGGGCCCACGAAGCCCGCGGCAGCGGCGACCTAGCCCAGGCGGTGGATCTGCTGAAGCGCGCCCGCGACGCGGCGATCGATCCCGAGGTGAGCGCGGGCATCCTCCTGGAGCTCGGCGACGCCCACCTGGAGGCGGGAGAGGTCGAGGCGGCCCTCTCGGCCTGGCGGCAGGCCGTCCAGGCGACGCCGGAGGACGAGACCGTGGCCTTCCAGGCCGGGATGGGCGAGGCCTCGGCCGCCCTGGTTGGAGGAGAGCCGGCGCGCGCCGCCGCGCTGCTGGAGGCGCTGCGCCCGCCGGACGAGGACAGCCGGCGCCAGCTCCTCGAAGCCCGGGCGACCGCCCTGGCCCGCGCCGGCGACGAGGGCGCCGTGGCCGCCTGGCAGGAGGCCGCCGCGAGCGCGGGGGACGCCGAGGCGCGCTCCTCGGCCCTGAAGGGGCAGGCCGACGCGCTCTTCGGCCTCGACCGCTTCGCCGAGGCGCTGGTCCTCTACGACCAGGCGGTCGCCGCGGCGCCGGACCCCACCAGCCGTGGCTGGGCGCAGCTCGGCGCGGCGGAAGCCCGCCTCGCCCTC
>DDSR01000121.1:34122-58130 GCA_002343455.1 Deltaproteobacteria bacterium UBA2385 | reverse complement strand
GGCCTGGGGGCTGGGGGGAGGACGATCGACGGTGCGGTCCATGCGCGCATCTTGGCAGAGCGCAGGGCGGACGGGTGGGTGAGTCGAAATCTATGCAGCACCTTGACAGGTCAACTCATCCGATGCAGGATCCCCCAGCGGATACCAGCCCCGGGACCCTCATGCGCACCACCTCTCTCGCCCGCCTCGCCGAGCTCGACACCTCCCTCCAGACCGCTCGCCAGCGCCTCGGGGACGAGCTGCGGCGCCTCTCCCTCTCGCCGCCCTGCCTGGTCCTGCACGAGGTCGAGCCTGGGCTCAGCCTGCTCAGCGCGCGCATCCCGGCGATGGACCAGTCCGTCATGCTGCACCTGCCCGTGACCGTCGACGAGCAGCTGCCGGCCGAGCTGGCGGCCCGGATCGAGCTGCCGGCGCCCGCCACCGCCCTGCTCGGCCGCGAGGGTTGGCAGCCCCACCCTGACCAGGCCGACGACCCCTTCGCGCGGGCCTTCTGCGACCGACTCCGCGAAGCCCACGTCCTCCAGGGCGGGCTGAGCTGGGCCCCGGCGCCCGACGGCGGCCAGGACTGGCTGGTCCAGATCGTCGCCGACTCCGCCGAGAGCTGCCTGCTCGCGGTGCGCACCGGGCCGGTCGGACCTCGGCAGGACCAGCTGGGCCTCTCCGTCTTCATGGACCTGCTGCCGCGGGTGCGCCACCTCTTGCGAAGCTGGGAGCGCCCCTACGCCCTGCCCATGGGGGCCGCGCGCGACTGCCTCGCCCTGCACGACCAGCCCGCCGGGGAGAGCTGGGACCCGGACTGGCGCCAGGAGGAGGGCTTCGTCCTGGTGCCCGAGCCCTTGCTGGAGGAGGAGGACGACGACACCCCGACCGAGCTCGACGACTACCGCCCCCTGGTCAACCTCGCCGAGCTGGCCCTGGTCGAGCGCGAGGACGAGGACGAGGAGGGCGAGCTGCTCGACGAGCCGGTGCTGGAGATCATCGACCCCGAGGACTGCGAAGAGGAGGACGGGGACGATCCCACCGTCGCCGAGGCCACGCCGCCCTGGGTGATCGAGGAGGAGGAGGAGGCGGTGGAGCACGCGGCGGTGGCCCTGCAGGAGCCTCCCGCAGAGATCGCGGACCCCTCGCCGCAGCCCGCGGTTCTCCCCGCGCCGCAGCCGGCGGCCCTCCCCGCGCCGGGCCTGGCCGCCATCGCCAGCCTCTTCCTGCCCGGGCTGGGTCAGATCCTCTGCGGCGAGCGGCGCCGCGGCGGGCTGATCCTGCTCGCCTCGGTCCTGACCCTGGGCCTCGGCGGCCTGCTCAACCTCTACGCCGCCTGGGACGCCTGGAAGATCGCCCGGCGCTGAGCTCAGAGCTGGATCAGCTCTCCCGAGCCGCTGGTGTCGCTGTCGACCGTGGCCCCGCCGGCCAGACGGACATCGCCCGAGCCGGAGATGTCGACCTCGGCGTGCCCCGTGACGGTCAGGCTGACGTCGCCCGAGCCCGACACCCGGATCTCGGCCTCCACGGCCCTGAGGTCCAACGCCTCGATGCCGCCCGAGCCGGAGCTGTTCACCATCGCGCAGCCCACCTCGCCGGCGGCGACGACGGTGCCCGAGCCGGAGGAGTCCAAGGTCAGGCAGTCGCTGTCGACCGCCGAGACGTAGAGATCCCCGGAGCCCGAGACCGAGGCGTCCTGGAGGGGGAACACGCCGCCGCTGGCCTCGACGCCGCCCGAGCCCGAGGAGGAGAGGGCGGCCAGGTCGGGGAAGGCGCCCACGGCCCAGGTCTCGCCCGAGCCCGAGGAGGACAGCGAGCGCAGGGTGGGCGTGGTGATCTCCACGATGCAGTCGACGTTGGGGCGGATGTTGGCCCGCACATCGGTGCTGATCCGCAGCTCGCCGCCCTCGACCTCCGTGCGGATGTACTCCAGCAGGTTGTCGTCGCAGGTCAGCACGACGGACTGTTCGCCCGCGAACACCGCGCCGACCTCGACCAGGGTCTCGTTGGACACCGCGTTGAACGCGCCGGGCTCGCGGCTCTCGGTCGCCGAGACGCCGCTGCCGTCGATGAGACGGCAGGCGGTGGGGAGAATGCAGAGGGGGGTCAGGATGAGGAGCTTGCGCATGTTCGCCTCCAGGCATCCACTAAGACACCGGCACCGGGAAAACCCGAACCGCCCCCGACGGTGTCATCCTGCGGGCAGGATGACCCTGCCGACCCTCCTCCTCGCCGCCTCCTGCGTCCGCCCCGCGAGCCCTTGCGCCTGCGCCGCTGGCCACGGCTTCCAGCTCGCCGGGAGCGAGGTCTGCCAGTGCCTGCCGCCGGTGGAGGCCGAGGACCCGCCCGAGCCCGCCACGACCTTCCGCGTCGATGGGGATGAGAACATCGACTGGCCGGCCATCGACGAGGCCCTGGCCCTGGGGCACGTCAGCCTGCTGCTCTCGGGCGAGCGTGAGGAGCGCCTGGACATCCTGCGCACCGACGAGGGGCCCTACCGCCTGACGGTGGACGGCGGGGAAGGCCGCGCGGTGGTCCCGGGCGTCCACACCCTCTACGAGGGCCCCCCGCGGCACCGCGTGACGGTCCGCCGCCTGGAGGTCACCGGCAGCCGCGACAAGGGGGTCTACTGGTGGGCCGGCGACGAGATCATCCTCGAAGACCTCGTCGTCCACGACAACCGGGGCAGCCCCTCGGTGTCGCTGGAGTACGCCAACCGCTCCGGGCACCCCTCGTCCAGCTTCGTCCTGCGCAACAGCCACATCTACGATCAGCACGGCGAGTGTGTCTACATCGGCGGCAGCGAGGGAGAAGACCAGGACGCGCACGAGGCGGTCACCGTCGAGGGCAACCTGATCCACGACTGCCGCGTCCTGCTCAGCAACAAGACCGACGGCATCAACATCAAGGACCGCATCGGCTACGCCCTGGTCCGCCGAAACGTCGTCTTCCACACCGACTGGGGCGTCGAGCTGGCCAGCCCCGGCCTCTACGCCGAGAACCTCGTCTTCCAGACCACCAGCAATGGTTTCCACTTCAATGACCTCTGGGGCCAGGGCTTCGACGAGGTCCGGCTGGAGGACAACGCCGTGATCGAGCCGGGCGAGGCCGGGCTGCGCATCTCGGCCGACGAGCGCCCGACCGACGGCCTGGTGATCGACCGGACGCTGATCGTCGGGGCCGCCCGGGCCGGCGTCGTCCTCGGCGCGGGAACCTCGCTGCGGCTGGGCCTCACCGACCTCCACATCGAGGGCAGCGCGCAGGCCTTCGAGGGCTGGGGCAGCCCCGATCTGGAGCTGACCGGCTGCACCTTGCACGACAACGAGCAACGCGCGGATGACGCCACCTCCAACGCCGCCGCCGGCTGCGAGGCCGCGGGCTCGGTCGGGGACCTCACGGTCCTGTCCGGCCCAGACCACACCTTCTTCACCGAGGACGACCCCTGGAGGCCCTGAGGCCCTGAACTCTACGAGCAGCCGCTCAGGCGAACGCTCCGGCCTGAGGCTGCTCGGCCATGATCGACTGGATGGCCTCCAGAAGGTCGTTGGAGCCGACCGGCTTGTAGAGGACCCTGCTGATCCCGGCGGCCTCCAGCTCGGCAGGGGCGAAGTCGTGCATGTAGCCGGTGAGGAGGATCACAGGCGTCGTAGCGGAGATCCGGTGGATGGCGGTCGCCAGCTCCAGCCCGTTCATCTCGGGCATGGTCAGGTCGGTGATGACCAGGTCGATGCTGTCCCTCTTGAGGCCGAAACGCTCGATAGCCTCGCGCGGCGTCGCCGCCGTGTGCACGGAGTGGCCCGCCGCGATCAGCCGCCGCTTGCCAATCTCCAGCAAGGTAGGCTCGTCGTCGACAAAGAGCACCCGGACACCTCCCTTGGACGACCGCTGCGAGCTGACCACCTCGATGGCGTCGCTCTCGGCCTCGCCCGGGTGGATCGGCAGCAGGCAGGAGACCTCCGTGCCAGCCCCGAGCTCGCTGCTCAGCCAGACCGCACCCCCGTGATCGTTGACGATCCCGTGGACCATGCTCAAGCCGAGGCCGGTCCCGGCGCCGGCGGGCTTGGTGGTGAAGAAGGGCTCGAAGGCCCTCGACTGCGTCTGGGCGTCCATCCCATGGCCCGTGTCACGCACGGTCATGCGCACGTATGGACCCTCGCGCAGGTTGGGGTGCGCGCGAACGAAGCTGTCGTAGGCGTAGAAGGGCTCGACCTCGATCTCCAGCACGCCTCCGGCGGACATCGCGTGCGCGGCGTTCGTCGCCAGGTTCATGGTGACCTGGTGGAGCTGGGTCTGGTCTCCCAGCACCTTGGGAAGATCGGCCGGATGGCGGAGGCGGATCTCGATCGAGGCGGGCAGCGAGGCCCGCAGCAGCCGCACGCAGTCCGAGATGCAGCCGCGGAGATCCACCGGCATCAGGCGGACCTCCTGCCGGCGGCTGAAGCGCAGGATCTGCAGCACCAGGTCCCGGCCTCGCGAGGCCGCTCGCAGCAGCTCGTCGAGATCGGCGGCGCGGGTGACCGGGTCGATGCCCGGGGCGCGAGCCAGCTCGGCGAAGCCCGTGATCATCCCCAGGATGTTGTTGAAGTCATGGGCGATTCCGCCCGCCAGCCGCCCGATGGCCTCCATCTTCTGCGACTGGCGCAGCTGCTCCTCGATCGCCAGGCGCTCCTTCTCGGCCTGCTTTCGGGCGCTGATGTCGACGATCGCGCTGATCACGTACAGGCCGTCCTCGGTCTCGACCGGCGTGAGGCCGATCTCCACCGGGACCTCGGACCCGTCCTTTCGTACGCCGAAGAGGTCCCGCCCCGCACCCATCGCGCGGGCGTGCGGCGCCTGGAAGAAGGACCGTCGAAAGCCGGGATGGTGGCTGCGAGAGCTGAGCGGGACCAGGATGTCGACGGGCTGTCCGACCAGCTCGTCGCGGCTGTAGCCGAAGAGCCGCTCGACCTCGCGGTTGACCAGCACGATCAGGCCATCGGCGTCCACCACCAGCAGCCCGCTGGGAGCAGAGTCGACTGCTGCACGGAGCCGCGCGGCCTCGGCGCGCGGATAATCGTTGGTCATAGATGGCCCTTGGCCAGCGCCCTGCAGAAAGTGCAGCTCCTGGCCGGTACATTCTACCGAATTCCCGCCAACGGTCAACGCCCTCGCCCCCGCTGATCCGCCGTGTGCGCGCCATGCGCCCGCCGGGCTCGATGGCTGGATACCGAGGACGGATGAAGCACCTTCGGGCCCTGTTCGTGCTCTTCCACCTGCTGGCCATCTTCCTCCTCTCCTTCCCGGCGCCGGTGGGTGGGATGACCGAGGCGTCGTTCAAGCACCCCGCCACCCAGCAGAGCTTTCGCAGCTACGCAGAGGCCCTGCAGGGCGTGGGCCTGGACATCGACGCCGCCCAGCTCGAGGCCGCCTTGTGGGAGCTGGGGACCCGCTACATGAAGGCCCGCGCGGCCACCGTGGCGCCCTTCGAGCCCTACCTCCTGGCCGTCGGGGCGAAGCAGGGCTGGCGGATGTTCCACTCGGTCAACCGCGAGCCGGCCTGGCTGGTGGTCGAGATCCACCCGGGACCGACCCTGGAGAGCGGCGCCTGGCGGCGGGTCTACGAGAGCCGCTCGGACAGCGCCACCTGGAGGCGGCCCCAGCTCGACCAGGAGCGGAGCCGGGCCCTGATGAACAGCTGGTCCTGGCTGAGCTCGAAGAAGACCTACCACCAATTCGGCGCCTGGCTGGCCCAGCGGGCCGCCGAGGACTTCCCCGAGGCGATGTGGATGCGCACCACCCTGGAGCGGCGGGTGATCCCCGGCCCCGAGCAGCTCCGGAGGAGCGGCCTGCCGACCCCCACGGTGCACTGGGAGCGCCGCTACGCGCTGGAGGCCCTGCGATGAGCAGCGCCTCCAGCGCCCCGCGCCCCCCGAGCCTCTGGTCCCGCCTCGTCGAGCGCCTGGACCACCGCGAGCCGGCCACGGCGCTGGCCCTCTTCCGCATCGCGTTGGGGCTCTCCATCCTCTACACGCTGATCCCGATGATGACCGACGAGGTGCTCACCCTGCTCTGGGTGGACATCGCCGATGGCGGCTTCCGACCCCTCTCGGCCCGGGACTGGCTGGTGGAGGCCCTGGGAGGGCCGACCTTGCAGACCAGCTGGGGCCTGAGCGTCGCGGCGGTGCTCGCCGGCCTGCTGCTGGTGGTCGGGCTGGGCGGCCGGCTGAGCGCCGCGCTGGCCCTGGTGCTGATGATGGCCCTCTTCTCGCTCAGCCCCGGGACCGGCGGAGGCCACGACCGCCTCCACACCAACGGCCTCTGGCTGCTGGTGCTGGCCCCCTCGACGGCCACCCTCTCGCTGGACGCGCGGCTCTTCGGGGCCCAGCGGCGCTTCGCCTCCACCCAGGCGGTGCCCGCCTGGGTCCGGTACGTCGGCGTCGTGCAGCTCGTGCTGGTCTACTGGAGCACCGGCCTGCAGAAGGTGGCCCAGGAGTGGATGCCCTGGGGGGGCCTCTCTGCGGTCTACTACGCGCTGCTGAGCCCCTCCTGGCAGCGCTGGGAGATGGGCTGGCTGGGGCACCCGCTGGCCTACCTCGCCACCCAGGTCGGGACCGCCACCACCTGGCTGTGGGAGTCCCTCGCCCCCGTCTGGCTGCTGGCCTTCTGGTTTCGGGCGACCCGGGATCGGCCCGGCGCCCTGCGCGCCTGGTTCAACCGCGTAGATGTGCGCGGCTGGTGGGCTCTCTTCGGGGTGATCCTGCACCTCGTCCTGTGGGTCACGATGAACCTGGGGCCCTTCTCCCCCGTCACCCTCAGCTTCTACGCCCTGCTCTTCCACCCCGACGAGTACGCGCGTGCCTGGGCGCGGCTGAGGCCTTCGCGATAGCCCACGGCATGTCCGTGTTCCTGGCAGGCCTCGCGCGGGTCGACGTGACGCCCGAGGTCCACGGCGTCGGCATGCTCGGCTGGGGAGTCCCTGGCAACGTCGTACGCGGCGTGCGAACCCGCCTGCACGCCCGGGCCCTGGTCCTGGAGCAGCCGCCGACCCCGGACCGCGAGGGTGTGACACTTGCCCTGGTCAGCCTGGAGATCTGCTACATCACGACCCTGCTGCGGCGCCGGGTGCTGGAGAGGCTGGCCGCCCTGCACCCCGAGCTGGGGATCGACGAGGCCTCGCTGCTGCTGACCGCGACCCACACCCACAGCGCGCCGGGGGGCTACTCCCACGCCCGCTTCGACAACGCCAGCATCCCAGGCCTGCAGCCCGCCGTCCTGGACCGGCTGGTGGAGGGCACGACCCGGGCGGTGGCGGAGGCCGCGGCGCGTCGAATCCCGGCCCGCCTGAGGCTGGCCGCCGGAGAGATCCCACCCGAGCTGCCGGTCGCCTTCAACCGGGCCCTGCGGGCGCACCATCGCAACCCGGAGGTCCACCGGCGCTTCGGCCCGCAGGAGCGCAACCTCGCGGTCGAGCGAGAGATGACCGTGCTGCGGGTCGAGGACCTCGAGGGCCGCCCCCTGGGGCTGGTGAGCTGGTTCGGCGTCCACGGCACCTCGGTCCACAGCGACAACACCCTCATCCACGCCGACAACAAGGGCTACGCCGCCCTCCTCTGCGAGGGCCAGCTCGCGGACAGGGGCCTCTCGGACTTCGTCTCGCTCTTCGTCCAGGGACCGACCGGCGATGTGACCCCCAACCACCGGCGCTGGCCGGGTCGCCCGCTGCCGGGCGGCACCTCGCCCGACGACGACCAGAGCGCCCGGGACAACGGCCAGATCCAGTGCGACCAGGCCCTCGCCCTGCTGGAGCGAGCCCAGGCCGCTGCCCCGCTGGAGGGGCCGCTCTCGGTGGCGATCGAGCACCTCGACATGGCCGAGGTGGAGGTCGAGGCCGACCTGGCCGGAGGCCGCAGCGACGCCCGCACGGCTCCCGGGGCGATCGGGGCCCGCATGCTGCGCGGCACCTGGGAGGGGCCCGGCACGCCCAAGCCGATCGGCCTCGCCCTCCAGCTGGCCACCCGCCTGTGGCAGGCCTGGGCCCGGCTGACCCCCTTCTTGCGCGGCGAGGCCCAGCGGCGCTGGCTGCACGTCCACGGCCCCAAGGCCCCCCTGCTGGCGGTCGGCTGGGGCACCGTGCTCAGCCAGGGCTGGACGGTCCTGCTGTTCCCGCACCGGGTCGACCCGATCCTCGACCACCTCGCCCAGCAGCAGCGCGTCGTCGGCACCGAGCCCTGGCTGCCGCAGATCCTGCCCCTGCACCTGGTCCGCCTCGGCCCGCTGGGCCTGGTGGGCCTGCCCGCCGAGCCCACCACCCAGGCCTGCCGACGCATCCAGGCCGACGCCGCCCGGGCGATGGGGGTCCAGCGGGCCCTGATGACGGGCTACAGCAACGACTACTCCGGCTACATCACCACCCCCGAGGAGTATGGTCGCCAGGGCTACGAGGGCAGCTTCACCCAGTTCGGCCCCTGGACGCTGCCGGCCTGGCAGAGCTGGATCCGCCGCCTCGCCGCCAGGCTGGACCAGCCCTCGACCACGCTGGGACAGCCCCTCGCCTTGCCCCCCGACCTGACCCTTCGCCAGGCTCCACCCACACCCCGAGGTCTCTCATGAACATCGCCGCCCTCCTGCTCCTCCTCGCCTGTGATCCGCAGGCCGAGCCCGCCGCCCCGGCCGCCCCGGCTCACCCGGCGACCGCCTCCACCGGCGCCGGCCTGCCGCCCGGTCACCCGCCGATCGCGGGCGCGGCTCCTGCGGCCTCCACCGCCGGGTCCTCCACCGCCGAGACCCCCACCGCCGAGCCCATCCCCAAGGCCGAGGGTGAGGAGGGTCGGACCGTCGCCGAGGTCCACGCCCAGAAGGCCGAGCTCAGCGGCAAGCCGGTCTCGGTTCGCGGAAAGGTGGTGAAGTTCAACGCGGCCATCCTCGGCACCAACTGGGTCCACCTGCAGGACGGCAGCGGCAGCGCCGGGTCCGGTGACAACGACCTGACCGCCCAGATCGCGGGGACCGTGGAGGTCGGCCAGGTGGTGACCATCCGCGGGACGGTGGCGACCGACAAGGACTTCGGCGCTGGCTACAGCTACCCGGTCATCGTCCAGGACGGGGCGGTTCAGCCCTGAGGGGTCAGAACCCACATCGAGGTGTGCCGAATGCCCCAGGGGTCCAACCCCCTGGGGCGTTCTCGTCTCAGTTCTGCGCCTCTCAGCGGCAGAACTCAGGGCCAAAAGCGCTGGCGCGATTCTTGCTCTTGGTTACGCCCCACCCGGGCGCGCTGGCGTCCACGCAGAGTCAACACCTGGAGTTCCCATGCTTCGAATCGCATCCATCCTGACATCCCTCCTCCTCATCTCGTGCGGAGGCACCGACGGGAAGGACGGCCTGAACGGGGCCGACGGCGTCAACGGAGTCGATGGCAACGACGGCAATGACGGCAACGACGGCAACGACGGCAACGACGGCAACGACGGCGAAGACGGCAAGGACGGCGAAGACGGCGAAGACCTGATGGCCGAGCCCGAGTCGCTCTCCATCACCATCACCGACGTCAGCATCGCCGGCCCGCCGGTCGTCAGCTTCGAGGTCTACAACCAGGACGGCGCGCCCTTCAACGGCATCAGCTCCGACCTGCTGAGCGGGCGGGCCATGCGCTTCGCCATCGCCCAGCTCGTCCCGGGCGAGGACGGCTCGGCCGACTCCTGGCAGAACTACATCAACACCACCGAGACCACCACCAGCTCCAGCCCCGGCCCCGACGGCGTCGCGGTCCTGGCAGAGGCCATCCAGGCCACCTCCGAGACCTCCGGCACCCTGACCTACCTGGGCGACGGCCTCTACACCTACACCTTCGCGGCCGACGTCACCGCGGTCGAGTCCCCGATCACCGTCGAGTACAACGAGGACCTGCTGCACCGCGTCGCGATCCAGATCGAGTACCCGCTGGCCAGCGGCGAAGAGCTGATCTACAACCCGACCTTCGACTGGGTCCCCTCCGGCGGCGTGGCCCCGGTGACCCGCGACATGATCAGCACCGCGACCTGCAACGAGTGCCATGACCAGCTCGCCATCCACGGCGGCGGCCGCATCGAGACCGACTACTGTGTGATGTGCCACAACCCCGGCACCACCGACGCCAACAGCGGCAACACCGTCGACATGGGCGTGATGGTCCACAAGATCCACATGGGCACCAACCTGCCCAGCAATGAAGAGGGCAGCTACACCATCTGGGGCTTCGGCGGTAGCGAGCACGACTACAGCCACGTCGGCTACCCCCAGGACATCGCCAACTGCATCAAGTGCCACGACCCGGCCGACACCGACACCCCCGACGCCGTGAACTACCTCGAGCGCCCGACGATGGACGCCTGCGGCTCCTGCCACGACGACATCGACTGGGCCACCGGTGAGAACCACAGCGGCGGCGCGATGACCAGCGACTCCAGCTGCAGCGTCTGCCACAGCTCGACCTCGGTGGCGACCTACCACCTGACGAACACCTCGACCCCGCACAACCCCGACATGCCCACGGGCCTCTCGCACATCGAGTACGAGCTGGTCAGCGCCTCGGTCGACTCCGACAACGTCCTGACGGTCGAGTTCATCCTCACCCGCGACGGTACGGCCTTCGACGCGTCCGACCTGGACAGCGACCTCAGCGGCGGCCCCACCTTCATGCGCGCCTGGGCCCAGGCCACCGACGAGACCGACGCCCCGATGGACTGGAACAACCTCGGCAACAAGGCCGGCCAGCCCTCGACCACCTCGGTCAGCAGCCTCGTCGCTGGCAGCATCACCGGCGGTGAGCACAGCTACTCCGCCGGCGTCAACACCATGGTCCTCGAGGACGCCTTCCCCGAAGGCGCCACCCTCCGCACCCTCGCCCTGCAGGGCTACTACACCCAGACCTACGACGACGAGTCCTACGGTCGGTACACCGTCTCCAAGTACATCACGGTGGATGGTGACGAAGCCCGGCGCGTGGCGGTCGATGCGGCCAGCTGCTCGAACTGCCACGAGTACTTCGAAGCCCACGGCGGAAACCGCGTGTACGAGACCCAGGTCTGCGCCATGTGCCACAACCCCAGCCTCTCCAGCTCGGGTCGTGAGCTCGACCTGGACCACCCCGAGGCCAGCAACAACCTCAAGGACCTGGTGCACGGCATCCACGGCGCCAGCGTCCGCGAAGACCCGCTGGACTTTGTCCGCAACCGCAGCGGCGGCACGCGCTACACCTTCCTGGGCGACGTCGACCAGTACGATGAGTACCCCGACGGCCACCTCGTGACCTACCCGGCCTCCCCGGCGAACTGCACGATGTGCCACACCGACGACACCTACATGGTCGAGATGGTGCCCGAGCTGGCGGCGAAGTCGACCTGGCTGGTGGGCGACGACGCCGCCTCCACCACCGATGTCTCGACCCTGCGCAGCTCGATGCCCAACGAGTCGGACTGGGTCGTCGGCCCGACCGCCGCGGCCTGCTCCTCCTGCCACGACGGCGCCGCGGCCATGGCCCATATGGACCACAACGGCGGCGCGGTCCTCTGGACCCGCGGTGAAGTCATCGACGACCAGCCCTACGAAGCCTGCGTGATCTGCCACGGCGAAGGCAGCGTCTCGCCGGTCTCCGAGGTCCACGGCATCCAGTAGGCCTCTCCCCCGCTGAGCCCCCGCGCCTCACCCGCGCGGGGGCTCTTGCGTTTGGGGCGCTCGGTTTGCGCCTGCCCCTCGGCTCCCGGCGCGCTACACGGGCGGCCCTCCCGAGGAAACCATGGTCGAGCTGCGCAACATCACCCTGCAACACGGGCACCAGATCGTCTTCCACGGGGCTTCGATGAAGCTCAACCCCGGCGAGAAGGTCGGCCTGGTCGGCCCCAACGGCGCCGGCAAGACCACCCTGTTCCGCCTGATCCTGGGCGAGCAGACCGCGGACGAGGGCAGCGTCGAGCGGCCCAAGCGCCTGACCACCGGCTGGTTCCGCCAGGACTTCGCCGAGGTCGCCGCCCGCAGCGTGCTGGAGGAGACCATCTCCGGGGCCGGCGCGCTGGCCGCCCTGGGCGAGGAGCTGGCCCTGCTGGAGGAGCGGCTCGGCGACTGCGACGCCCCCGACTACGACCAGGTCCTCGAGCGCTACGGCGACGTCCAGAGCCACTTCGCCGCGGGCGGCGGCTACGACCTCGAAGCCCGCGCCGCCTCTATCCTGGCCGGCCTCGGCTTCCGCCAGGAGGAGCTCGCCGGCCCGGTCTCGGCCCTCTCCGGCGGCTGGCGGATGCGGGTGCAGCTCGCCCGCCTCCTCCTCGCCCGGCCCGAGCTGCTGCTGCTGGACGAGCCGACCAACTACCTCGACATCGAGAGCATCATCTGGCTGGAGAGCTGGCTGCGCGACTACCCCGGCACGGTGCTGCTGACCTGCCACGACCGGGACGTGATGAACCGGGTCGTCCGCCGCATCATCGAGATCGACGGCGGACAGATGCGCTCCTACACCGGGGACTACGACGCCTACGAGCGGGCCCGCGCCCTGGACGCCGCCCAGCGCGAGGCCGAGTACGCCAAGCAGCAGGCCGCCCTGGCCAAGGACATGCGCTTCATCGAGCGCTTCAAGGCTCAGCCGGCCAAGGCCAGCCAGGTGCAGAGCCGGGCCAAGAAGGTCGACAAGATCGAGCGGGTCGAGCCGCCGCCGCGCTTCGTCGAGCGCCGCTTCAACTTCCGGCGGGTCGAGCGCAGCGGGGACGAGGTCGTCAAGGTCCTGGGCGTCAGCAAGTCCTACGGCGGCCGGCCCATCCACCGCGGCGTGCGCTTCGTCATCCGGCGAGGCGAGCGCTGGGCGATCATGGGCGAGAACGGAGCCGGCAAGACCACCCTGCTCAAGATGATGGCCGGCGCCCTGCAGCCCGACGAGGGCCGGGTCGACCTCGGCGCCGCCGTACAGATGGGCTGGTTCGCCCAGCACCAGGCCGAGCAGCTCGACGGGCGAGGCACGGTCCTGGAAGAGCTCGAAGCCCACGCCCCGACCGAGGGCCGAGGCGTGCTCAAGGCCCTGGCGGCCGCCTTCGGCTTCTCCCAGGACGACGCCGACAAGCCCGTCTCCGTGCTCTCCGGCGGCGAGCGCAGCCGCCTCGTGCTGGCCAAGCTGCTCTACAAGGCGCCCAACCTGCTCATCCTCGACGAGCCCACCAACCACCTGGACCTGACCACCAAGCGGGCCCTGATCCACGCCCTGAACCAGTACGAAGGCACCGTCGTCTTCGTCAGCCACGACCGGGCGTTCTTGCGGGCCCTGGCGACGCGGGTGGTCGAGCTTGGGGAGCGCGAGCCGCGGGTCTACGAGGGCAGCTACGACGAGTATGTCCAGGCGACGGGGCGAGAGGCGCCGGGGCTGCGGCAGGCGGAGTGAGTCAGGGCTGATTGGCCGCCGCCCACTCCAGAAGCTGATCCGCCGCCGCCTCGTACAGCGGCACCGTCTGCGGCCCCAGCGAGTTGGTCTCTTCGTAGTGATCCCCCTCGGCCTCGTCGAACCAGGGGCTGGTCGGGTGCAGGACGAAGTCGTACTCGGGCAAGAAGTACCCGAGCTGATCGTTGCCCAGCCCGACCAGCCAGACGTGCTCGCCACCGACGCGCTCGCGCAGGTAGGGGCCCGCAGGCGCCGCGCTCAGATCGGGCGGGTTCGGGTTCTTCGGGTCCACCAGCCAGGCGTCGGGGTGGCCCGTGTGGCTGCCGTCGTAGCCGCCGATGTTGACCTCGGGGAAGAGCTCGCCGGGGCAGGTCAGCAAGCTGAGCGGCCCGACGCGGAAGAGGTTGACCTCGGTCTCGACCGAGGGGGTGTTCGTCTCGTCAATCGCCGACTCGGTGTCGTAGTCGAAGAGCTCGCGCGCGATGATCTCGGTCAGGAAGAGGACCTGGAAGCCCCAGTTCTCGACCGGGACGCGGAAGGTGCTGCCGACGAGGCGCAGCTTGGGATCCTTCACCACCTCACCGTTCTCGATCGCGTCGAGCGCCATCTCGCCCATCAAGGTGCCCATCACCGCGGTGCGCTCGGGTGTGTACTCGCTCCAGGTGTTGCCGTCGGGATCGTCGACGTCGACCCGCAGGCCGGTCATCATCCCGCCGACCGCCCCGTTGATGAAGATGGCCGTCCCGCCCAGGCCATCGCGTTGGCGGGACTCCCAGGCCGAGCCCGACTCCATCGTCGTGCGCAGGGTGTGGGCGAAGTCGCTGGTGATCCGCAGGTTCTCGTCGGCCAGCGACTCGGGGTGGTCGCCGAAGTGGGCGAGGCTGGCGATGATCTGCCCCTCGGTGTCCCAGAAGGCCGCCCCGCCCATGGTCTCGTCGATGACGATCGGGTCCCGCAGATCGGTCAGGATGTTGTAGACGCCCTTGTCGCTGTAGCTGCCGACGTCGACGGCCCCGACCTTCATGGTCCCGACCGGCCGCAGATCGGCCACCGCCGCCTGGACCGCGCTGAGCACCCCGGCCTTGACCTGGTCCATGTAGTCGGCGTCGACGCCCGAGATGACCGCGGTCGGGCCCCACAGGCCCATCGTGTCGGGGCCCTCGTGGGCGTGGGTCGAGCTCAGGATCAGGTGGTCGATCTCCAGCCCGGCCCCCGCCACCAGCGCCCGCGCGTCCAGCACATCGGGCCGGAAGACGCCGATCAGGTCGACCGAGACCAGGGCGATTCGGGTGCCGCCCTGATCGAAGACGATCGCCCGGGCCCACAGGTCGTCCAGCACGCCCTGCGCCGGCCGCGAGTTCTGGAAGCCGGCCATCCAGACCGTCTGGAAGACGCCGTCGCCCTCGCCCTCGTCGGAGGCAGTCCAGCCCTCGTCCCCCTCGCAGAGCCGGTCGCAGCCGCAGTCCAGGAAGGGCTCCTCGTCGTCGTCCCAGGTGGCGTCGGCGTTCAGATCCTGCCAGCTCTCGAAGCAGTCCGGCGTGATCACGACGCTGGCGGCGCCGGCCAAGAGCGCGCCGTCGTTGTCGGGGCAGGAGGCGTCGCCGGGGCAGATCAACGCGGGGGCCCACTCGGGGGGCGTCCCGGAATCGGTGCCGCCGTCGCCGGTCTCGACGTCGGTCTTTCCATTGCAGGCGAGGAGGAGGAGGGAGAGGAGGGTCATCGAATCTCCAGCGAGAGGATCCAGCTCGTGATCAGCTCAGCGGGCGTGGTGTCGAAGGCGGGATTGTACACTGGTGCGGAAGAGGCAGTACAGCAGTCGGCGTCGAGCCAGGTTTTCGTCGACTTTGCTTGACTCGGGGAAACGGGTCGTCTACGCTGGCCCTCGGAGTCGAGAAATCGCGCGACCAGCCCTTGGAGGTACCCCCGCCCTTGGAGGTACCCCCTCCCTTGGAGGTACTATGGCAGACCACGTCATCGCAACGGCCGACAACATCCTGCTCCAGTTCGGCAACACGGACGGAAGCCCGCGCAGGGTGGACTTTCAGTACGGGTCGGCAGGCACCCTGAAGTTCCAGGTCAACCAGAACGGTGATGTCACCATCACGGGGGTGATGAACCGGAGCGGAGGCTTCATCCTCAACAACACCAGCGGGTCGGGAGATCTCCTCCGTCTCCAGAACGCCACATCAACCAGGGTCACCATCAACAACGGTGGCCACGGGGACTTCGCCCAGGGCGGCTTGCAGACGGCGACCGTCACGGACGACCCGAATGGTTCGCGTTCGGGCGGCCCGGGGGACATGGTGCTGTGGAACGAAGGTTCCGGCACCACCTACCATTGGTGCGTGTGCACTGGGGGCACCGCCTGGGTCGAAGTGGTAGTCGCTTAGGGTGCCAGGGCGTGGCCAGCTCCTGCTCCTCGCCGCCACAGCCGGGCTGACTGGCTGTGGCAAGCCCGCGGTACGGGACACCGGCAAGGCGCCCACGACGGAGGACTCGGGACCCACAGACACGGGCACCCAGGACACCGCGCCGCCCGCCGATGCCGACGGGGACGGCTGGCCGAGCGCCTTGGACTGCGACGACAGTGATCCAAGCATCTACCCCGGGGCACCGGAGGTTTGCGNNGGGTGGACCAGGACTGCGACGGCGTCGTGGACAATGACGCCGTCGACGCGTCCACCTGGTACGCGGATACGGACGGCGATGGCTACGGGGCGCTCGGGGACACGACGCGAGCCTGCACGCTGCCCATGGGCAGCGTCGCCGACGATCGGGACTGCGACGACACCGACGCAGCCATCCACCCCGGGGCACCGGAGGTTTGCGNNGGGTGGACCAGGACTGCGACGGCGACGTGGACAATGATGCCGTCGATGCGTCCACCTGGTACGCGGACACAGACGGCGATGGCTACGGGGCGCCCGAGGACACCATCCGGGCGTGCGACCAGCCCGATGGTTACCTGGACGACGACCTGGACTGCGACGACACCGATACCGGTATCCGCCCCCAGGCCTACGATCTCTGCAACGATGGAATAGACCAGGACTGTGACGGCGCGGACAAGTCGTGCCCCTACAGTGGAGTCGCGAGCGCGGAGTCTGCGGCATATGCGACGCTTGTCGGCGCAAACGAAAGGGACAAGGCGGGGGCCAGCTGTGGTCTGGCGATCGTCCCGGATATGAATGCGGACGGCTACGACGAGCTGTTGATCGGCGCCAACTATGCTACGACCTCCGCCCTGCATGCTGGCGCGGCCTACATCGTGTACGGGCCGCCGTCGCCGGGGCAGACATCCCTGGCGGACGCGGACGCGACCTTCTACGGCGAGGAGGCATATGCCTTTGCCGGGAGCGTTGTGGCCTCGCTTGGCGACATCACCGGGGATGGCCTGCCGGACTTCGGGATTGGCGCCCCCTACTCCGATGCCGGCGGCGACATGTCGGGTTCGTTCTATGTGTTTCAAGGGGCCCGCCATGCGGAAAGTGCCGCGCTCTCCACCGCCACGACGATAATCGATGGCGTCGGCGCGGAGCAGTTGTTCGGAACCATGGCTGTAGGGATCGGTGACATGGACGGCGATGGAGTGGACGACCTGGCCGTCTCGGCGCCCAAATCCTCGTACATGGCGGGTGCTGTGTACGTGTTCCTCGGCCCCTTGCCAGACGGAAGCCTCTCCGCTTCCGAGGCTGACCGCACCATCGTCGGCTCCGCGCGCGGCGACTGGCTTGGTAGGCCCACTACGGCGGGCGACACCGACGGCGATGGTCACGCCGACCTCCTGGTCGCTGCCGGTGTCGACTCGGATCGGGGCCGGGCATACCTGTTCACAGACCTGGCGAGTCACAGCAGTGACCCCATCGAAGCCGACGATGCGACCACCACCTTCAGCGGGGAAGTAGCAGGCGACGTGGCCGTCTTGGTGTCCGGACCGTCCGACATCGACGGGAATGGCACACCCGACGTGGTCATCGGCGCCTATAGTTATGGCCGATCGGGCTTCTACGGTGCCTACGGACGCGTCTATGGCTTCCTTTCGCCCATCGCCTCTGGCAGCCACTCGAACGCCGACGCCGACGTCATCATCACCGGGGACGAGCTCGGCGACAACCTGGGCTGGGGGACCGCCGCACCGGGCGATCTCAACGGGGATGGCGCGGACGACCTGGTCGTGGGTGGGTACGGAGACAGCTATCGTGGGTTTGCCTCGGTCTTCTTCGGCCCCCTGTACGCGGGGACCCGGCTGGGCGGATCGGCCGGCGCTGTCTTTTATGAGGAGCCGGGCAATGAATTCGGCTTTCTCAGCGCTGGCGTCGGCGGCGACGCCAATGGCGATGGTTATCCCGACTTTATGGTCGCCGCGTCCATCGCGAGCGACAGCGCAAGCAACTCCGGCACCGTCTACTACTTTCCTGGCGGCCCGTAGTGCCGCGTCTGTACATGGAGGCATCCGATGACCGAATACCGCGTCCAGCTTCTGCCCGAGGAGCACGTCGTGGCGCTCACCCGCCTCACCGAGGCGCGGGCGACCGAGCTGGAGGCGGCGGCCGCTGCGGCGCGCGCCGAGACTGCACGGCGCGTGCTCGTGCTGTGTTTGGGTGAGCTCGCGAAGCGCCATGGCCTGACCGGTGAGATCGACCTGGACGCAGATGGAGGCGTCCTCAAGGTTCGATCGTCCTGAGCGCACCCTCGGCGACGTCCTGCGAGGAGAGCACGGCGTCGTCGAGGATCCAGCTCGTGATCAGCTCAGCGGGCGTGGTATCGAAGGCGGGATTGTACACCGGCGCGTCGGGGGGAGCCCAGGGCCCGCGGACCTCGTCCGGAGCGCGCTGCTCGATCGGGATGGCGGCGCCGTCGGGGCAGGCGCGGTCCACCGTGCTGCGCGGCGCGACGATGTGGAAGGGGACGCCGTGGTGCCGGGCCAGCACCGCCAGGCTGTAGGTCCCGATCTTGTTGGCGGCGTCGCCGTTGCAAGCGATGCGGTCGGCGCCGACCAGCACCCGGTCGACCTCGCCCCGGGCCATCAGCATCCCGGCGGCGCTGTCCACCACCAGCCGGTAGGGGATGCCCAGCCGTCCCAGCTCCCAGGCCGTCAGCCGCCCGCCTTGCAGCAGGGGCCGGGTCTCGTCGACCCAGACGGAGATGGCCTTGCCCTGCTCATGGGCTCGACGCAGCACCCCCAGGGCCGTGCCGACGCCCACGGTGGCCAGGCCTCCGGTGTTGCAGTGGGTCAGGACGCGCTCGCCTTGCGCAACCAGGGCGGCGCCGTTGCGGGCCATCCCCTCGCAGAGCGCGATGTCCTCGGCGGCGATGCGCTCGGCCTCCTCGATCCAGCGCTCCACCGGCAGAGCCAGCAGCCGGTCGACGGCCCAGGCGAGGTTGACCGCGGTGGGTCGGGCCTCCCGCAGCATTCGGGCGCTCGCTCGAAGCTGCTCGGCATTGGCACCCCGGCTGGCCTCGCAGGCCAGGGACAGGGCCGCGCAGACGCCGATCATCGGCGCCCCTCGCACCGCCAGCTCCTGGATCAGGTGGCCCATCTGCGCAGGATCCTCGGCCGACAGCCAGCGCTCCTCGGCGGGCAGCAGGCGCTGGTCGAGGACGCGCAGCTCGGCGGCGCCGGTCTCGCGGCGGTACTTCAGCCCCAGGCTGATATACGATTTGTTCCCTCTCGGAGTGCCCATGCGATCCTCTCCCCTGCTCGCCCTCACCCTCACCCTGCTGGCCTGCGACGGCAAGGCCGATCCCATGGACGACACCGGGGACGGCGGCACCACCGGGGACGGCGGCAGCACTGCAGACGGGGGGACCGCCGGCGACGGCGGCACCACCGCAGACGGCGGCACCACCGGCGACGGGGGCGGCACAACCGGAGACGGGGGCGGCACAACCGGAGACGGGGGCACCGAGCTCGACGAGCGGCAGCTGCGCTGCGAGGCGGCCACCGCGGCGACCCGGGCCTTCTACGACTCGCTCGACAGCGACCAGGCGGCGATGGCCGTCAAGGGCCTCTTCGACGAGGCCCGCAGCGACTGGTCCAACCTGCCCGTGGCCGTCGCCCCCCGCGACGGCATCTCCTTCCTCGACCTCAGCGAGGATCAGATCCTCCTCGCCCGGGCGATGGTCGACGCGGGCCTCTCCCGCCAGGGCCAGGACCAGGTCGAGGCCAACTTCCAGGTCGAGCAGTGGTGGGAGGACAGCGGCGACGACATGCTCAGCCCCGACTTCGCCACCGTCGTCCTCTTCGGCGAGCCGACCACCACCGGGGGCTGGGCCTGGCAGCTCGACGCCCACCACCTCGCCGTCAACCTGACCGCCCGCTGCCCCGACATGATCATCACGCCGACCCTGTGGGGCACCAACCCCGAGATCATCGAGGACGGGCCCTACGCCGGCGCCGAGCCGATGGGCCTGGAGGTCGACCGCGCCTTCGCCTTCCTCGACACGCTCAGCGAGAGCCAGCTCGAGGACGCCGTCATCGCCGCGGAGGCGCCCCGCGACCTGCTCGCCGGCGCGGGCAACGACGACCGCATCCCCGAGTTCCCCCTCGGCCTGCCCGCCTCCGCCCTCGACGGCGACCAGCAGGCCCTGCTGCTTGAGCTGCTGGCCGCCTGGATCGAGGACCTCTCCGAGCCGCACGCCGCCCTGCAGATGGTCCAGGTCGAGGCCGATCTCGACGAGACCTGGTTCGCCTGGGCCGGCGACACCTTCGAGGGCGAGGCCTTCTACTACCGGATCCAGGGGCCCGAGTTCTTCATCGAGCTCGACCACTTCGCCGGCGCCTCGCACATCCACGCCGTGCACCGCCACCCCGACGACGACTACGGCGCCGAGCTGCTCTCCATGCACTACGAGGCCGTCCCTCACTGAGCTGGTTCAGAGCCCCCGGACCTTGTCGACCACCTCCCAGACCTTCTCCTTGTCGAGCAGGGCGGCGGCGCGGGCGTTCTCCTTGACCTGGGCGGCGGTGCGCGCCCCGGCGATGACCGCCGTGATGGCGGGCTGACGGGCCACCCAGCCCAAGGCGACGGCGCTGGCGCTGACCCCCAGGCGCGCGCCGATGGCGGCGAGATCCTGGGCGAGGCGGTTGCCGTGCAGGAAGGCCTCGCCTTCGAAGCGCTCGTCCCAGCTGCGCATATCGTCCTCGGCGAAGCGGGGAGGCTGGCGGTACTTGCCCGAGAGCAGGCCGCGGCAGAGGGCCTCGTAGGCCAGGACGCCGAGGGGAACAGGCCCTTCCAGGCAGACCGCGCGCAGCTCGGCCTCGAACTCGCCGCGCAGCAGGCTGTAGGGCGTCTGGAGGCTGGCCACCGGTCCCAAGCTGCGGGCGAGGCGCAGATCCTCGGCCTCGTAGTTGCACAGGCCCCAGTGGCGGATCCAGCCGCGCTCGCGCAGCCGCTCCAGGGCGCCGACGCTCTCGCTCAGGGGGGTGCCCCACTCGCAAGGCCAGTGGACCTGGAGCAGGTCCAGCGGCTCCTTCAGCCGCCGCAGGCTCTGCTCGCAGTCGGCCAGGATGTGCGCCGGGCGCAGATCGCTGTGGGCGTGGCCGTCCTGGCCCTCGGGGCCGACCCCGTCCTGGCGCACGCCGACCTTGGTGGCGACCACGACCTTGTGGATGTGCGAGCCCAAGGCCCGCGCCAGGATCGTGTCGGCGTGGCCGTTGCCATAGAGGGGGGCGGTGTCGAACCAGCTGATGCCGTGCTCGACCGCGGCGCGCACGGCGGCGACGCTGTCGGTGTCGTCGGTCGGGCCCCAGTACTGGCCGCCGATCGTCCAGCAGCCCATGCCGATGACGGAGAGGTCCAGGTCGGTGCCGGGCAGACGTCGGTGCAGCATCTGCGAGTTTTAATCGGTGTGGAGAAACCGAGCCGGAATCCCTCGGGGGGTGTCCACCCGGAGCCGATGATGACCTCCCTCTCCCCCGCGACCCTGACCCTCCGTCTCCCCGAGACCAGCCTGCTGCTCCCCGAGGCCAGCCTGCTGCGTGACCTTCCCGCGACCGCGGCGACTCCCGCGCGGGCCGCCGTCCCGGAAGCACGCGTCGGCCTGGTCCAGTACCGCGACGGCGTCGAGCTCGTCCTCGGCGCGCCCGCTCGGCCCTTTCAGCTCCCCCTCCTCGCCGCGGGCATCCTGCTCCCCGCCGGCCTCGCCCTGCTGCTGCCGACCGAGCCAGCCCTGCTGTTGATCGCCGCCCTCTGCCTGCTGTGGACCAGCCTCGTCCTCAGCCGCAGCTCGGCCCGCCGCAGCCTCCTGGCTCACGGCGCCAGCGAGACCTGGCTGCTGTTGGGCGAGTCCGAGCACGACGTGCGGGCCGGCGGCCTCAGCGGCGAGCTGGTCCTGGCCGTCGAGCCCGGGGCCTCGGGCGGCCACCGCCTCCGCCTCTTCACCCGGTCCGGCGTGCAGGAGCTGGGCGCCGCCGGCCTCCTCTCCCCCCCGGAGCTGCTCGTGCTCCGCCGCTTCGCCTCGCTCGCCGGCATCCGCCTCGTCGGCCTCACTAGCTAGTGCCTGGCACTAGCTAGTCACACCCCCTGGGTCGCCGCGATAAGGCCAGGATCCCACCCTCCCGGGCGAGATCCATGCCGGAAGCCTTTGTCTACGACACGATCCGAACCCCCCGCGGCCGGGGCAAGGCCGACGGCGCGCTGCACACCTTGCGCCCGATCGACCTGCTCGCCGGCACGCTCACCGCCCTGGCCGAGCGCTCCGGTCTGGACACCGCCCAGGTCGACGACGTCGTCATGGGCTGCGTCACCCAGACCGGCGAGCAAGGGGCCTGCATCGCCCGCTTCGCCGCGCTGCAGGCCGGCTGGGACTTCGACGCCCCCGGCCTCACCCTGAACCGCTTCTGCGGCTCCGGCCTGGAAGCGGTCAACACCGCCGCCGCCCAGATCATGTCGGGCATGCACGACCTCGTCGTCGCCGGCGGGGTCGAGGGCATGTCCCGGGTGACCATGGGCAGCGACGGCGGCGCCATCTGGGACGCCCGCACCCAGTGGAGCGTCGGCAGCGTCCCCCAGGGCATCTCCGCCGATCTGATCGCCACCCTGCGCGGGATCGACCGCCCGACCGTCGACGCCTTCGCCCTGCAGAGCCAGCGCCGCGCCGCCGCCGCCCAGGCCCGCGGCGCCTTCCGCCGCTCGCTGATCCCGGTCGTGGGCGAGGACGGCAGCCTGCTGCTCGACCGCGACGAGCTGCCCCGCCCCGACACCCGGGCCGAGAAGCTGGCCGCCCTGCCCGCCAGCTTCGAGGTCATGGGCCGCCAGTTCCAGCTCGACGGCCTCGTCCGTCGCCGCTACCCGCAGGTCGACCGCATCCAGCATGTGCACACCGCCGGCAACAGCTCGGGCATCGTCGACGGGGCCGCGGCCCTGCTGCTCGGCAGCAAGGAGAAGGGCCAGGAGCTCGGCCTCCGCCCCCGCGCCCGCATCCGCAGCTTCGCCGTCTGCGGCGAGGAGCCGATCATCATGCTGACCGGCCCCGTGCCCGCCACCCGCAGGGCCCTGGCCCGCGCCGGGATGTCGATCTCCGACATCGACCTCTTCGAGGTCAACGAGGCCTTCGCCGTCGTGCCCCTGGACTGGATGGCCCAGCTCGGCGTCGACCCCGACAAGGTCAACGTCAACGGCGGCGCCATCGCGCTCGGCCACCCCCTGGGCGCCACCGGCGCCATGCTGCTCGGCACCGTCCTCGACGAGCTGGAGGAGCGCGACCTGGCCACCGGCCTCGTCACCCTCTGCATCGGCGGCGGCATGGGNNGGGCATCGCCACCATCATCGAGCGGGTCTGATCATGGCTGTACACCTCAGCGTCGACGACAGCATCGCCACCCTGCGCATCGCCATGCCCGGCCGCGCCAACACCATCGACCCCGCCTTCGTCGCTGCGTTGGGCCAGGGCCTGGACGAGGCCCTCGCGGTGCCGGATCTGCGTGGCATCGTGCTCGCCAGCGGGCACAAGGACTTCTGCGTCGGCGCCAACCTCGACCTCTTCAGCCGCCCCCCCGACGCCGCCGCCCTGGGCGAGCTCGTCGCGACGGTCCACGACCTCCTCCGCCGCATCGAGACCGCCCCCGTCCCGGTCGTCGCCGCCCTGGAAGGCTCGGCGCTCGGCGGCGGCTACGAGCTGGCCCTNNGGCACCCAGCGCCTGCCCCGGCTGCTCGGCGTCCAGGCCGCCCTGGAGCTGATCGCCCAGGCCCAGGTGCTGCGCGCCCCCAAGGCCAGGGCCAAGGGACTCGTCGACGCCCTCGCCGCCGACTCCGAAGCCCTCCACCGGGCCGCCGCCGAGTGGATCGCCGCCCACCCCAAGGCCCGCCAGCCCTGGGACCAGGAGGGCTTCCGCTGGCCCGGCGGTCACCCCGACAGCGAGGCCGTCCGCACCGTCTTCATGGCCGGCGCCGCCATGCTCTACGCCCGCACCGCGGGGGCCTTCCCCGCGGCCGAGGCCGTCTTCTCGGTCGTGCAGGAGGGGGCCCGCGTGCGCTTCGAGCGGGCCTTGCAGATCGAGTCCCGGGCCTTCTGCCGGCTGGCCATCAGCCCCCAGGCCCGCGCCATGGTGCGCACCTTCTTCGTCCACAAGAGCGCCGCCGATCGCCACCAGGGCCTGCCCGCCCTCCGCGAACCCCAAGCCCCCCTGCGCAAGGCCGCCGTGCTCGGCGCCGGC
>DDSR01000121.1:33816-33964 GCA_002343455.1 Deltaproteobacteria bacterium UBA2385 | reverse complement strand
CACCCTGGACCTGCAGGATCTGCGCGGCTGCGAGCTGGTGATCGAGGCCGTCGTCGAGAACGAGGCCGTGAAACAGGCCCTCATCGCCGAGGTCGAGCCCCTGCTCGCCCCCGACGCCCTCTTCGCCAGCAACACCTCGGCCCTGCCG
>DDSR01000121.1:0-33794 GCA_002343455.1 Deltaproteobacteria bacterium UBA2385 | reverse complement strand
CCTGCACTTCTTCTCGCCCGTCGAGCAGATGCCCCTGCTGGAGATCATCCGGGGCGAGGCCACCGACGAGCGCAGCGTCGCCCGCGGACTGGCCCTCTGCCGCCTGCTGAAGAAGACCCCGATCGTCGTGCGCGACGGCTACGGCTTCTACACCACCCGGGTCTTCTCCGCCTACATCCTCGAAGGCGCCCAGCTCGTGGCCGAGGGCGTCGACCCGCGGCTGGTCGAGTGGGGGGCCCGCCAGGCCGGGATGGTCGTCGGCCCCTTGCAGGTCTTCGACGAGGTCTCTCTGAGTCTGGGCCGCCATGTGCTCGAGGACGCCCGCCGCGAGATCGGACCGGCCGTCGACATCGAGGGCGCCGCCCTGGTCGGCCGGATGGTCGAGCAGGGCCGCCTGGGTCGGGCCCACGGCGCGGGTTTCTACGACTACGAGGGCGGCAAGCGGCGGGGAATGTGGTCCGGCCTGGAGCCGCTGCGCAAGCCGGCCGAGCCCGTCGCCCAGGCCCTGGCCTGCGGAGAGCGCCTGCTGCTGGCCCAGTGCGCCGAGGTCGCCCGCCGCCTGGACGCCGGCGTGCTGGAGCGACACCGCGACGCCGACCTGGGCGCCGTCCTCGGCATCGGCTTCGCCCCCAACACCGGCGGCCCCCTCTCCACCATGGACATCCTGGGCCTCCCCGCCGTCGTGGAGCGGCTCGATCAGCTCGCCGCCCTGCACGGCGAGCGCTTCTCGCCCGCCCCCATCCTCCGGACGATGGCAGCCAACGGCGAGCGGTTCTACCCGTGACGCTGGCCCTCCTGCTGCTTGCCGGCTGCGCGCTCCAGGACTCCTGCGCCCCGACCCCCGCTCCGCAGCCCCCCCCTCCTCTCCCGGCGTCGCCTCCCCGCTTCCAGCTGGTCGAGGGCAGCGCCGTCACCCAGGTCGGCGGCCTCGCCCTCAGCGAGACGCCCTTCGATCAGCTCGCCATGGACCTCGACCTGGACGGCGACGAGGACCTGCTGATCAACCGCCATCTCAACAACCTGCTCTTGCTGGAGAACCAGGACGGAGCGCTCCGCCCGCGGGACCGCCGGGACACCAGCGCCGGGATCACGGTGCCGCCGGGCGTCCGCAGCCTCTACGGTGGACGCGCCCGGCTCAAGACCCACAGCGAAGACGGGGTGGTCTTCTACCAGGTGTACGGCACCGGCGCCGTCTTCGACCTCGCCCTCCAGACCCCCGCCACGGGCGCGGCGCCCAGCGCTGTTCGACTGAGCCTCTCCTCGCCCCTCAGCACCGAGGACGAGACCGCCATCCAGCGTGTCTCCGACCGGGAGGTCCTCGTCCGCCTTCCCCCCAGGGGTCAACAGAAGCTCGTACGACTGACCACGCGGGACAACACACCGCGGGTCGACCTCGTCCAGCTCGACGCCCGTGGACAGACCGTCGAGCAGCCCCTGCCCTGGTTCGTCGGGGGCCAGCTAGACCGCTTCGAGGGCCCCACGCTGAGCTTCTGGGTCCCCGACCCCCACGGCATGGCCCTGGCGCCGCTGCTGGGAGGGCAGCGGCCCGACCTCGTGGTCGCCCGAGGCGGCAACATCGGCAAGCTCAACCTCAGCCAGGAGCGGAAGGAGCACAGCCTCTACCGGGCCCTCCCCACCGAGGGGCCGACCTTCGAGGCGATCCACGGCCGAATCCCACCGGACAGCGGCCGGGCCCGCAGCGTCGAGTGGGTGGACATCGACAACGACCAGAAGAACGAGCTCTACATCGCGAACATGGACGGCCCACCGGCCCTCCTGATCTGGAACGAGGTCGAGCAGCGCTTCGAGGACAGAGCCGCTCCGCACGGGCTCGCCGACGTCTGCGGCGAGTCCAGCGCCTGGCTCGATCACGACGACGACGGCTGGCAGGACCTCGTCGTGCTCTGCGGCAGTACGGTCAAGGTCTGGCAGAATGTCGGCGCAGGAGCCTTCGTCTCCTCGATCCTGGCCGAGCTCAGCCTGGTAGAGGCCTCCAAGGAGCCCGATCCGCACGGCTGGATTCGTGAGACGAGCATCCAGGTGCTGGACCTGAACGGTGACGACCGCCTCGATCTCTGGCTGGTCGGCGTCGGCGGAGACCGCGGCCACCGGGTGCTGCTCGGCGGACCGCAAGGCTACCGCGAGGCCAGCGCCGAGCTGGGCCTGGCGGGCTCGACGGGGGCCCGGGAGGCCCGCCTCTTCGACGCCGACATGGACGGGTGGCCCGACCTGTTCGTCGCCGCCGAGGCCTCCCACCTGTTGTGGAACCGGCCGAGCGCGGCGGGGGNNCGGGGGGCCGCACCTTCGAGCGCATCGAGCTGGCGACCTTGATCGAGGGCGCCGAGCTGGACCGCACCAAGACCCGCCTCCAGCCCTTCCGCGCCTCGGCGACGGCCCCCCGGGACGACCTGCTGGTCTCGGGGCGCTCCTGGATGGTCGCCCGAAACGTCACCTCGGGCGAGGCCAGCCTCCGTCGGGTCGACCTCAGCCGCCCCGATCGCGCGCCGGCCGTCGGCGCCCTGGTCCGGGCCGTCTACGCCGACGGCCACGTCCAGCGGGTGCGCTACGGCTCCCACGCCCGCACCCTGCTCTCGCAGGCCCTGCCCGATGTTCGTTTCGGATCGCCGGCGCCCGGATCGATCACCCGGATCGAGATCCGCTGGCCCGAGAGCAACGAGTGGGTAGCGCTTCCCTGAACGGCCCACCGGAATTCTGCGGGCGCGTTACCGGATAGAATGAAAGCTGACGACCTGAAACTCCACGAGCTGCTGGAGCTCGAACCGGAAGGCGGTGTGATCCGCTTCGCCGGCCAGCGGGCCCTGCTGGTCGACGCCGTCGCCATGGGCTTGCTGCGCAAGTACCTGGTCGAAAACTTCGGGATCACCGCCGCCCGCACGGTGCTCACACAGTTTGGCTTCGCCCACGGCTGGCGGGTGGCCGAGTCCGTCCAGTCCGAGTTCGACTGGGAGACCAAGGACGACTGGCGTCGGGCCGGCACCCGGCTCCACACCCTGGTCGGCCTGTTTCGATCCCGGGCGCCCTGCCCCGACCCGCTCACCAGCAACGGCGCCACCGTCGACGCCTCCTACGAGGCCGAGCAGCACCTGCTCCACCTGGGCGTCTCCGACGATCCGACCTGCTGGACCATCTGCGGGCTGGTCAGCGGCTACCTCAGCCGCACCGTCGGCGAGGAGATCTTCGTCCTCGAAGACCTCTGCCTGGGCAAGGGCGACGCCACCTGCCACCTCCACGCCCGCAACCGCGCCGACTGGAAGGACAACCACGCCGCAGACCTCCTCTTCTACAAAGAAGGGCGCCTGGAGGAGTGCCTGGAGGTCTCCCTTCAGCGGGTCGTCGAGTCGCTGAAGCTGGCCGAACGCAAGCTCCGCGAGCGCCGCCGGGCGCTGCTTCGTGTCGTCCCCGAGGTCGAGAAGCCGCTGGACATCGTCTCGCGGAGCACGGCCATGCGGCAGGTGGTCAGCCTCGCCCGGCGGGTCGGGCGGGTCGACTCGACCGTCTTGATCACCGGCGAGAGCGGCGCAGGCAAAGAACGAATCGCGAACCTCGTCCACAGCGAGTCCACGCGCTCGACGGGCCCCTTCATCGCCGTCAACTGCGGGGCCATCGCCGAGAGCCTGCTGGAGAGCGAGCTCTTCGGTCACGCCCGGGGGGCCTTCACCGGCGCCACCCAGGACCGCCCCGGCCTGTTCGAAGCCGCCAACGGTGGGACCCTGCTGCTGGACGAGGTCGGCGATGTGTCGCCCGCCATGCAGGTCAAGCTGCTGCGGGCCCTTCAAGAGCACGAGGTCCGCCGGGTGGGCGAGAACCGCAGCCGCCGCTTCGACGTGCGCATCATCGCGGCGACCAACCGCGACCTCGCCCACGGCGTCGCGGGCGGGCAGTTCCGGCAGGACCTCTACTACCGCCTGAAGGTGGTCGAGCTGCACGTCCCGGCCCTGCGCGAGCGGCGCGACGACATCCTGCCCCTGGCCAGGGTGCTCCTGGCTGAGGCCGCCCTGTCCATGAAGCGCGACATCACCGGTCTGTCTCCGGCCACCGCCGAGCTGCTGCTGCGCTACGATTGGCCGGGCAATGTTCGAGAGCTCCAGAACATCATGCACCGGGCGGCGGCGCTGTCGCTGGGCGAGCGGGTCGAGGTCGAAGATCTCCCCGCCGAGCTACGCAACGCCTTCACCCGGGCCGTCGCCACCTCCGGCGCCGTCCGTCCTCTCGAAGAGGTCGAGCGTGAGTACATCCTCTCGGCGCTGGAGGTCAACTCCGGCAACCAGACCCGCACGGCTCAGCAGCTCG
The DNA here is from genome assembly GCA_002343455.1 of Deltaproteobacteria bacterium UBA2385. Taxonomy (GTDB): domain Bacteria; phylum Myxococcota_A; class UBA796; order UBA796; family UBA2385; genus UBA2385. The sequence goes on along the minus strand of DDSR01000121.1, from coordinate 29,483 downwards.
GCATCGGGACGGCCACGCTCTACCGCAAGCTGAAGAGCTACGGCCGCGTCGCCGGGCGTAGCAAGACCACCGAGTAGCACCCCTCGCCGAGCCGCCCTCCATCGAAGTGATGGGCACCGGGCATCACTTCGATGCCTGAGCGGCCCCACATTTGGCAGATGGAACCTGCAGGGTGTTGAAATCGCGCGCTTGTCCGGTCTGGCACATGTCTTGCGATGGGTACGATCCCCAAACGGAGATCACCATGCACCTCGCTCGCTCCCTGCTCATCGCAGCTCTCGCCGCGACAAGCCTCGCCGCGGTTGGCACCGCCCAGGCGCAGTCGCCATCCTCCAACGCCTCCAACCACATCGGCGGCGCCCGGGTCGACGTCCACGCCGATCTCGGCGGCTACGGCTCCTTTGGCGCCGGCTTCCGGGTGGACGTCCCGTTGCTGCGTGAGGGCTTCATCCAGAACACCGACGACGAGCTCGCCCTGAGCGTCGGACTCGACGGCTACTTCGTCAACTTCTACCGCGACTACTACGATGGTGGGCCCTACTTGATCCCCAGCATCGTCGCCCAGTGGAACTTCTACATCGGAGATGAGTGGTCCGTCTTCCCCGAGGCCGGCCTCTCCCTCTGGGTCGGCGACTCCAAGTACCTGCGGAGAGGCACAGGCTTCTACGCCGCGCCCAACATCGGCATCGGCGCCCGATACCACTTCAGCCAGCGCAACGCCTTGCTGGCTCGAATCAGCTCCCCGACCGGGTTCCAGCTCGGCCTGACCTTCTGAACGGCGGCACCCGCCGTCGGTTCACCCGGGACCCGCCATGCGAGCCGACGACCTCTCCGTTCACGATCTGCTCCGCCTGCATCCAGCCGGCGGGCTGATCTCGTTCGCGGGACAGCGAACCCTGCTGCTCGACGCCGTGGCGATGGGCATCCTCCACGAACAGCTCGTCCGTGGGCTGGGGTCCTCCGCCGCGGGCGCGATGCTGGGACAGGTGGGCTATTCGTACGGGTGGTGGTTGGCGGAGGCCATGGAGAAGGCCTTCGACTGGGACTCCCCCGAGGAGTGGGTCCGGGCCGGCTGTCGGATGAGCGTGCTGGGAGGTCTGTTCAACGCATGCGCCTCGACAAGCGACTCGCTCTCCGAGGAGGGCTGCACGCTGCACAGCTCCTTCGAGGCCGAGCAACACATGCTGTGCTTCGGCCGCGCCCACGAGCCCAGCTGCTGGACCCTCTGCGGCCTGCAGAGCGGCTACCTCAGCCGCGCAGTCGGCGAGGCCATCTTCGTGACCGAGGATCGCTGCGTCGCCCGCGGGGACGCGGCCTGTCACTTCATCGGCCGCAACCGCGCGGCCTGGCCCGCCCGCCGGGCCGCCGAGCTCTTCTGCTACACCCGTGGACGGCAGGACAACTGCCTGGACCCGACCCTGCAGCAGATCCACTCCACCCTGAGGAGCACCGAGCGGACCCTGCGACAGCGCCGCTTCGCCCTCACCCGGCTGGCTCCGGAGGTCGGCTCTCCCGGGCGCACCATCGCCAACAGCGCCGCGATGTCCACGCTCCTGGAGGGCGCACGCCAGCTCGCCCAGGGCGAAGACCCGGTCCTCCTGACCGGGGAGGAGGGGGTCGGCAAGCAGCGCATCGCGCGCCGGATCCACGAGCTCTCCCGGCGCGAGGCGGGGCCCTTCGTGACGGGGCGATGCGGCGACCTCCCCGAAGCCCTGCTGGAGAGCGAGCTGTTCGGCCACGCCCGCGGGGCCTTCGACGACGCCGCCGAGGACCGCATCGGACTGTTCGAGGGCGCCAGCCACGGGACCCTGCTCCTGGAGGAGGTCGCCGACGCTCCTACGGAGATCCAGACGAAGATCCTGCGAGTCCTGGACCGTGGCGAGATCTGTCGTGTCGGCGAGCGGCACAGCCGACCGGTGGACGTGCGCCTGATCGCCACCACCAGCCGAAGTCCGCCCGCCCGCCCGGCCCAAGGCGGGAGAGGACAAGGCGGGCGTCAACCGGAGCTCCTGCGCCGCCTTCACGCGCTCGAGCTGTACGTCCCCGCCCTCCGCGAGCGCCGCGAGGACATCCTCCCGCTGGCGCGGTTGATGCTCGCCGAGGCGGCGCTGTCCACCCGTCGGCGTCTGCCCGGCTTCGCCCCAGCGGTGGTCGAGTGCCTCTTGGGCTACTCGTGGCCGGGCAACGTCCGAGAGCTGGAGGAGGTCATGCACAAGACCGCCGCGATCTGCTCCGGGGATCGGGTCGAGCTCGGGAACCTGCCCGTCGAGCTTCGGCCAGCGCTCGGCGCGACCACCCCCACCTCCAGCTCGGTGAGGCTGCTGGACGAGGTCGAACGCGAGTACATCCTGGCGGCGCTGGACCGAAACCAGGGGAACCAGGCACGCACTGCCCAGCAGCTCGAGATCGGCACGGCCACGCTGTACCGCAAGCTCCGCCGCTACCGCAAGGAGGGGGCCCGCACCCCACAGCCGCCGCGCGGGCCGCCGCCCCACTAGCCACCGCCGGCGCCTCAGCGGGGGTTGGGCTCGGCGTCGTACCACTTTCTCGAACCGATCAAGCGGATCCGGTTCTTCTCCTTGCTCAGGCTCATCCCGACCGAGAGCTTGCCTCGGCGCGCGAACAGCTTCCCCTCGGTGCTGCGACGGCGCTGCAGCTCCAGCAACACCTCGAACTTGCCAGCCGTAAGCCGCAGATCGGACACGCGCAGGGCGTGATCGCCGACGGACACCCAGGCGGTACCCCGCACCGGTCGAGCGTTCAGCAGCCCACGGACCCAGCCGGGCAGGTGGTTCCGAGCCGAGAAGATGGTCACGAAGGGGACGGTGTCCCGGGTCTGCAGCTCCAGCCGACCCTTCAGGAAGATCGGGGCCCCAACCGCGACGGATCCCTGGGGCAGCCGCATCACCGCCCACCAGCCCCGGGAGTCGTCCTTGCCATCCCGCGCGTCGAGGCCGGAGAGGACGCGGACCTGGCGCAGCTCCACCGAGCTACCCGAGATGTCGTACTCGCCGCTGCTGAGGTTCCCGCGCACCACCCGCCCGACGACCTTCACATCGGCGCGCATCCGCAAGGCGTCCAGGGTCGCCTCCACCTGGCTCCCGCTCAGCCGGACCTCGCCTTCGCAGTCCCCCTGCTCGGTCCAGACCCGCAGCCACCCCTCGATGGTGCCGCTCCCCGAACGTACGCTCAGCCCCAAGTCCTGCGGAAGGTACGCCTGGTACTGGGACATCTCGGGGATCTGGGCCTCCGGCAGCTCCAGCTCGACCCGCAGCGACGTGAACGGACGGTCCATCGCCACGTCCGGAGTGGTCGCCACCAGGTGGAACCCCGGCCCCTGGACCAGCGGGAGCTGCCCTCCCTCCTCCCGGATCTCCACGTTCAGCAGGTCGACCCGAACGGTGGTCTGCGGGAACCCCTCCTCGTCGTCCACCGAGACCACCACCTCGCCATCCCCCACCACGGTGTGATCCTGCATGCCGGCGACGACGTCGGCCATCTCGACCAGGACCCGGCTGCCCACCCGAAATGCGCCATCCTCCATCCGGAGATCCAGCTCGACGGCCCCCTGCCCGCCGCGAAGATCCAGCCAGGGCGCTCCTCCCATGTAGTACTCCAGGAACTCCAGGCCGTGGATGTTCGCCTGCAAGGCCACCGTCCCGCTCATCGCGCCCAGCAGGCTGCGCCCGACCATCTCCTTGGGCTCGCTGCCGACCAGGTCGAAGGCGACCTCGCCATGCAGGCCCGTCACGAGGCTCTCGTCGTCGCGGGTGAGCTGGCCCTGGTGGACGCTGAGGATNNGGATGGACTCGGCCTCCAGCCACTTGTGCGCCTGGATCGTCAGCGAGCCCTGGACCCGCGCGGCGCCGCTATAACGGAAGTCGTCGAGCCAGATCTCCCGGATGTTCGTGATGTCCAGGTCCTCCAGCTCCACCCGCCAGGGCCGGGCTGGCGGGTACAGCGCTTCGGGGGTGGGGTCGGGAGGGTTGGTGAATCCGGGGATGTCGGGCTCCCCCAGCGATCTCGGGCCCTGTCGCACATCGGCCCGGGCCCGCCAGCGAAAACCGGCCCCGGACGCGACCGCGTGGGTGATCCGAAAGCGCCGGTCCAAGAGGGTCAACACATCGATGCGGACGGTGGCCCGGTCCACCTCCAGGATCCACTGATCACGCTTGCCCTGCTGCCGGATCTTCAAGCCGCGGACATGGACCTCTCCAGGTACCACCATCCACGCCAGGTCGTGGCTCAGGTGAAAGCGCTCCGGCCGGTTGTTCAGCGCGATCGCCAGCCACACGTTCAGGAAGGTGTGGAGCGCGATCTCCAGCGCCGCCGCCAGGATCAGCAGCAGACCCATCGTGCGGAGCATGGACTTGGCGGCTCTCCACATCAGGACCTCAGGCGGGGGGAGGGAGCTGGGACATGGGCCCGTCAGGAGTATCCTCGACGACGTCCCAGGGCCGCGGGACATGCGGGACCGTGTCCCCCGATCCGCTCACCGCGATGCCGCAGTACGACGCCACCGCCGGCCAGATCTCCAGGATCGCGATGGCCATGCAGGCCACCAGCGGCCCCAGGAACACCCCCGCCGGGCCGAAGGCGACGATGCCGCCCAGGATCGCGACCAGGCTGACCATCGGGTGGATCTCCCGCTGACCCCGCAGGACCAGCGGCCGGACCACATTGTCCACCAGCCCGACGACGACGCCGATGCCGACCATGACCCCCGTGCGCACCATGGAGCCCTCGCTGTACAGGTAGATCGCCCCGCTCACCCAGACCACGAAAGCGAGGTTGGGCACCCAGCTCAGCACGAAGGTGAGCCCCGCGGCCAGCAAGGCCGATGGCACGCCGAGCGCGCGGAAGCCGACGAAGATGATGGCCGCCTGGCTGGCCGATCCGGCCAGGGAGGCCATCACGACCGCGTTGGTGGCCGAGTGGAAGGAGTCCGCCAGCTCCGAGCGGATGGAGGCCGAGAGGGGCAGCTTGGATCCGATCCAGGCGTAGAGGCGGCGGCCATCCACCAGCGAGAAGTAGGTCGAGAGCACCACCATCGCGAGGTGGATGAGGAGCACCGGCAGGGCCTGGAGCTGGCGCAGGGCGAAGGAGCTGCCCCAGCTCGCGACCGAGCGGAGGCCCTCCTGTAGGGCGGTCTTGATCTCACCTGGGTCGGCAAAGGTGTCGAGGAACGGCACCCATCGGCGCAGCATCTCGACGAACTCGACCAGGGTCGGCGCGTCATCTCCCGTGAGCTGGGCGATGATGGCGGCCCCCTGGCGAAACGCCCCGATCGCCATCGCCGTGGCCGGGATCAAGACCAAGAGGACCACCCCGAGGCTGACCAGCAGCCCCGCCGCCCACTTCGGCAGGTACCGCCGCAGGCGCGCGTAGAGCGGGTACACCAGCACCGCCAGGATCACCCCGCTCGCCAGGCTGACCAGGTAGGGGCGCAGCATCATGAAGAAGGGGACCAACACCACCAGCGACAGGAGCAGCCAGGTGATCAAGGTCGGACGCACGCGGAAGGGCATGGCGGGCTCGTCGCTGCCGTTCATGGCGTCTCGTCGCTCTTCTTGGACTTCTCGGCTTTCTCGGCCTTCTCGGCCTTGCGGGCCTGTCGCCGAAAGTAGCCCTTCAGCGGGAAGGTGTGCTGCAGGGCCTCCAGGTCTTCGCTGAGCAGCGCGCTGCCCTGGTTGACCTGCTCCAGGGTCTGCTTCAGATCCGCTCCGGCGGCCCGGTCCCGCAGCAGGGTCCCCAGCGGACTGAGCGGGTCGTCGACCGCAGTGGCGAGGCCGTCGACCATGGTGGAGGCCCGGGCGCCGGCCTGCTCCAGGCTGGTCACGGTCCTCGTCAGCGCGGCGTAGCTGGTGGTGTCATTGACCAGGTCGCCCGGCAGGGTCCCCTCGCGGTTCAGCTTGCCGGCGAAGCTGGACATGCTCGCGCCCATGGTGCGCGCCTCCTCCGAGGCCAGGCTCAGGCTGGTCACCGTCTCCGCGACCTGCGTCGACATCAGCTCGTCCTCCAGCAGCCGCCCCAGCGTCCCCCTCCCCTTGGCCAGGTCGCCGCTGATGCCCTTGAGGTCTGTGGTGATCGCCAGCAGGTTCTCATTGTTCTCCTGAAAGACCCGCATGATGTCGTCAGTCGACAGCGCCACCCCCACCTCCAGCTCATCGCCCTCCTCCAGGCGCGGCGCCTCGGCCGACCCGCCATACAGGACCACGATCCGGCTCCCGATCAGGCCGTCGCTGCTGACCCTGGCCTGGCAGTCCCGGGCGATGAACTCCGTCGCCGCCTCGTCGACCTTCATCTCGACGACGACCTGCGCGTCGCCCTGAAAGCGCAGCTCCGTGACCACGCCGACCTTGACCCCCGAGAACCAGATGTTGTCGCCCCGCTGCAAGCCCCCGACCTCGTCGAAGACCGCGCTGACCTGCACCTTGCGGGTGAAGGTGTCGTTCAGATCACCGATGGTCAGGATCCCGCCGATCAGGATCGCGATGGCGATTGTGGTGAACACGCCGACGATGACGGCCTGGCGCTGGGGAGGGGGGCTCATGGCGTGGACTCACGGATGAAGTTGTAGTCGTAGAAGCCGGTGACGAGGGGATCGCGGGTGTCGAAGACCTCGTCGAAGGTCCCGCTCCGGTACACCCGCCCCTCCAGCAGCATCGCGACCCGATCGCCGGTCGCGCGTGCGCAGCTCAGGTCATGGGTGATGATGATGGCGGCCGTATTGTAGTCCGTCTGGACCTTGCGGATCAGCTCGTTGATCTCGGCGCTGGTGACGGGGTCCAGGCCCGCCGTCGGCTCGTCGTAGAGCATGATCTCCGGCCGCAGGATGAGGGTGCGGGCGATGCCGACCCGCTTGCGCTGCCCCCCGGAGAGCTCCGAGGGCATCTTGCCGATCGAGTCGACGAGGCCGACCTCGTCCAGCGACTCCCGCACCCGGTCGTTCACCTCGGATGCGCGCAGGTCGGTCATGTTCATCCGCAGGGGGAACGCGAGGTTCTCCCCGACGCTCATGCTGTCGTACAGCGCGCTGCTCTGGAAGGAGAAGCCGATCCGGCGACGCAGCGCGTCGAGCGGCCGGCGCTGCAGGCCGACCAGCGACTGGCCCAGGATCACCACCTCTCCGGCATCGGCCTGAAGCAAGCCGACCATGATCTTGATCAGGACCGACTTGCCCGAGCCGGAGCGACCCAGCACGACGAGGTTCTCCTCGGTGCGCACCTCCAGATCGACATCGCGGAGCACCGAGAGCGCTCCGAAGGACTTCTGCAGTCCGCGTATCGAGATGACCGGCTCGCGTTCGGGTGCGGCGGTCGGCTCAGGCAGGACGCTCATAAGCCGTAGCCCCGCAACCAGACGTTCACCTGGACGATCAACACCTCCTCTACGAAGATCACGAACATGGACATGACCACCGAGGCGGTCGCCGCCCGACCGACCCCTTGGGTGCCCGACGTGGCCCTCAGGCCATGGTAGCAGGCGATGATGCCGACACTGAACCCATAGACCGCGGCCTTGACGACGGATGAGCCGAGGTCCAGGAAGCCGATGGTGGAGAAGCCGCTCTTCAGGAAGCTGGCGAGGCTGGCCGCCTCGTTGCCGCGGACATTCAGGAAGGAGCCGAAGAGCCCCACCACCCCGCAGTACAAGGTCAGCGCCGGCACCATCAATGTGGTCGCGAGGGTCCGCGTCACCACCAGGTACTTGAAGGGGTTGATCGCCGAGACCTCCATGGCCTCCACCTGCTCGGTGACCTTCATCGAACCCAGCTCGGCGCCGATGCTGGACCCCACCTTGCCGGCGCAGATGAGCGCGGTGATCAGCGGGGCCAGCGAGCGGATCAAGGCGATCGTGATCAGCGAGGGCAGCCAGGAGGTCGCCCCGAAGGCAGCCAGGGACGGCCTGGACTGTTTTGTGAAGACGATCCCCGTGATCAGCCCGGTCAGCGTGATCAGGGGGAGCGTGCGGTATCCGACCTCGTAGCACTGATGGATGATCTCGCGGAGATGGTATGGCGGCCGGGCCACCTCCTTGAAGAAGCGACCCACGAAAGCCGCACCGTCATGGACCCCCAGCGCCAGTCGGTCAATGCTGGTGGAGATGACGGTGCGGCCAACCTCGTCGTGTGCGCCCACGCAGGGCTACCGCTCCGCCTTGGCGGCCGGCTCGACGACGATCTCGACGCGCCGGTTGTTGGCCCGCCCCTCCGGGCTCTCGTTCTCGGCGACGGGCCGACCCTCGCCGACCCCGACGGCCCGGATCCGAGCCGTGTCGTAGCCGCGCTGCCCCAGGAAGGCCCGCACCGCGTCGGCCCGACGCTGCGAGAGCGCCATGTTGTGCTCGTCGCTGCCCTGGGAGTCCGTGTGGCCCTCGATCAGCAAGGACCGCTCCTTGGTGGTCAGCAGCGTGTCCGCCACCTGGGCGAGGCGCGTCTGCGCCGCAGGAAGGAGCGTCGACTCGTCCGAGGCGAACAGCACGCTGCCCGAGAGGGTGATGACCATGCCGCGGGCCTCCTCCTTGACGGCCGCGAGCTTGGCCAGGGCCTCCATCGCGTCCCTGGCCCTCTGGTCGGCCAGGAGCCGCGCCTCCTCCGAGACGGCAAGCTGGGCGGAGGTCACCGCGCCCGCGCTCTGAGAGGCAGCCAGGTCGGTCTGCGAGGTCGCCAGGTCGGAGCGGGTCCGCAGCATGATGCTGTCCTGGGTGCTCTGGTAGGAGGCGTTGGCGTCCGCCATGCGCCCGGACTCGCTGGCATGGATGGCCAGCGTCTCTGCCAGCTCGGCCTTGCGCTGGGCGACGTAGGCCAGGTCCAGGGTGTGGTAGCCCTTGGGATCGTCCTTGAAGGCGACCTCGGCCTGCTCCAGGGCCTCGCCGGCCTTGTGCAGCTCCGCGGGGACCAGCGTCTTGGCCGGGCCGTTGCTGGCGCGGTGGTAGGTGCTGCGCGCGTTGGCGAGCTCCATGGGGACCTTGGGGGCGCAGCCGACCAGCAGGGCCGCCAGCACGAGGGCAGAGGGAGAGTAGAGCTTCACTTGTCACCGCCAGTGGAGTAGGGGTTCTGGGCTCGGAGGGTCCGGACACGCTCCATGGCGTTCTCGGCTTCGGTCCGCTCGGCGTCGGCCCGGGAGAGGGCGATCGCCAGCTCGGCGTCGGCCTCGGCTCGCAGCAGCATGGAGGTCGCCTCCTCCTTCTTGCCGTCCTCGTGGAGCGCGGTGGCCGCCTCCAGCTCCTCCTTGGCGAGCTGCAGGTGCAGGGAGGCCTGGGCGACCTGGGGCGCGCCCAGCTCCTCCGCGGTCCGGATGGCGGCCGTCGAGCTGTCGGTCTTCAGGGCGGTCTTGCTGGCGCAGCCGGCGAGGCCTGCGCAGATGGCGAGGAGCGCCACCGTGTTTCGAAGGTGATGAGACATGGTCTCTCCAGTGGATGTGTGGATTAGGGGCTGCTCGGCGCTCAGAGGATGCGCTGACCGCGTATGACACGAATGAGGAGCACGATCACCGCGATGACGATCAGGATGTGAATGAACCCGTTCATCGTGTTCGAGGTCACAACTCCCAGCAGCCAGAGGATGATCAGGATGATGGCGATGGTGGTCAGCATCCTCAGTCACGCTCAGGCACGAACTCGAAGCACTCCGGGGCCTCTTCGTAGACCATGCAGGGCCAGAAGTCATCACAGGCCAGGTCCACGCACTCCTGGATGATGGTGTTGGCCTCGCCCTGGGCATCGTTGCCGCACTCGTTCTCGATGGTGTCGCGGCACTCCGAGACGCAGGTGGCCTCTTCGTCGCTGGTGGCGTCGTACTCGTCGCAGGCGTACATCTTGTCACAGTAGTTGGAGCAAGCGGCCTCCGAGTTGACGTCGTCGAGCTTCTCACCGCAGGCGCTGAGCGAGAAGACTGCCAGCAGAAGGAATCCGGCTCCGGCGGCAGTCCGGGTCTGTGTGGTGCTCGGGTAGGTCATCTCGTCTCCTGGGATTGTTGCTGTTCCAGCCGAACGAGAGGTCCGTCGGGTCTGGAGGCGCCGCCTGTGCCGTCGCTCCAGGCCAAGAGAGCAAGGGCCATGCCAGCCGCCACCTGCCAGCCAGCGCGGGGACTTGCGGGATCGTCCGCGGCCGGGCCGAGACGGTGACCGACCAAATTGAGGGAGCGCATCCGTCACTTTGATTGGTTCACAAGAGGGGGCAAGTAGCCGATGTCGACCACGTGCGGCCGGTGATCGTCGACCAGGGTCAGGTAGGGCGTGGAGAGGCTGACCCCGTCCAGGGACATCCCGCGGGCGGGCCCGCCCTGCGGCGCCGGGCGAGCGCGCAGCTCGTAGACGGTCTTGCGGTAGCGGTACTGGATGGTGAAGCCGGCCCAGTCCGGTGGCACGCAGGGCTCGAGGTACAGGCGGTCCACCTCCAGGCGCAGCCCCAGCAGGGACTCCAGGACCAGGCGCAGCATCCAGCCCGCCGAGCCCGTGTGCCAGGTCCACCCGCCCATGCCGCCATGGGGCTCCACGGCGTACACATCGGCGGCGATCACGTAGGGCTCGACCCGGTAGCGCTCGCGCTCGGCAGCGGTCCGGGTGTGGGAGAAGGGGTTGAGCATGTTTGTGATCTCCCAGGCGCGCTCACGGTCGCCCAGCCGCGCGAAGGCCATCGCCGTCCACAGCGCGGCGTGGGTGTACTGCCCGCCGTTCTCGCGCACCCCAGGGACATAGCCCCGGATGTAGCCCGGGTTCGGAGTCGAGACGTCGAAGGGCGGGGTGAACAGCTTGACGATGCCGAGGCTCCGGTCCACGAGGCGCGCGTCGACCGAGTCCATCGCGATCCGGGCACGCTCGGGATCGGCGGCCCCCGAGAGCACCGCCCAGGTCTGGGGGAGGGAGTCGATCTGGCACTCGCTGTTGACCGAGGACCCCAGGGGCTCGCCGTTGTCGAACCAGGCCCGACGATACCAGGAGCCATCCCAGCCGCTGGCTTCGATGCGCGCGGCGAGGCCCACCGCCTCCTGCTCGCAGGTCGCGGCGAAGGCGAGGTCGTCGTGCAGCCGGGCCACCTCCGCGAAGCGGCTGAGCACATCGTACAGGAAGAAGGCCAGCCAGACGCTCTCGCCTCGACCGCGGGCCCCGACGAGGTTCATCCCGTCGTTCCAGTCCCCCGACCCCATCAAGGGCAGGCCGTGGGCCCCGAAGCGCAGGCCCCGCTGGATGGCTCGCACGCAGTGTTCGTACACGGTGCCCCAGGACTCGGACTGGCGCGGGAGGTCGACATAGGCCTCCTCGTCGGGCTTGACCTGCCTCCCCTCGATGTAGGGCACACGAACGTCGAGCACCCCGGTGTCGCCGACCCCGGTGACGTACCGGGTGACCGCCGCGGGCAGCCACAGGTAGTCGTCCGAACAGTGCGTGCGCACCCCGCGCCCGAAGGGCGGGTGCCACCAGTGCTGCACATCCCCGTCGATGAACTGGCGCCCGGCACAGCGGATGATCTGATCCCGCAGCATCACCGGTCGGATGTTCAGCAGGGCCATCGCGTCCTGAAGCTGATCCCGGAACCCGTAGGCGCCCCCCGACTGGTAGAAGCCGGTCCGGGACCAGATCCGACAGGCCAGCACCTGGTAGGGCAACCAGCCATTCACCAGCCGATCCAGCGAGGGGTCGGGGGTCTGGATCCGGACCGCCCCCAGGACCTCCTGCCAGTGCCGCTCCACCGCCAGGAGCGCCTGCCTCGCCTCGGCGACCTGGCCGAAACGATGCAGCAGCGTGTGGACATCGTAGACCTCGCGCCCGACGCCGAGGACGAAGACCAGCTCGTGGCTCGCACCCGGGGCGAGGCTGACCGGCGCCATCATCGCGGCGCAGGCGTCCAGCCCGGCCCCGACCCGGCCCGAGAGGCGCTGCTTGCCCAGCGCCGCCGGTCGGGCCGGACTCCCATTCCGACCCAGGAACTCGCTCCGATCTCCCGTCAGGGTCCGCTCCCGATCACTGACGTCGAAGAAGCCGATCCGACCGCCGAACTCGGGGTGGTAGGGGTTCCGCACCAGCAGCGCCCCATCGGTCCCGATCACCTCGCTGCTGATGTGCAGCAGCCCCTTGGAGCGATGCTCGCCGAGGACCCACTCGCAGTAGCCCGTGACCGTCAGGCTCCGAGGGCGACTCGACAGGTTGGTCAACCGGATCAGGACCATCTTCACTGGAGCATCGATGGCGACGAAGACCGTCAGCTCCGACTGGATGCCGTGGCTGGCGTGGGAGAAGGTCGAGGATCCGAAACGATGGCGGGTGATGTAGGGAGCGTCCCCCCCTGCCGGCAGCGGCGTCGGCGTCCAGAACAGTCCGGTCTCTTCGTCTCGGATGTAGTACGCCTCGCCGGTCCGGTCGCTGACCGGATCGTTGTCCCAGGGGGTCAGGCGGAAGTCGTGGGCGTTTTCGCACCAGGTGTAGCCCCCCCCGCTCTCGGTCACGAGCGTCCCGAAGTGGGGATTGGAGTGGATCATCGACCAGGGGGCGGGGGTCCGACGGGCGTGTGAGGTGGTGATCTGGTAGCCGCCGCTAGCCTCGTCGTGGCCATCGGGATCCCCCAGGCCCGGGTCGGACACCGCGCGCGTCCGCTCGCGGAAGGGCAGGAACTCCGGCAGCAGGGAGGGCATCGGCGCGACGATCCGCGAGCCATGGGAGAGCTGCGCCTCCAGGGACCCTCCCCCACCGGTCAGCAGGATGCGGGCGAGGGTCTGGAGCAGGATCCGGTCCTCCTCGGCGAACTGGTCGAGCCTCCGCACGAAGATGCCCCCGGGCACGTCCAGCAGCGGGGCGCCGCCGCCCGTGGAGAGCACGGAGAGGACCAGGTCGTTGAGGGAGTTCTGGTAGCCGCCCTCGGTCTCGTCCCACACCACGAGGTCGACCGCCAGGCCCAACCCTCGCCACCAGGAGTGGGCCCGGATCACCTGGCGGATCACCTCGATGGACTGCAAGGAGGCGACCCGGAGGAGCACGATGGGCAGGTCACCGGAGATTCCATAAGCCCACAGGCTCGACTGTCCGCGCCGATTCCGGGCCAGCACGCCGACCGGCGCCCGGCCCTGCGGGTTCGCATAGACCAACGGGCTGGCCATGCGGAGGTACAGGTCGGCCTCGGACTCCGAGATCCCGAGCTGGCGCAGGGCGACCTGCCGGTGGGTCCAAGCCAGCTCGAACACACGGTCCCCCGAGTGCCAGTCCTTGTACTTGTCCACCAGGACCAGGGCCTCCGGCCGGGTGGCGGCGACCCCCGTGACGAGGTGGACGCTGACCGACTGTTCGGGCGCGAGGGTCAGGCGGCAGCGGATGGCGACGATCGGATCGAGGACCGCGCCGGACGTGCCCTTCATCACCCCGGCCGGATCGGACGAGGTGCGGCCTCGTCCCAGGAAGGTCCGTCGATCGGTCTCGAACTCCAGCGGCCCCGTGAAGCTGCCGGTCGTGGTCATCAGGTGGAAGAGCAGGGGGGTGTGTTCGTCGTCGGTCCGCGGCCGGCGGGAGCAGAGGATCGCCTGCACGGCGGGCAGGACCTCGGTCTCGACGAAGAGGTTGCTGAAGGCCGGGTGGGCTTCGTCCGCCCCCTGCGGCGCCAGGACCACCTCGGCGTAGCTGGTCAGCTCGATGACGCGGGTCATGGAGCCCAGGTTGGACAGCGTGAAGCGTCGCAGCTCGATGTCGTCCTCGGGAGAGACCGTCAGCTCGCTGTGCAGGTCGATGCCATGGTCCCGGCGCCGGAATTCGGCCCGGGACTGGGGGAAGATCGCCTCGTAGTGCTCCGCCTCCACCCCCGTGGGCTGGTGCATCGCCGACCAGCGACGGCCGCCGGCCTCCCTGCTGTGCTCCACGTCGTCTGTCACATTCAGCTCTCGGACATAGCAGAAGGTCCCCCAGTCGTCGCGGGTGGGGTCCTCCCGCCATCGGGTCAGGGCGAGGCCCTTCCACCGGCTGTAGCCTCCACCCGCCGCCGTGACCATCACCGAATACCGACCGTTGGACAGCAGGTGGACCTCGGGTCGCGGGGTGTGCGGGGTGTTGACGACGAACAGGACCGGTGGCGCGGAGACGCCGACGGGGGTGTCCTTGACGAGCTCCCCCAGGTGGGGGATCCGGGCCAGCTGCTTGGGCACGCGCTCGTGCAGCAGCAGCTCGACCGCCCGCAGGGACGCGTGCGAGCGAAAGCGCCGCTGCATGGGACGGTCCAGCAGGGCATAGGCCAGGGCCAGCAGGCTCATCCCCTGGTGGTGGGCCATGTACGATCGCACCACCGTCCCGCGCTCACCGGGCAGCTGCCGGCGCCGGGTGTAGTCGATGGCCTCGTAGAAGCCGTACGCACCCTCGAAGCCCTGCTCCCGCATCCGCCGCAGGTTCAGGCTGGCGGCCTCGGGCGCCACCATCAAGGCCAGGGCGGTGGCGTAGGGCGCGACCACCTGGTCCTCGCCCAGCCCCCTCTGCAGGCCCAGTCCCGGGACTCCGAAGGCTCGATACTGGTAGTTGGACTGGCTGTCGACCAGGTTGTACCCCGACTCCGAGACCCCCCAAGGCATGCCCAGCTTCTTGCCGTACTCAATCTGCCTCCCGACGACCGTCCGGTAGGTCTGGTCCAGCAAGGTCCCCGGGTTGGTGGGCATCACCAGCAGCGGCATGAGGTACTCGAACATCGAGCCGCTCCAGGACAGCAGCGTCGCGTCGTTCTGCCAGGAGGTCACCGCGCGCCCCAGGGCGAACCAGTGCGCCTGGGGCACGCTGCCCTGCGCGACCGCGATGTAGCTGAGCAGGCGCGCCTCGGAGGCCAGCAGATCGTAGCAGGCGGCGTCTCGCCGGTGATCGGGCACGCCGTAGCCAATCGTGAACAGACTCCGGCCGGGGTCGTAGAGGAAGTCGAGGTCCATCTTGGCGACCCTCCTCACTCGACCGGCCAGCGACCTCGCCGTGGCCAGCATCGCCTGGGCCCGCCGCCCCGCCTTGCCCGCCTCGACCAGCCAGGGCGCGCCCTCTCCCGAGGGGGGCGCTCCGCCGTCCAGCCGCGCGACCTGGTCGAGGGTCGGCACCGGATCCGCAGGCCCCATCCCGAGGCGGCGGGCGGGGGAGATCGGCTCGGTCGGCTCGGAGAGCAGCGGGAGCCAGGCACACAGGGCGCTGAGGGGCTCGACGATGGTGTCCATGGCCTGCCGAAGCAGCTCCTCAGCCCAGGTCTCGCCCGGCTCTGGCGGCGGGAGCGCCTCCAGCCTCGCCTGCAGCGCCTGCGCCAGGCTCCAGGCGCCACCCAGGGTCGCAGGAGGCGGGACAAGGCGGGCCCGCAGCGGGGCCAGCGCCTCGGCTCGCGAGGGCGAGGCCTTCGCCAGCATGTCGATGAGGTCCGCCAGCGCCTGCCAGGCCCGGGGGCCGACCACCGGCTGGTCGCCGAGCTCGCGAAGGCCAGCCTCCAGGACCAGCAGATGACCCAGCAGGTTGCCGCTGTCGACCGTTGACACGTACAGAGGGGGGAGGGGCTGGAGGGTGCGGGTGTCGTACCAGTTGTACAGATGGCCCCGGAAGCGGTCGAGCTTCTCGACGGTCGCCAGGGTGTCCTCGGTGCGGTCCAGCAGCCGGCGGGTCGAGATGAAGCCGAAGTCGTGGGCCGCAAGGCTGGCCAGCAGGGAGACGCCGATGTTGGTGGGCGAGGTCCGGTGGGCCACCACCGGGCTGGGCTCCTCCTGGAAGTTGTCGGGCGGCAGGTGGTTGTCTTCCGGGCCCACGAAGCGGTCGAAGAAGCGCCAGGTCCTTCGTGCCAGCCGCCGCAGCTCGTCCTCGACCTGCTGAGGAAGCGGAGGCGGACGCTCCTCGCGCGCGGCGCTCAGCCAGGCCGCGAAGAGCGGCGAGAGCAGCCAGGGGACCAGCAGGATCAGGGCCGGATCCAGCAGCGCTCCGCCCTGGAGCAGCCGCACCGCGGTCAGCGCCAGGACCAGGAACGGACCGGTGGGCATGCCGTTGACGAAGGCCCGCAGGTCCCCGCCCGAGCGGTGGCCCGCGCTGCGCCACTCCAGCAGGCCCTGGCGGGTCACGGTCATCCGCACGGTGGAGCGGCCGATGGCGTCCACGCTGTTGCGGGCATCCTCGGGCAGGAAGGCCAGCCCCAGCGCCGCCTTGACCAGCCGCAGCGAGGTCGCTCGGGCCTCGACCCGGAGGTGGGCGACCGGCGCCGTGCGCTCGGGCCGCCGCAGGGCCGCGCTCAGGCTGGCCAGCAAGGGGGGCAGGAAGGTGTAGCCGAGGACCACTGCCGTGACGATCCCCGGGCTCGGCAGCAGCACGAGGCCGGCGACCACCGCCGCCAGGGTCGACCCGGGCACCAGGCTGCGGCGCAGGTTGTCGAAGATCTTCCAGCGGCTCAGCCAGCTCAGGGGGTTGCGGCCCCAGACGCCGTCGTGGCCGGGCGCCCACGGCAGCAGCCAGAACATGATCTGCCAGTCGCCACGAGTCCAGCGGCGGCGCCGGGCGCCGTCCTCCAAGTAGCAGCTGGGATGGTCCTCGTAGAGCAGCACGTCGCTGACCAGCCCGCTGCGTGCGAAGCAACCCTCGATCAGGTCGTGGCTGAGGATGAGGTTGTCGGGCAGCCGCCCTTCCAGGGCCAAGGTGAAGGCGTCGAAATCGTAGATGCCCTTGCCGACGAACGAGCCCTCCCTGAACAGATCCTGGTAGACATCCGAGACCGCCTGCGTGTAGGGATCCGTGCCCGACTCACCGGCGAACAGTCGCACGAACCAGGAGCGACGAGTCGCTGGCAGGTGGATGGCGACCCGCGGCTGGAGGATCGCGTAGCCCTCTCGCACCCGACCCGCGACGGGGTCGAAGCGCGGCCGGTTGAGCGGGTGGGCCATCGTGCCGACCAGCTTGTGGCCCGCGTCCATCGGCAGGCGGGTGTCCGTGTCCAGCGTGATGACAAAGGCGGTCGATCGTAGCGGCTCCAGGTCCCCAAGGACCAAGGAGAAGGCCGGCTCCGACGCACCGTCCTGGTGGCCCCCTCCTCGAAGGAGGCGGTTGAGCGCATCGAGCTTGCCCCGCTTGCGCTCGTACCCCATCCAGACGCCCTCGCGGGCGTTCCACATGCGCGGCCGGTGGAAGAGATAGAAGCGACCTCCCCCGTACTGCGCGTCCAGCGCCTGGATTCCGGTCGTGATCGCGTCGATCAGGGCGGCATCCCCGGGCATCTCGGCGGCGGGGGCGTCGGTGAAGTCGGTCAGCAAGCCGTAGTAGAGGTTCTCCCCCTGGTTGCCCAGAAAGCGCCCCTCGAGCCCCTCCAGCAGCTGTTCGACCGCCGCGACGTCGGTCAGCAGGGTGGGCACCACCACCAGCGTCCGCCACCGCTCGGGGATCTGTTTCGAGAAGTCCAGCCGCGGCAGGATCAGCGGAGGGTGCCAGGAGGTGGCGGTGGCGTTCGCCGCGTG
Source organism: Deltaproteobacteria bacterium UBA2385 (assembly GCA_002343455.1). Taxonomy (GTDB): domain Bacteria; phylum Myxococcota_A; class UBA796; order UBA796; family UBA2385; genus UBA2385. The sequence goes on along the minus strand of DDSR01000121.1, from coordinate 12,064 downwards.
CACCGCCAGCTGGCTGGCGGCGACGCCGATGGCCAGCGCGGCCAAGAGGGCCCCGGGCAGCGGGAGCGGGGGCAGGCTGGCCATCGCGAGGGCGGTGAGCGCCAGGGTGAGCCCGATGATCAGCCCGAAGTAGATCCCGGTCCAGACCGGTCGGCTCCACTCGAGGCGGGCCCGGGCCAGGGCGGGGAGGGTGGGGAGCCGCTCCACCAGCGAGCGACGCCCCTCGTCGACCAGGTAGGTGCCGACATGGGTCCCGCGCGTGTCGCCATCGGCGGCGCTGAGGGATCCGCGTGCCAGCTCGATCGCAGCCCGGGCGACCTCGACCTCGTCGATCCTCGCCAGCCGCGCGAGGTCCTCGACGACGTGGCGATACCGATCCCGCGAGGCGAAGTCCATCAAGGCGTACGATCTCGAGGGATCCTGCCGAAGGACGGACTCGACCAGGCTGGAGGACTCGACGAAGTCGCGCCAGACCATCGTGTCCAGGAAGCGCAGGCTGCCGATGCTGGAGCTGACCGAGACCTGGTTGGCCGCCTGGTCGCTGGCTTCGGCCTGCACCCGGCTCTGCAAGGAGGTCCCCAGCATGGCGAGCTGGTGGTCGATCCAGTTCAAGGGGATGTCGACCAGGCCGCCCTTCTCCTGGAGGCGCTTGACCAGCTCGGCGACGAAGGCGCTGGAGAAGGGCGGGTCGGCGCGGGCCATGTCGGACACAGCCAGCAGCAGCCGCCTGGGGTCCTGCTCGGCCGCTCGGAGGATCTGTGCGGACCAGTCGCGAGCCAGATCCCGGTGCAACATGGCGATCTCGACCCGGGTCGCCACCCGTCGCAGGTTCTCGATCAGCGCCAGCCTCAGCATGATGGGGATGGCCCACAGCTCTCCCAATGTCAGCGTCGCCGTCTCCTGCCAGGCCGCGACGAAGCGGGTCAGGCTCTCGGCGTCGACCCGACCGTCCACGTGGGCGATGACCTCCAGGGCGAGGTGGTAGACACGCGGATAGCCAGCGAAGGGTCCGTCCACCAGGTGGGGGAGCACGCGACTGTATCCCACCGGGAGGTGCCGACGCGCCACCTCGACCTGGGTCTCGATCAGGTGCTGGTTGTCGAGCAGCCACTCCCCGGCGGGGGTGATGTGGGTCCGCTCATGCTGAGCCTCAGCCAGTCGGTCGATGGCCGACTCCAGCCGAAGCTTGTTGGTCCCCAGCCGAGGGAGCAGCCGATCCGGACCTCGACGGGGGCTGACCGTCGCCGCGCCGGCAGTCAGCCGGGCATGGGCCGCCAGCTGCTCCTGGTTGAAGAGCAGCACCGGCAAGGGCGCTTCGTTCTTGTGGACGATGGGGGGCCCGGAGACTCGCTTCAGCCAGGCCCACAGCCGCCCCCTCCCACCCGCGAGGTTCCCCTGGCTCTTGTCTCGTTTGGAACTGCGGTGCAGGGGAACTCCGGCGCGATGGGGCCGGGATTCAATCGCAAGAACCGTGCCGGTGCCATGGTAGCCACCCTTTCGGCAGGACCAGGGCATGGCTCCCGACGGCCGAGCGGGCGGACACGCCGAACTGATTGCATCCGCAATCAAAATGATCCATACCGACTGCCAGCAGAGCCGGTTGTTCTGGTGGAGTGCGCGTGAGACCGGGCCGGCGGAACAAGGCACGGTTCTTGCTAACAAACCATGCCATGAAGGTCTCGGTTCCCGCATTCCTCCGACCGATTGGCCGCCTGTTATGGAAGACGAAGAAGGATTGGGTCTCTCACGAGTCTGCCCGGATAGGGGCCGCCATGGCCTACTACACGGCCTTCTCCATGGCCCCGATGTTGCTGATCGCCATCGCCATGGCCGGCATGGTCTTCGGCCGTGACGCGGCCCGGGCGGAGGTCCATGTGCAGCTGGTCGCCGCCCTGGGGCCGGCCGGGGCCGAGGTCGTCAATGGCCTGCTCGACCAGACCGGCGACGGCAGCAGCGGCGTCCTGGCGACCATCATCGGCCTCGTGACCCTCCTGGCCGGGGCCACCAAGCTCTTCGCCGAGCTCAAGGCGACGCTCAATCGGATCTGGGATGCGCCCAAACCCGAGAAGAGGGGCGTCCGCTTCCTGCTCCGTACGCGCTTCCTGGCCTTCGCCATGGTCCTGGTCATCGGACTCGTCCTGCTGCTCCTGCTGGTGCTCAGCGCCAGCCTGTCGGGCCTGCAGGCCCTGCTCGCGGAAGACCTGGGGGTCCCCTTCCTCGTCCGCTTGTTGGACACCCTGATCTCCATCCTGGTGACCACCGGCCTCTTCGCGTTGATCTACCGGGTGCTCCCCGACGTCGACGTCAGCTGGCGCGATGTCGGCGTCGGGGCCTTCGCGACGGCGGTGCTCTTCGCCCTGGGGCGGATGATCATCGGCCTGTACATGGGCAGCAGCTCGATCGACTCGGCCTACGGCGCGGCGGGCGCCTTCGTCGTGATGCTGGTCTGGATCTACTACTCCGCCCAGATCCTGCTCTTCGGCGCCGAGTTCACGCACGTCTACGCCCTGCACCGTCGCGGTCTCCGGGACGGCAGCCCCATGCCCGGACCCGACGGCGATACCGACCCCGCGGCGGGGAGCGGCGCGTGAGGCCGGCCTTGGGGACATTCGCCCTGCTCCTGGTCTCCATCAGCGGATGTACCGCGCACCGAAGCGGCGAGGCCGTGAAACGTATCACATTCAAGGTCGAGGGGCGCTCCTTCCCCCGCACCCTGTGGGCGGCAGAGTCCAACCGGGCCATGCGCCAGGAGATCACCCAGAAAGAGAGCTCCTGGCAGTCCCTGCTCTTCCCGGGGGCCCTGGAGCCCCAGTGGCTAAACCGCTCGAAGCTGGACACCGACGGGGATCGCCTGCAGTTCTGGCTGGCCGGGCGGGGCTACTTCGACGCGGAGTTCATACGCTGGGAGATCATCCCTCACCGCAAGGAGACGCGCCGGCTGCGGCCGGTGACGCTGCGGGGCTTCATCGACCTGGGACCGGCCTCGAAGGTGCGAGAGGTCCAGATCACCGGCGTCGACCCCCGGCGGCGGCATCTGCGGCGGCGGCTGCGCGCGGCCAGCGCCCTGCAGGAGGGCGAGACCTTCACCAACGAGTCCTACACCCGGACCCTGGACGCCTTGCGCGACGCGCTCGCCGAGGAGGCCTTCGCCTACGCCGAGGTGAGAGGGGCGGTCGACGCCTGGCCCGCCGAGCAGGCCGTCGATGTCCGCATCGAGGTGGAGACGGGCCAGAAGAGCGTCTTCGGCCCGGTGGAGATCCGAGGTCTGTACGGGATGCCCGACAAGACGGTCGAAGCCTCGGTAAGCATCGAGGAGGGGGAACCCTTCAGCCCCGAGGCGATCGAGTCGACCCGGACGGCCCTCTTCGGTCTGGGCGTCTTCTCGGTCGTCGACGTCACCCCCCTCACCGAGGATCCGGAGTCGGCCACCGTCCCGGTGCGGATCGAGGTGCGCAATTCCAAGTGGCGACGCCTGAAGCTGGGGCCCGGGCTGGAGGCCGAGACCGGCCAGGGGACGATCTACGGCGCGGGAGAGTGGGAGCACAGCAACCTCTTCGGCAAGCTCTGGCACTTCACACAGACCGCCCGCGTGGGCGCCACCGGCCTGCTGGCCGCCGGCCTGCCAGACAGCGACAGCGGCAGCGGCAGCGACAGCGGCAGCGGCAGCGGGACCTTCTCCCTCTCCCACCTCACCGTCGCTCCGACGGTCGATCTGTCCAGCACCCTCGGCGTTCCCCACACTCCGGGCCCGGGATGGGAGCTCGGCTTCACCGGGCGGCTGCAGGTCGGTGTCGAGCCCGGCTATCGCTACGTCTCGCCCGAATTCTCCCCCGGCGTCGCCTGGCACCCCAAGGTCCGCCAGGGACGCGAAGATCTGATCCTCTCCCTCAGCTACCAGGCCCGCTACTTCGACTACTACGCCTTCACGGTCGACATCCAGGACATCGAAGACTCCCCCCTTGGCCTGGACCTGACCGACCCCTACGTCCTCTCGATGCTCTCCCAGTCGGTGGTCTGGGATGGGCGGGACGATCGCCTCGCGCCCGGCAAGGGCTGGTTCGCCTCCTTCGCCCTCACCGAGGCCGGTGGCCCGCTCTTCGGAGACTTCAGCTTCGTGCGAAGCCAGGCCGAGGTGCGGGCCTACCAGTCCATTCCGACGATCATCCGATGGAAGCCCCGGCTGATCATCGCCGGGCGCATTGGCGGCGGGATCATCGGTCCGTACGGCCAGGGGCCCGCTCGTAGTGTTCCGTACAGCGAGCGACTGTACCTGGGAGGCGGCACCAGCGTCCGGGGCTGGGGGGCCAATCGCCTCGGGCCCAGCGTAGCCGTCACCAACTCCTCGACCGGGGAGGTCGAGCTGCTCCCCGCCGGCGGGCTGCTCAGCGCCCTCGGCAACCTCGAGCTGCGCAAGGAGCTGTACGCCGGCATCGGCCTCGCCGCCTTCACCGACGTCGGGCGGGTCTGGCCCGCGGTCTCGGGCTTCTCGTTCGACGGTCTACAGTGGAGCGTCGGCGGCGGCCTGCGCTACGCCACCATCATCGGTCCGATCCGAGCAGACATCGGCGTCCGCCTGGGTCCCGAGGCGCCCGCCCTGCCCGAGCTCCCGCGCTGGACACTCCACTTCGGCCTGTCGGAGGCCTTCTGAAGGCCGGGCGGCTGGTGGGCCGCATCCTGCTGTGGCTGCTGGGGATCCTGGGCACGGTGCTGGTCCTGGTGCTGGTCGGCCTCGTCGGGATGCTGGCCTGGCTGCGGGGCGAGAACGGCTCCGCCTTCCTGCTGGCCGAGGTGCTGCAGCGCGCCCAGCCGCACGAAGGCAGCCTGGAGATCGCCTCCCTGCAGACCGATCTGCGCACCTGGCTGCGCCTGGAGGGGGTGGCCCTCAAGGACGGAGCCGGCCGCGAGCTGGTCGGCTGCACCAGCATCGAGCTGGACTACGAGCTGGTCGGGCTCCTGCGCCGCCGGCTGGTCATCGAGCGGGTCCAGATCCAGGGCCTGCGCGCCGAGCTGCACCAGACCGAGGCCGGCCTGGACATCGCCACGATCTGGACAGACCCCTCGGCCCCCGACACCCCCTCCCAGCCCTGGGCGGGCCTGCCGATCACCCTGGTGCTCGACGAGATCGCCATCCAGTCCTCGGTGCTGTCGATCCACCTGGATGAACAGAGGCTCATCCTGCGGCGGGCCGTGCTCTACGGGGGCCTGACCATCCGGGACGACGACGTCCTGATCGACGACCTGGAGCTGTACGCCGGACCGCACCACGTCCTGCTCGACGGCGATCTGCTGGACCTGGGTCAGGACGAGCCCCGGGTCGACCTGGCGCTGCGCTCCCTGCTCGTCGACGCCGATCAGCTGCCCCTGGACCTGCCGGTGACGGGCGTCTCCGAGCTCAGCGGCGAGCTGGAGGGCAGCATGACGGCGCCGTCGAGCACCCTGGCGCTGCAGACCCCCGGCGGCCCCCTCTCCCTGGAGGTGAGCCTGGACCTGGGCCTGGAGCGTCCGCTCTGGAGCGTGCAGCTCGACACCGTCGACCTCGCCCTGGACCGCTTCGTCCGCGATCTGGAGCCCCTGCTGCTGAGCGGGCAGATCGAGGCCGAGGGTGAGGGCCTGGGCTGGCCCGAACAGGTGGACGGACTCGCCCGGGTCTCGCTCCATGCCACCGTCGCCGAGCCCTTCGGGGAGGCCCACCTGGACAGTCGCCTCGCCCTCTCCGAGGGGCTGGTCGTGGTGCAGGAGCTGTCCGCCTCGACCCCGACGGGGGCCGTGGATGTCCAGGGGCTGATCGATGTCCCGGCAGAGTTCGCCGAGGCCACGATCCACGGCGCGGTGGTGCAGCTCTCGGATCTGGGTCGCTACGGCGTCACCGGCCTGAGGGGAGAGGGCCGGTTCGCGGGAGAGGGGCAGGTGGACTGGTCGGGCGAGGAGATCGCCGCCGAGCTGGAGGGGCAGCTCCAGGGACGGGGGCTGGGCTCGGGGCCGGAGGTGTCGATCCGGCGCCTGGAGGGCCCGATCGCCGGCTCCTGGCGGGCAGGGGTGCTGGATGTGGAGGGCAACCTGCGGATCAGCGGGGTCCAGGCCGGGCCGCTGGCGGCCGATCGCGGGCGAGCCCTGCTCTCGCTGCACGGGGACCAGGCCCGCGCCACCGTCGACCTGCTCGACGGTGAACGAACGATCGTCGGCCTCGACGGCAGCGGCGACCTGGACGAACAGCGCTTCGTGCTGACCCGACTGCTGCTCTCCCCGGCCCCCGGCGAGGTCTGGCTGGGCGAAGGGATCCAGAGCGCGACCCTGGTCGAGGGCGGCGTCCGCGACCTGCGGCTGGCCCTGGCCTCGGGCAGCTCCTCTCTGCGGGCCTCGGGCAGCGCCCAACTGAAGGGACCGCTGGCGGTGGAGGCGACGCTGGTCGATCTGTCCCTGGACAGCCTGGCGCTCTTCGTGCCCCAGCTCGCCGGGCTGAGCGGCCTCGCCAGCGCCACGGTCGAGCTCAGCGGCAGCGCCCCTCGGCCCATCGTCGTGGCCAGGGTCCGGGTGCGCGAGCTGGTGCTACCCGGCGCCGTGCGCGGCCTGGACGCCCAGCTCGATCTGCGAGGCGCCGACGATCGGGTCGAGGTCGATCTCCAGGCCGGCGACGGTGAACAGACCCTCGCCACCCTGGTCGGCTCCCTCCCCCTCCGCCTCGCCCTGGACCAACCCGGCCTGCTGCCCCGCGAGCCGGTGGACCTGCTGCTGGTGCTGCAGAAGGGCAGCACCGACCGCTGGAACGCGCTGCTGGACGGGATCGAGCTCCCCGAGCTGGAGGGGGCCCTCCAGGCGAGGGTCACGGGCAGCCCCCTGCGGCCCGATGTCGCCCTCGACGCCGACATCCTGCTGCCGCCTCCCCGGCGGGGGGCCGAGGCGGCGGGCTTCATCGTGACGGCCTCCAGCCAGGACGAGGCGCTGGTGGTCGATCTGTCCATGATCGAGGACGGTCAGCAGCGGGCTCGCCTGGAGGGTGGCGCGCGCCTGCACCTGAACACCGTCGCCGCGTCGCTGCTGGGCGAGGGCCCCAAGGTCGATCTGGGCGCCCCCTCGACCTGGCTCTCCGCGCTGGACCTGGTCCTGCGACCCGATCTGCCGCTGCAGAGCCTGGACGCCTTCGTCTCCATCCCCGACACGGCCCAGGGCACGCTGAAGGGCGAGCTCAGCATCCAGGGCTCGCCCGACGCCCCGCTCATCACCGCGGACCTGCACCTGGACGAGGCCCGCCTGGGCGAGATCCCGGTGGAGGTCGCCACCCTCAGCCTCGGCCCCGCGACGGGGGGCACCGAGCTGCGCGCCGAGCTCGGCTTCGGCAGTGCCGGTGACCTGGTGGTCGACGCCTTCCTGCCCGTGCAGCTGCGTGCGGGAGAGGCGCTGCGCCCCCAGCTGGACCGCCAGGGGCTGCGCATCGAGGTGGGCGGGACGGGCATCCCGGTCGAGGCGGTGGCGGCGCTCTGGCCCGGGATGCAGGAGGCCCACGGGCAGGTGGTGATCGAGGGGGCGCTGGGCGGCGCCTTGACGGCTCCCACCGGGCAGCTGCGGGCCTCGGCCGACGGGGTCGGCTTCCACCTGATCGACACCGGGGTGGTCTACGACGATATGCGCTTCGAGCTGCGGGTCGACGAGCGCGCGCTGTCGCTGCGGGACCTCTTCGTCCGCACCCGCGAGCCGGGATCGAGGAAGAAGGACGCGCGGGAGGGCACGGTCCAGGGCGAGGTCGAGGCCGCCTTGGAGGGCACGACCCTGGGCGAGTGGGAGGGCCGGCTGGAATTCGATCGGACGCTGATCTCCGCCCTGCCCGACCGGTACCTGCGGGTGGGGACCGGCAAGCTGCTCTTCAGCGGGACCCCGCCGAAGATCCGGGTGAACGGCTCCCTGGAGGTCGAGGACGCGCAGCTCGCGCTGGATGAGCGGTTCTTCCGGGGCCCGGCGGCGCGGGAGCACCCGCCCTGGCTGACGGTCCATCGGGGGGGAGATCCGGAGCGGGAAGAGCGGGAAGAGCGGGAAGAGCGGGAAGACCTGGAGGAGCTGGCGGCCGCGGAAGAGGCGGGGATGCCCGAGTGGCTGACGGTCAACCTCGCCCTCGATCTGAACCGGGCCGCCTTCCTGGAGGCCCGCCTGCCCCTGGGCGGCACGCTGGGCGGGCTGCTGGGTCCGCTGGCCACCCTCCAGCTCGACGCCCAGACCGATGGGACCGTCTTCGCGGCGATTCAGGACGGCGCACTCTCCCTGACCGGCCAGGTCGAGGTCTCCCGGGGCGATGTGGTGATCTTCGGCAAGCCCTTCGAGATCGACGGGAGCTCCACCATCACCTTCACGGGCCAGGACTTCGCCAACCCGGTGCTGGCGGTGAGCGCGAGCTACGACACCCGCACCTACGGGCTGGTCGACGCCAGGATCACCGGACAGACCGCCGCACCCGTCGTCGACCTCAGCTCCGCCGAGTATGCCTCGCAAGACGATGTGATCTCCATGTTGCTCTTCGACAAGCCGGCCTCCGAGATGACCACCGGCGAGGGGGACGACGGCGCCAGCTCCGCGGCCATGGCGATGCTGCTGACCAGCGTCGGGCAGGCCCTTGGCCGACAGGGCGAGCAGGCCGCCTCGATGGTCCTGGCCCCCGATCTGCTCGTCGTCGGCAACGAGACCGCCCGCATCGGCAAACGAATCGGCCGCCGCCTCTTCGTCGTCGTCGACATCGACAACACCGCGAACGACGTGACCCGAAGCTACCTGACGCTCACCGTCGAGTACGCCATCGGCGGCCCCTGGGAGCTGGAGCTCCGGCACGGCACGGCGGGGCAGGACGCGGTGGAGCTGAACTGGACGCGGCGCAGGTGAGCCCCAGCGCGAGCGGGAGGGGCAGCGCTACTGCACCGCCACGTCCAGCCTCGACCGCGCCGGGCTCGCCCGGAAGGCCGCCTCGTCCTCCATCCAGGTCCGCCGCTCCCGCTCGCTGGCGTCGATGAAGAAGACGAAGTCCAGGAAGGGCTCCTCACCCGCGGCCTGCTCGGCGTAGAGCTTCGCCAGCTCGTTGGCGGGTAATGTACGACGGCCGGCCAGCGAGACCAGGGGCAGCTCCACGCCCTCCTTGCCGGGCGCGGGGCGGTAGCTGCGCCAGACCAGCTCCGTACAGACCAGCGCCGCGTCCGTGGCGAAGTCGAAGTCGAAGTCGTAGGGCTTGTCCAGGTGGTGGAAGGCGGCCTCGATGGCCTGGGCGCGGGCCTTGCGGGAGAGGCGGGGGCGCATCCCGGCGAGGTAGTCGCCGGCGGCGTGGGGCATGGTGCTGAAGACGACCCCCTCGCTGATGGCCTCGATGATCACATGGGGGTGCCCGTCCTCCTGCGAGGCGTAGCGGGCCCAGGCCGCCGGGTGACGCAGGGCCAGGAAGCCCGGCAGATCCAGATCCAGCCCGCTCTCCTCGCGGATCCAGGCGCGGATCTCGGGGTCCTCGGCCCAGGCCCCCAACTGTTCAGGGGTGCCCAGGTAGAGCAGGGCGTGCGGCCAGAAGCCGGGCAGGCCGGCGTTGGAGAGGTACCAGTTCTTGCGGGAGAGCAGGATGTCGCCGGGCTCGGAGAGGGCCATGGCGGCTGCCTGCTGGTCTTCGGGGATCAGGTACCAGCCGATGCGCCGGGCCCGGGTGTCGCCCATCGCCTCGGCGACCCCGCGCTGGGCCGGGTACCAGGCCCGCTTCAGGCTGCGCTTGAGCACCTGCGCGTCGGCGCGGGCCAGCAGCTCGGCCCGCTGGATGGGGGCGACCTGCTCGATGGTCTCCAGGTGGGCCTCGCAGCGCCGCCAGAGCCAGGAGAGGCCCAGCTCGGCGGCCTCCTCTCGGCCTCGCGAGGCGCGGGCCAGCAGCTTCAGGTACTGGTCGCCGGCCAGCACCCGGGTCTGATCCCGGGTCCCCAGCAGCTCCTGCCGGTAGACGCTCCAGGCGGTGCGGGGCAGGCCGCGCTCGGGGCGGGGGGCCTCCAGCAGCTTGCGGGCGTTCTTGTTGCTCTCCAGCAGGGTGCTCATCCGGGCGGCGGACTGGTGCAGGCTCAGCTCGGCCGCGAAGGTCAGCAGGAAGCTGCGCAAGTGCCAGGCCCGCTGCAGGCGGCTGGGGTCGAAGCGGTACCAGTCCTCGTAGAAGAGGCGCAGCTCGTCCAGCTCCACGGTCGCCGCCCACAAGGACTCGAAGCTGTCCAGCAGCAGCAGCTCCTGCTCGGGGTCCAGCACATCGGAGCCGGCGGCGGGGCCGAGCCAGGGCTGCGCCTCCAGGCGGCGCAGGGTGGCCTCGATCGAGGCGTCCAGCTCGCGGAAGCGCTGCAGGTCGACCATGTAGGCCTGCTGCAGATCCTCGCGGGGCAGCGAGGTCAGGGGGCTGTCCTGCTCGGCGTAGAAGAGCGCCAGCCGGCCCCCCAGGGCCAGGACGCCGAGGACCATCACGGCGACCACGCGCTTGCGCAGGCGGTCCCCCTGGTGCGCCTTGCCCCCCAGGACCTTGCCGGCCAGGACCAGGATCACCCCCAGCAGCCCGGCCAGCAGCAGCAGGCCGAGCATATCGGGCAGCAGCGGCAGGCCCTGGTCGCTGGCGTAGTAGCCGAGCGCGGCGCCGAGGGCGGCGGGGAGGAGGAGCTGGCCCAGACCGTCGAGGACCTTGCCGATGTGAGTGCGGTCGAGCATGGGGCGCATACTGCCTCGCGCGCTCCTCGCGCACCAGTCCGGGCTCAGCGGCTGCCGAGCGCCGCCTCGCGGTAGCGGTGGGCCAGGGCCAGGACGAAGGCGCCCAGCGGGGAGTCCAGGCGCAACGCCTCGGCCAGCGCGCTGCGGTCGACCTCGGTCACGCGCAGCTCGGTGAGGGCCTGCACGCTGGCGATGCGGGTGCTGCCGGTCATCGCCGCCGTCTCGCCGCAGACCTCGCCCGGCCCCAGCTCCCCGAGCTCCAGCTCCTGGCCCTCCACGGTCCGGTAGACGCGGCAGCGGCCGGCCTGGAGGATCCAGGCGGTGCTGCCGGCCTCGCCCTCCCGAGCGAAGACCGTACCGGCGGGGATCGTGCGGGTGTGGAGCTGCCAGCCCTGCAGCCAGGCCTCCAGGGCCCCGGCGAGCTGCCGGACGGAGGCGAAGCGGTCCTCGGGTGCCCGGGCCATGGCCCGCTCGCAGGTCTCGAGCAGCGCGCGGGGCAGCTCGACCGGCTGCCCGGGCGGGGCCTGGGGCGGCGCGGGAGGCCCCGCCCGGACCTGGCGGAGGACCTCGCGGGCGTTGGTCCCCGGGTAGGGCGAGCGGCCCGCCAGGATCTCGTAGAGGATGGCCCCCAAGGCGTAGATGTCCGCCCGGGTGTCCAGCGAGTCGTTCTGGCCGGCGGCCTGCTCGGGGGCCATGTAGGCCGGGGTGCCGACGACCCTACCGAGCAGGGTCCCCTCGCGCGAGCGCTCCACCGCGATGGCGTCCTCGACCGGCTCGCCCCCCGGCGGCGGCTTGCTCAGCCCCCAGTCCATCACCCAGACCTCCCCCAGATCGCCGATCATGATGTTGGCGGGCTTCAGATCGCGGTGCAGCACCCCGCGCTCGTGGGCGTAGGCCACCGCCAGGCTGACCCGATGGAGGAGCCCGACCAGCCAGCGCAGGCCACCGACCGAGCCCGGCTGTGAGACCGGCTGTGAGACCGGCTGCGCGCTCGCCGGTGCAGGCGCGGCGTAGGCCCGACGGATGGTCTCGCCCAGGGTGTTTCCCCTCACCTCCTTCATCGTGAACCAGACCCGCCCGTCGGGCAGGCGACCGGCGTCGTAGAGCGGGACGATGCCGGGATGCTGAAGCTGCGCGGTGATCTGGATCTCCTCGATGAAGCGGGCCAGGGCGAGGCTGTGGTCGGAGCGCTCGGGGTGGATGATCTTCATCGCGACCGTGCGGTGCAGCTCCTGGTCGCGGACCCGGCGGACCTGTGCCGTGCCGCCCTCGCCCAGCGGGCCCAGGTCGAGGTAGCGCTCCAGACCGTCCATTCCGGGCAGGGTCGGGGTTCGCCCCAAGGGGAGGGAGGTCGGGCGGGGTGGGGGTGGGGAGGTCG
>DDSR01000172.1 GCA_002343455.1 Deltaproteobacteria bacterium UBA2385 | reverse complement strand
CGCAGGACCGGGTTCACCGCCGAGCCCAGGACCTTGGCGTAGCGGTCCTTCACCGCCTGCTGGTCGGCGTTGGCGGGATTCTCGGGATAGGCGGGGACGGCGTAGCCGTGGGCGTTCAGCTCGGCGATGGCGGCGTTGAGCTGGGGCACCGAGGCGCTGATGTTGGGCAGCTTGATGACGTTGGCCTCGGGCTTGGTGCAGAGCTCGCCGAGCTGGGCCAGGGCATCGGGGACGCGCTGCTCGGGCTTCAGGGCCTCGGGGAAGGTGGCGAGGATGCGGCCGGCCAGGGAGATGTCGGCGAGCTCGACCTTCACGCCGGCGGTGGCGGCGAAGGCGCGGACGATGGGCAGGAAGGAGTAGGTCGCCAGCAGGGGGGCTTCGTCGGTCTTGGTCCACTGGATGGTCGGCTGGTTCATGGGCTTCTTCCTGCGAGATGGGTGGGAAGGGCACTATGGATGCCAGAGGGGCCAGACAAGGCGGGCGCAGGGCGTTCTAGGGCGTTGCGACGCCTCGGGCGGCTGCAGAAATCGATCCCGCCGGGACCGACGTCCGGCCCCCCAGGCTCACCCCGGTCAGGCAACGCCGGTCGGGCATTTCAGGCGACTTCGATCACCCCGCGTCCGCGTTGGACGTTGAGGTCGTACTCGGCGAGCTTGCGGTCGAGGGTCACGCGATTGATGCCCAGGGCCTTGGCCGCGCGCAGCTTGACTCCGCGCTCCTGGTTGAGGCTCCAGGTGATCAGGACCTTCTCGGCCAGGACCATGAGCCTGCCCAGGTCGGGGCTGGCGGCCTCGGCGAAGCGCTCCATCTGGTAGGCGAGCCGAGCCACCCCAGCGACGGCGGCCAACCCCGGCTCGCTCAGCATACTCTCCGTGCTGATCCCATCAGCCCAGTCGGCGAGTTCTGCGAGCGGGGCCTCCACAGAGGGGGCTTGGGCGCGGAGCAGGGGCATCGCTTCGTCGAGGTGCCGTCGAAACGTGGGGGCAGCAACAACGACCAGCGTCTCCAGACGAAGGGTCGCCAAGCTGTCCGCCAGCGCCTTGGCCGAGCGGCCCAGTTTCCGCACGCGATCGCGATCGCTCCGTCGCTCAAGGTCGGCGTGATCCGGGGCGATGATACGAAGGGCCATCGCCTCGCAGAGGTTCGCCAGAGCGTCCGCCCGGCCGTAGCTGCGGAAGGCGTGGATCGCGCTGGTCCAGGCGTGCTGGCTGAGCAGACCGGTCAGATCCCAGATGGGCGCGATGCCGTCTCTCCGCGCCTCGAAGGCAGTGTAGACCACCTGGAGATTCGGCGCCCGACCCCGGCGGAGGTCGGCGTCGATGACGGCCTCGATTGCGGCGGTGGCCAGCAGCGACTGGGCCCGAAAGCCGTGGGTGAGGTCGACGACGACCCGCTCGGGATCCGCGCGCTCCTCGGGGAGGGCCTCGCGGCTGAGCAGGGGCTGGATGAGAGCGACGAAGGCGGCAGCGTCGCCGGGGTCCTCGCCTGAGGGGACCTCGACGAAGCAGTCCTGGGGAAGGCCCGGCACGAGTGAGTCCAACAGTCCAGAGCTGATCCAGCGCTCGCGGACCTCCTTGGTACCGACGATCCTGAGGCAGGCTCCTGGGCCGGCAAGTTCGAGGTGCAGGGGCAAGGAAAGCGGTGACTCACTGTCCGAGAGCAGGGCGCTGGCTTCATCCCGATAGCGGACAGGCAGGTAGTGGGGTACGTCTCTCCCGGGCCCCATCCCGAGGATCGTCACGACGCGGGTGCTCATGGCGTCCCTGACAGATTGGCGTGGCGCTGGAGCAAGCCAGACAACTCGCTATCGCTGGCCCCTTTCGCGCGAAGCCGCTCCAGCGCGAGGTCACAGTCGGCCACTGTGAAGCACTGGCCGGCCAGGGTCTGCGCGGCCTTTCTTAGGTCGTAGCGCTTCTTCTTCTGGTCCCAGACGACGGCCCTGTCGACCGCCTCGACGCTCAACGGCGCTCGGGTTGGCAGTACGACCACAGGTGCCTCCACCCGCTCGAGCTCCTCCTGTACCCAATCGCGCCACGGCTCACGGACCGAGGCACGCAAGCCCCGGGCGACGCCCATCTCCTTGACACGCCGAGCTGCCAGGCGGATCTCGCCTTCGTCAGGGCACAGGTATTGGTGCTCCCCGCCCTCCAGCCAGGACCTGAGGTCGGCGACGTGCACCTCGCGGACCCGCTGGGCCGGCCCCATCGAGGCGAACCTCTGCCGCTCCACCTCCTGCCTCTCTCGCTCAATCCGCTCAGCCTCGACCTTGGCAAGCACTTTGCCGGTCGAGGTCTCCTCCCATGCGGGCAACTCCACCCGCCCATATCCGGCGTTGGTCTTGGCGCCGATGCCATGCTCGCGCAGGCCGAAGCGCAGCGCCTCCCAGGCGGCGCGCAGCCAGTGGCCGTGCGCCACAGGATCGAGGGAGGGGTGCAGCTCAATCGCGACCAGGAACGCACCATGGGCGCTGATGAATGGCACTGGGATCGGGCTATCGGTGTCCGAGGGCTCGGCGTCCTTCTGGTAGTAGTCGGGGTGGTGGACGGTGAGCACATCCTGGGCGAGGCCGATGCCTTGCCCCGACAGCAGCATGGCGTCGTGGAAGATCACCGCACCTTGTTCTTCGACGTCGCCGAAGAGGGCCTTGTGAAGTTCTTGGTCACGCAACCATGCATCGCCGAGCCCATGATGGGCGCCCCAGGCAGCGATGCCCTTGAGCGAGGACCCCGGCAAGTAGGGCAGGCCCCATGTTCGGTGCAGGGTGATCCCGAACTCGGCGGGGTTCTTCTGGCCAGATCCGACCAGGATGCGACCCTGACCCTTTGCCGGGGCGACCGCGATACGATCGGACTGGTCGTCCAGCTCCGTTCGCCAGGTCAAGAAGGCCTCGGGGTAGCCTTGAGGTACAGACGAGTCCAGGGCCTCCTGGACCAGCCGATCACGGGCCTTGCGGGCTCTGTCCTTGTCGTATCCTGCCGGAACGCGGTCCTGGTGCCAGGTCTGAAGCTCCAGGTAGCGGTCCAGCCAGAGCCCGATGTGCTTGGACTTCAGCGAGGCGGGGGCGAGCCGGCGGCCTTGGTTCAGAGGCATCTCACTCATCCCCCTTTAGCTCGATCTGGGCGAAGCGTCGGAACCACTGTGCGATCTCGGCCAGATCTCGCGTGAAGGCCATGTAGGGGCCGAGTTCGAGCTCTTGCGCCTTCTTTATCAGGGCCGCGTGATCGGCCTTGCTATCCTGAAACAAGGCACGGGCGAGGTGATCGACGTAGCGCGAGCCGTGCTCGTCGCGGGCGACCTGAAAGACGAGGGCCTGCAAGGCTCCGCTCTGGTGGATGAGGCCAGGCATCTTGTGGCAGGAGGTCCGGTACTTACCTTCCCCCTGGCCGTCCTTTTCGGCGGAGACGCACGCGTAGGCGACGCGGGACCAGTCCTGTGCGCGGGTCTTCATCTCAGTGCCCTCCGTGAATCAGCCGCAGGGTGCAGCGGCCACGGCCCACGGTGGCCTTTCCGCCAAGCTGGATGGGCTGCGACAGAAGTTCTTTGGTGATCCGATCAAGATACTCGCCAGCCGCTCCCGGACGGTGACGCTCGGGTGCCTGCTCCTCGACCAGGCCGAGCAGCACGCTCTCGGCGGGCAGGTTCTCCTCCGTCCAGAGCTGGCCACCCAAGGCGGTCCCCGTCTCGGGGTTGATGCTGACCCGGGTGACTATCTCGGTAGCGTGAAGGGCAAGGAAGCTCATCACGTCGTCACTCACGATGCACAAGCGCTTCTGAAGGAGGTCCTGCCAGGTCGGGTCCGCGAAAACCATCGGCGCCAGGACCTTGGCCCACTTCTCGGCGCCCGGCTGCCGGCCGAGGTCAAACTCCTCCAGGATGACGGTCTCACCCACATGCAGCAGGCTGCCCTCGACCGTCATGGCGGACTGTTTGCCTGGGGCCGGCAGGGGCGGCAGATCCGTGTAGCCCGCCAGCGCGGCCTCGCGGGCGAGCTGCGCCAGCAGCAGCGGGCTCGTGATCCAGGCGAAGGTGCCCGCGACCGAACGCACCGGGAGCAACAGCAGGCGCGCGTCGGTGAAGCAGATCGCGCCGGAGTGGACACTGGCGTTGTCGGTCTCGGGACCGAACAGCTTGATGGTCTCGCCGTTGAGGAGCTGTCGAGAGCGGGCGCGTAGGGCGCCCTTCAAGGAGCTGCCGGGCAGCAAGGGCAGGCCGGTGGCGCGATCACGGGCGATGGGCAGGTCGACCGCGGCGGTAGCCTGGCCGGTACCGGCGTGCAGCGGCGAGCGGGCGTGGACGATGAGGAGGCGGGTAGTGGTCATGGGGGGCTCACTTCTGGAAGTGGTCGAAGAAGGGTTGGTAGACCGCGTCGAGGTCGGCCGATGGATGCGTCGATCTCAGCGGTTCAATCTTGGATTTTTCAGCGGCAGTCAGCCGCCCGGAGACTGAGGTGTTGCCAAGCGTGAGGTCGCCGAGGAGTTCTGCGAGGCGATCGCGGCCCGGCAGGCGCAGGCAGACCGCGTAGGCTGAGCCATCGGGTTCGACGAAGGGGCGGAGGATCAAGGGTGAGGCGAGGCGCTCTTTGCCCCTGGGCTGAAGGGACTGGTCGCCCGGTTCGCCAGTCCCCATGAAGTGAAAGATGATCGGCATCCCAAAGGCGGCACGGGGAAACTTCGGTACCACGACGATTGGTTTCGCGTGTGCGGGAGGGATCCGATTGGTTAGCTTTCGGATCTCATCGGGCTCTGGCCATCGGCTTCGCCCCCGTGGTCCGGTGCGAAACTGCCTGAAGGAGCGGAGGCGGCCGAGCGCTTGTTTGTGAGCATCCTCGGCAGACCTCGCGCTGCGTTTGACCAGGCGGGTCTTCCAGCCAAGCGATGCCACGGCCTCGTCGAGCCCTGTCGCACCCGTGTCCACCACTCGGATCGCGCCGAAGCCTCGTCGGGTACGGCCCCCCAGTCCGCCGAAGCTGACGAAGGCCAGCCAGGTGCGCTGGATTTCCACCCAGAGTGCGGCAGAGTCCGTCATCGCCCGACCTCCGTCCATGGAGATGGTCACGGAGAAGGTGCCCTGGAACGAGATCAGGGATCCCGGATTCGGGCCCCCCTGTGCGGGTTGTAGGGGAAAGGCTCCATACTTGCGGTCCAGATCCAAGCCTGTATAGCCAACCGGCCTTGGCGTGAGCGCGCTGGTGACCGCGATGCTCACCAGCCCCTTCGTACTGGCCCAGCCCCACAGCCGCTCCTCGCGCCTCTTCATTTCGGCCAGAGGCACCCCCTCGCAACAGACCCGCCTCCACCACTCCCGCAGAGCACCGCGCACGGCCGCCCCGCGGACCGGCGTGACGGAGTCCGCTTCTTTCAGATGCGGGTTTTCGGCGTTGAGCCGCACGCCGCCGCCGAACATCGGCGTGATGAACTCCAGGGTCGAGGTGAACGTGAACGGGTCCGCCTGAGGGGTGACCCCAATGCTCGGCTTCAGCTCGGTACGGCGGCTCATGCCCACACCCCCACGGCCGCGAGGCCGAATCCGTCACGTCGATCCTGCTCGTTGGACGAGATCTCCTGGAAGTGGACGTGCTTGACCCACGAGCTTGGGTCGAGCATGCCCAGCTCCACCCAGTACACGCTGCCAACCGGCGCGAGCCGACGGCTCTTCTTGGGCCCACCAGCCTTCATGTCCCAGCCCGAGAGCCAGGAGCCGCGACCCACCGCCGCCGCGACGACCCTGGCCCCGCCGATGGTGGCCGGGATGGCTCCCTCGTCGAAGACGGCCGGGGTGAGCAGGATCACCCGCGCCCGTGTTCCGGTGATCGCCGGCGCGGGCCAGCGAGGGTCATTGGTAGAGCGACCAAGAATAGAGAGGCGTCTTTCGCCCCCGAGCGTGACGAGGCCTGGTGCGAGATCGGGCTCGGCGCAGCTCAGCATCAGGGCGAGCCGCTCGGTCTGTGCCCCATCGCCTCGCCGGAAGACGAGCCCGTCGGTTTGGTAGAGCTTGCCATCCTCGCCCGTCCGTGTGTCGGGATCGATGGCGAGGTGGGTTCGCCGCTCATGAACGAGCGTGGGTCGGGTCGCCGTCGCCTGGGGTGCGTCCGAGGAGGCAGGGGGATCGGCCAGCCACGATTGAAGCAGCGAGCGGCTCCAGAAGGCGGAGGCTGGATTGACCTTGCCCTTGGGCAGCGCCACGGCCGGTTCGATCGGGCGCAGGGCCCTTGGGAGGCTGCTGGTCCCGGGCTCCCAGGCCTGGCCAGGCTGGAGGCGAAAGCGGGTACCCTCCACCTGCACGGCGTCCAAGGGTCGCGGCAGCCAGAGGGTGTGCTCGGGGTCCAGGCTGCAGAGGAGGGGCCCGCGGACGGCGATGGCCTTGGCGCTGGTCTCCGTGAGAGGAGCGCCCGTGGCCGCCCGCGCCCGCCAGAGCCGGGTCCGGACCGCCCCGGCCGTCACCGACGGCGGAGGGAAGTCCAGGGATCGGGCGCCGTCGGTGTCCAGACCGAAGGGCCGCCCGTCGCGTACCATCAGCGGGTCCCGCGGTTCGAGGGTGTACCAGCTCATGTGCGCTCCGCAGCGTCGAGGTGGGCCTTGTGCAGTTGACGCGCGACCTGGAGTTCGACGGACAGCTCTCGGACGCGGGCTGCCGGGTCCTCGCCGCCGATGCGCGACCTGAGGAGCTGATGGAGTTCAGTGTCCATCGCCTCGCCGCCCCGTGCCCGCTTGCGGCTCAGCACCTGCCGAGCAAGGGAGATGATTTCGTCGGCTCTTGCGGCCTTGTCCGGTACGTCGTCGTAGTGGGCGGCGACCTCTTCGAGGTCGTGGGCAGCTTTCGCGGCCAGGCCCTCCGCGTCCAGTATCTCGATCCACTTCTCGATCCGCTCATCGAGCGCATGCGAGTCGGACCAGCCGCCCACCAGGCTGAGATCGCCGCCGCTGCGCTTGGCGACGATGATGCCCAGCGCGTCTTTGCCGGGGTGCGCCTTGGCGAGGCCTTCGGCGCGTTTCGCCAGGGCCCGGGCCTCGGACATCGGCTCGCGGCAGTGACTGAATCCCAGGCCGACGGAGAGAGAGGTGCCGTGGCCGACCTGGATGAATCGCTCACGCAGCTCGCGGGCGCAGGCGACCGCGGTGTGCAGGGGCAGGAGGGCCAGTACATCGTCGCCCCCTGCAAAGATGAGCGATCCGTGGTGCTTCTCGACGATCGGGCGGCAGTCCGAAGCAAAGGTGTTGAGGGCCTTGCCCAGGGCCAGGTGGCCCTCGATGCTGTTGATGCCGTCAATCGCCTTGCCCATGTTGTCGCCATCAGCAAGGAGGAATGCATAGTACGGGCAGGGGATCCGGTTCTTCAGGAGCTTGCGCAGTGCACTCTTGGCATGTGTCAGGGTTACGTCCCTCTCGGCCTTGGACCTCTCCGCGAAGCCGGGGGCTTCGGTCGTGAAGTGATCCTCGAGCCGGCTCTCCATCAGGAGTACGCCGTCGTAGCCGTTCAGGGTCGGCGGGCCTCCTTCGCCCACCTCAAAGCGGTTCAGGGGCAGGCCAAGGGTCTCCAAGTCCTCCAGGTAGACCTGGACTCGAGATTTCGCCGAGCTCAGCCGCTCGATCGTCGGCACCATGGCGAGGTGAGAGGTGCTGTGGAATGGCGGCTTGCTCTCGAAAATGTCGGCGTCGTCCACGCCCTTGCGTTTGAGCAGACCGACACCGCAGAGGCGCTCGGCGCCCTTGAGACCAAACGCGCGTCGGCGCTGCTCTGCGGTCAACGCCTTGAAGACCGCCTCGTCGATTACGCTTTCACGCTCGCCGTCCAAGCTGCTCTTTGGGACGCCGACCCCGCTGTCCCAGGTGGGTTGGGTCCAGAGTCGGGTGTTCTTCAGGGCCGCCATGCGGCCGTAGAGCTTCTCGCGATCGGCCTCGTATTCGCCGGTTGACGGGACGCAGACCCAGCTCAGCTCCATCAGCTCGTCGAGCTGGGCAAGAGCCGTCGATCTCTTGAACCACCGGGGAGGGACATCCTTCCAGGCGACCGTCGCGACCTGGCTGAGCCGCGCACGCATCGCCTTGTCGGCCTGACGAGCGATTTCGGCTGGGTCTCCCTCGACAAGGGCCAAGACCAGGTTCGCGACGCCAGGTCGGTCTGCGTTGGCTGCCAGGCCCGCGGGGAAGATCACCGTGGTTCCCGTCTGCTGGACGGCTTCGGCGGTCACACGCGCCAGCTCAGACAGCAACCACGACCCGAACCACAGATCCTGACAGCGACGCGCGCTGGCGATGAAGTCCTGGATCGGACCGAGGCTGATCAAGAGCAGGTGCTGCGTGGACATCAGGGTGTGACTCCGGTCGGAGGCTCAAGAGCGCCTGGCGTGCATTGGATGATGGAGAGAAGCGTGGGGAGGACGTTCATTCTTGGTGCGCGGATGGTGGACGGCCCTTGGTAGCAGAGTCGAGTCGTTTTGGGGGCGACGAGGAAGAAATTGTGTTTTCAGATCCTGAAACAGCCCGCTTCGCCCCCGGTGTCCTTCGGGGGGAGCGGCGTCAACCGAAAGAATCCTCCCACCCCGCTGTCCGCCAAGGGCCCCTCCCCGCGTCTCTGAGCCGAACCCCAAGCCCGGAGGCCCCCATGACCCTGCTCCTGATCATCGCCTGCATGGACAGCTCGCTCCACCGCATCACCGAATACCCGACAGAGGAGGAGGCCTTCGACACGGGGGAGTCCCCCCCAGAGGAGGGGACGGCCCCCTGCGCCGTGGCCACCTTCACCTGGAGAGCCCCCCTGGCGGGATGGCTGCACGTGGAAGGGGAGATCCAGAGCGCGGACGGCGAGGTCCTTGTGCCCTGGAGTTCCTGGAGCGATCCGCTTTACGACAGCACCGTCGAGGCGGAGTTCGAGGTCTGCGAAGGAGCGGCCTTCCGCGGGACGGGCATCGCCGACCTGGAAGGGGACGGAGTTGACGATGCATGGACCTGCACCCTGCAAGCCACGGGCGACTTCGCGATGACCGGAGAGGTGGAGTTCCGCGTCGACGGTCGGGCTGCCGACCTCGCGCTGGTTCCGGATCCGACCTCGGACGGCTGCGGGGTGCTGGCGACCTTCCCTCAAACCGAGCTGGAGTAACGATATGAGCCTGTTCATCTTCATCGCGGGCTGCGGCTCGTGGGGCCTGCAAGGCTTCGAGACCGTCGAGCCGCTGCTGGAGGACACCGGGGTGGTGAGCCCGACCACGGAGGCCGATCCGGTAGCCGACGAGACCGATGGCGCGAGCTGCGGCTGGTTGGAGGTGAGCTGGACCCCCAACGAGGCCGCCGTCCGGACGGAGCTGTTGGGCGAGCTGGTCGACGATTCGGGCGAGCAGGTCCTGGTCTGGGGGCTGCATGACACTGCCGAAGGCGCGGCCACCGTATCGGGCGGGTGGGAGGTCTGCGGCCTGGCATTCCGCGGGGTCGGCGCCAGCGACGTCGACGGCGACGGCGAGCACGACGCCTGGTCGTCCGAGGTCAGCGGGGACGGCTGCGTAGAGGTGGGGGAGATCACCTGCGCGCTTGCGGGAGTGGGGTTCGCTCCGACGCTGGAGCGGCGAGAGGATGGGTGCTCGACGTGGTGTGTGCCGCCGGCCTGAGCCGGCGCGGTCGATTCTCGGTCGTGAAGGCGTTCACTCCCGAGA
>DDSR01000118.1 GCA_002343455.1 Deltaproteobacteria bacterium UBA2385 | reverse complement strand
GGTCCCGGCGGTGCGATCCTCACCCTCGGGCAGCGGATGGGGACAGTCCCCCGTGGCCAGCAGGGCGTCGCCCTCCAGCACCGCGCTGCCGTCCTCACCCTGGCGCACGACGATGACGCGCTCGCGCACGCTGGGGTCCAGGCAGGAGAACCAGGGGCTGGGCTGAGCCATCGTCCAGGCCACGGTGAAGCGCCAGCGGTCCTGGGTCCCCCAGTCGAACTCGGCGGCCTTGATCTCGGCCTTGAGGCCCTCGCCCAGGGCCACGCAGTAGCCGGTGGGGGTGCTGGCGGTCAGGAAGCGCTGGTTCTTGAAAGTGGGCGAGATGCGCGGCACCCCGCCGCCCGTGGCGGGGCGCGAGCCGGGGTCGTCGTTGAAGGCGAGATCGTTCTGCTCCAGGCAGGCCTTGTCGAACCAGGGGGCCTGCAGCCAGACCGCCTTGCCCTTGAGCAGCAAGCCGGTGCGGCCGGCGGGGGTGCCGGCGGCCAGGGCCGGCTCGAGCACGGCGCGGGCCTCTTCCTCGGAGATGGTGACGGCGGGTCCGCAAGAGAGGCTCAGCAGCATCAAGGCAGGGAGCTTCAGGGATGGGCAGGCAGGCACCGGATCCTCCTCTCCCCGGGTCGCCGGGGAGCGTGGCAGTCGAAGAGCGCGGGCACCGTAGCACGCGCCGTAGGCTACGATGCCGGCCCCCCTTCGAGGACCGGCCCATGACCACGCCGAGCGCGCCGAACTACTGGGACTACCTGCGCCTGGAGCAGCTCCTGTCGATCCAGGGCGGGCTGGAGGGCGACGAGAGCGCCCTGATGCCCGACGAGCTGCACTTCATCATCGTGCACCAGGCCTTCGAGCTCTGGTTCAAGCTGGCCATCCGCGAGCTGCGCCTCGCCCGCGATCACCTCGCCGCGCCGCTGGTGCCCGAAGAGACGATCCCGCACGTCGTCCACCACCTCCGCCGCGTCGGGACCATCCTGCGGCTGGCCGTCGATCAGTTCGAGGTGATGGAGACCCTCACCCCCCAGGACTTCCTGGCCTTCCGCGACAAGCTGGTCCCCGCCAGCGGCTTCCAGAGCTTCCAGATGCGGGTGCTGGAGGTGCTGCTGGGCGTCGACATGCAGACCCGGGTCCGCTACGGCGACGTCGACCCGATCGCCCACATCCGCAAGCTGGCCGAGAGCAGTCCGGCCAGCGCTGTGGCGCTCGGCCACCTCGAGCAGGCCATGAGCGAGGACAGCGTGCTGACGGCCTTGCAGGCCTGGCTGTACCGCACGCCCATCCGCGGAAGCAGCCCCCAGGACCCCGACGACGACCGCGTGGTCGACGGCTTCGTGGACGACTACCTCGACCGGATCGCCGATCTGCACGGCCGGCAGGCCCGGGCGCTGCCCAGCGGGCTGGGGGTCGAGCCCTCCAAGATGGTCGAGCGCTTCGCCCAGGCCACCGAGCAGGCCGCCGCCTTCCTGCGCGGCGACGACGTCGACGAGGCTAGGCGCCCCTTCATCCGTCGGACCCGCGCCGCCCTGGTCTTCGTCGAGAGCTACCGGGAGCTGCCCCTGCTGGCCTGGCCCCGCCTGTTGATCGACACCATCGTCGAGACCGAGGAGCAGCTGGTGCTGTGGCGCCACCGCCACGCCCGGATGGTCGAGCGCGTCATCGGCCGGCGCATCGGCACCGGCGGGTCCAGCGGCGTCGAGTACCTGGACCGCACCACGGCCATGCGGGTCTTCAGCGACCTGTGGACCGTGCGCACCCTGCTGCTGCCCAAGAGCGAGCTGCCGCCGCTGGACCAGGAAGCATTCTACGGCTTCCAGTCCGTTCAGGACCTCGCCGAGCGCGCGCCATGAGCCGCTACCTGACCCGGCAGGGCTACGACCGCATCGCCACAGAGCTCGATCGCCTCTGGCGGATCGAGCGGCCCGACGTCTGCGCGCAGGTCACCGCCGCCGCCGAGATGGGCGATCGCAGCGAGAACGCCGAGNNGCTACCTGCGCAAGAAGATCGAGGGGGTCACGGTGGTCGACCTGGGCGAGCTGCCTCCGCGGGCGGAGATCGTCTTCGGCGCCCTGGTCACGGTCGAGGTCTACGAGCCCGGTGAGTCCGAGCCGATCGAGCGCACCATGCGGCTGGTCGACCAGGACGAGAGCGACCCGAACCTGGGGCGCATCAGCGTGCAGAGCCCGATCGGGCGGGCGCTGCTGGGCCGCAAGGCCGGCGACACCCTGACGGTCGTCCTGCCCAAGGGCACGGTCGAGCTGGAGGTCCTCGCGGTCCGCTATGGGCCCGAGAAAGCCTGAGCACAGGGGCCGTTTCAGGCTACCCTCACCGACGGAGGTTCCATGCGCTCGTCCCACCCTCTCCTGAGCTCCCTGCTCCTCGTCCTGGCGGGCTGCACGGAGAAGGGCGGCGAGCCCCTCCCCGGCGACGAGGACGGCGGCACCAGCGCGGCAGAGGCCTGGGTCGACACCGACGGGGACGGCATCCTGGACATCCACGAGGGCCAGGAGGACGCCGACGGGGACGGCCAGCCCAACCACCTGGACCTGGACAGCGACGGAGACGGCGTGCCCGACCGGCTCGAGGCCGGGGACGAGGACCTGGAGACGCTGCCCTTCGACAGCGACAACGACGGCAAGCCCGACTTCCTGGACCTGGACAGCGACGACAACTGCGTGCCCGACCAGGTGGAGGGCCCCGCGGGCGAGGTCCTGCTGGACACCGATGGCGACGGGGTCCCCGATCTGCGGGACGAGGACGACGACGGGGACGGCCTGCTGGACGTGGACGAGGGGGCGCCGCTGGACCCCTGCGGGGACTACGACTACGACAGCGACGGCCTCCCCGACCGCCTGGACAGCGACAGCGACGGCGACGGCATCGACGATCGGTACGAGGGCGGCCAGCACGGCGAGCCGACCGACACCGACGGGGACGGGACGCCCGACAGCCGGGACCTGGACAGCGACGCCGACGGCCTCCCCGACGCCGAAGAGGGGGCCGCCGGGGGCGAGGCCGTCGACACCGACGGCGACGGCCTCTACGACCACGAGGACAAGGACAGCGACGGCGACGGGATCGAGGACGGCTGGGAGGTCTTCGTCTACCTGACCGATCCGCACGACCCCGACAGCGACGGCGACGGCATCCCCGACGGCGGCGAGGTCTACGTCGGCACCGACCCCCTGGACCCCGAGTCGATGCCGCGGGGGCTCTACATCGAGACCACGCCGCGCACAGCGCAAGAGCTGGAGTACGAGGTCGCGCTGACCATCCAGAAGGCCGACGTGGCCTTCCTGCTGGACACGACCGCCACCATGATGGACGAGGCCGCCGCCCTCGCCGGCAGCTTCAACGAGATCACCACCCGGCTGGCGCTGAGCATCCCCGACATGGCCTTCGGCTTCGCCCAGTACGAAGACTACTGGCTGACCTCGACCGGCACCTCGACCACGGGCGCCCTGCCCTACCGGATGCAGCAGCAGATCACGACCTCGACCGGCCTGATGACCACGGCGCTGGGCTCGGTCGAGCACCACGCCGGTGGCATCGGCCGCGACTACCCCGAGTCCGGCTTCGAGGGCCTCTACCAGCTGCTGACGGGCATCGGCTACGACACCGACTGCGACAGCGTCTACGACGCCGAGAAGGATGTGCGGCCCTTCCACGCCACGGTCACCGATCCATTCGGCGCGCTGGGCGGGCAGCACTACGTCGCCTCGGTCCCCGGGACCGGCCAGCTCGGCGGCATCGGCTTCCGCGACAAGGCCATCCCGATCGTCATCTACGCCACCGACGACGCCATCAAGGACGCCGACTACCGCGAGCTCTACGAGTTCCCCAACGGCTGCCCCGGCGAGGCCGGCATGAGCAACGTCGCCGCCGCCGTCGCCGCCCTGGGCGGCTATGTGATCGGCATCTGCAGCCCCGGCCTGAACGACTGCAAGCCGGCCATGGAGGAGCTGGGCCGCGTGACCAACTCGCTGGGGGATCTGGACGACGACGGGCGCTTCGACGACCCGATGGTCTTCGAGTGGAACACCAGCAGCGACGTCACGACCGACCTGATCGCCGGCTCGATCGAGACCCTGGTCGAGGGCATCCAGTTCCAGGAGCTGACCCTGGAGCTGGACGATCCCCTCGGCTACGTCGTCTCTGTCGACCCGACCGTCTTCGACCTGACAGGCCTGGACGAGGGCACCACCCACGTCAGCTTCACCCTGGAGATGCTGGGCATCGAGGCCCGCTCCGAGGCCGACCAGTACTACCTGATCCGCATCGACGCCCTGGGCGATGGCCTGGTCTACGTCGACGAGGTGACCATCCTGGTGCGCGTCCTGCCGACCTGAGCGGGCCGCTCAGTCCATGCAGGCGACCTTGTCGGCCTTGAGCTTCTTGAGCGTCTCGACGTTCTTGCTGGCGACCGGGCTGAGCCAGGCGGCGTTGAAGTCGTCGCGCTTCTGGTACCAGTCCTTGGTGCCGAACTCCTGCACGAAGCGCGGGTCCTTGAAGGGGTAGCCGTAGCGGGCGTAGATGTGGTTGCGCATGAAGTCGTAGGCGTCGCAGGGGGGCACATCGGAGAAGGGCCAGTCCAGCTCGCAGACCGGGTCGTCCTGGATGCCGTCGGCCCCGCAGCACAGGCTGCGGAAGTCCGTGTTGAGCTGCTCGTAGGACCACTTGATCATGGCGAGGCCGTTGTCCTCGCAGATCTGGCGGGTCGTCTTGCCGGCCAGCGGATCGACCCCGGGCTGCGGCGCCGTCGGTGCGGGGGTCGTCGCAGGAGCGGGCGCGGGGGCCGGGGAGGAGGAGGCCGAGGGGGCGTCGCTGTCGCCGCAGGCGAGGGAGAGGCCCGCCAGGAGGGCCAGCGAGGCGCGAAGCGGAGACGCACGGAGATGGGACAAGGGGGACCTCAGGGTTTGGGGATGCGGACGCGGCTGATCATCAGGGTGCCGCTGATGCCGTAGAGCAGCACCAGCGGGTGGAAGGTGGTCGGGCCCAGCTGCAGCTCGCCGAGCCAGATGGCGTCGCCGACCGCCCCCAGCCGCCAGGCGACGAAGAGCAGGAGGGCGATACCCAGGCTGGTGGGGATGGGGGTGCCCTCGAAGTGGCTGACCTTGCCGGCGGCGGTCGTCAGGTCGGCCGAGGTGACGTTGAAGCGGGCCAGCCGGGCCATGCCGCAGGCGACGAAGTAGACCAGGACGAGCATGTCGAGGCCGCCGCGCAGGCCCAGCGTGAAGCCCAGCACGGCGGGCGCCAGCCCGAAGGAGACGATGTCGGCCAGGCTGTCCAGGTCGCCGCCGTACTTGCTCTGCCGATGCGTCCGCCGGGCCACCCAGCCGTCGGCGGCGTCCGCCAGGAAGGCGATCGGCAGGAGGGCGAAGGCGAGCCACAGCCAGGGGCTGTCCACGCAGGCGGCGAGGTGCACCTTGCCGGCGTCGGCGCAGGCGCGCCCGGCCACGTCCATATGGTTCAGGCAGGCGAAGACCGCCAGCGTCCCGCAGGCGGCGTTGATCAGGGTGATGAAGTCGGCGAGCACGAGGCTGCGGATCATCGACGGCGAGCGCGGGCTGTCCACGCGGACAGCCTACCAGCAGGGTAGAACCGGCACCACAGCGGAGGCAGCGATGAAGAAGGTCCTGGTGCTCGACTTCGACGGGACGATGACGGACGCGGAGGCAGAGGGCGCGCCCTTTCGCCAGGGCTACCTCGAAGACATCGCCGTCCTGACCGGGCTGGGCCTGCCCGAGACGCTCCGCCTGGCCGAGCGCTTCGAGGCCGAGGTCGCCGCCAACCCCCAGGACTTCGGCTGGGTCTTCAACGGCCGCATCGTCGCCCCCGCCACGGTCGACCCCTACCTGCGCATCATGCCCGTGGCGCGCCGCATCTTCGAGCACACCGGGACCTTCACCTCCGAGCAGGACCGGACCCGGCTGCTGGACGGCATCCTCTACAAGTACAACTACAAGAAGACCCGCATCGCCTTCCGGCAGGGGGCGCTGGAGTGCCTGCTGGCGCTGGGCGACATCCCCGACCTCTACACCTGCGTGGTCACCAACAGCCACACCGAGGCGGTCCAGGACAAGCTGCGCGTGCTGGGCGGCCCGGACGGCGCGCTGGACTGGCTGGTCGCCCGGGTCCACGGCCGCGCCTCCAAGTACGTCCTCGACGAGGCCTGGACCGGGGTCGAGGCCGAGCTGCAGCTGCCAGGCCTCTCCCGCCCGGTCCTGCTTCGCCGCCGCAACTACCACGACGTGCTGGAGTCCCTGCTGGCCGGCTTCAGCCTGTCCTGGAGCGCCCTGACCGTCGTCGGCGACATCTTCGAGCTGGACCTCTGCCTGCCGCAGGCCATGGGCGCCCGGGTCGGCCTCGTCGCCAACGCCCATACGCCGGCCTACGAGCGAGCCTGGCTGAACGCCTCCGAGGGCGGCCGCGTGCTGCTCGCCCTGGACGAGCTCCCCGCTTTCGTGACCGATTGAGGCTATCCCTGGAGGGCCCAGGTGCATAAGGAGGAGGCAGGAGGAATCATGACCCCGCTGCTGCACGCCGACGGAACGCTGAACCTGGACGCCGTCCGCTCCCACCTGATGACCGAGCTCCGCTCCGTCCTCCGCCGCCAGGACAAGATCGACGCCCACCTCCAGAACGAGGATCGCGAGATGCCCTCGGACTGGAGCGAGATGGCGCAGCTCGTCGAGAACGACGAGGTGCTGGAGGCCTTGGAGGAGTCCGGCCGCGAGCGGGTGGGCGCCCTGCGCATGGCCCTTCAGCGCGTCGAGCAGGGCAGCTACGCCGTGTGTTCTGCATGCGAGGGCGAGATCCGCCCCGGGCGACTGGCGGCGATGCCGACCGCGACGCTGTGCATCGACTGTGCGTGATGGTGTAGGCTGGGCCGCCGTTGGAGGTTGCCTTGCCCCGGGTCTTCATCTCGTACAGCCATGACTCCCTCGATCACTCGCGCGCCGTGCGCGAGTTCGCCGACTGCCTGCGGGCCAACGGCTTTGACGCCTGGATCGACCAGTTCGCGGTGGATCCTGACGAGGGCTGGCCCCGCTGGATGAAGCGGGAGCTCGCGAAGGCCGACTTCGTGCTGGTGGTACCGACCGCTGCCTACCGCCGTCGCTGGGACGGAGTGGAAGAGCCCGGCAAGGGCATGGGCGCGACCTGGGAGGGCTTGATCCTGACGAACCGGCTGTACCAGGAGGGGGGCGTGGCCCGCGGTCTGCGCTGCGTTTTGGTGGGCGAGGCGCGCACCGAGCACATCCCCGAGGAGTTGAGCGGACACAGCTACTACCAGCCGCCCGAGGGCTGCCCGCGGCTGGACCGGTACCTTCGGGGCCTGCCGGTGACCGCCGAGGCGCCGCCGTTGGGGGCGCTGGAGCCACTGCCGGCGAAGTGGGATCGGCCCCAAGAGAAGGCCTGGGATCGCAGGGTGCGGCTGGAGGGCTTCCTGGTGGACGCCTTCCCGACCTGGGAGCTGGGCCAGCTCGCCGAGCGCCTGCCGGACAAGAGCCTGAGCCACGCGTTGCCGGGCGAGGAGGTGCCCAGGGCGCGCTTCGCCCGAGAGCTGGTCGGGGCGATGATGCAGCGGGCTCTGCCGACGAAGGGGGAGCTCTGGTCGACGCTTCGTGAGAAGCGCCCCGCCCGGGCCGACGAGATCGCCGACCTGGAGACGATGTGGAGGTGACGGGGGTGGAGGAGAGGGGGCTGGAGGACAGCCGCCGTTCGCTGGCTGTTCCAGCGCGTCCACCTAGTGATCCCGGGTCCTAGACAGTCGTTCTTCGGGAGTGTGTCGTTGCCCGGCAGGGCCGACCTGCGGCGGAAGCGACATAACCCCAGGTGGATATCTCATCTCCCCACACCTACATCGCACCCGCGGCCCACGATCCGGACACAACCCCAACCGGACACTCCATCCACCACAACCTTCGTCGCATCCCAAGCCCACCAACGCGACAAAACCAGGCCTGGACATTCCATCCCTCCCCCCTTACGTCGCCCGCAACTCCTCCCCCCGCCGCCCGATGCAGCCCCTCGGCTTCCACATCACGATGCGCCTTCGATGCAGCGCGGTGCTCGCGGCCGAGGCCACAGCACAGCGGCGCCTCGCCCTGGCCCTGCTGAAGGCGGCCCGGCCCTTCGAGCTGCTGGCCTTTCGGGCGGCGGACGATCACCTGCACCTGCTGACCTCTGCCTCCCGCGAGGACGCCGGCGAGCTGGCGCGCCGTGTACAGATCGCCCTGGTGAACACGCTACGGCCGCCCTCGGGCTTCCAGCCGGCCTGGCTCGAGCCAGTGGTCGACGGGCGCCACCTGCGCCGAGCCTTCCTCTACGTGCTCCGCCAGGACCAGAGGCACGGCTTCGCACACGATCCCTTCGCCGAGGCCAGCAACCTGCCCGACCTGCTGGGCCTGCGGGTGCCGGGCATCTGGACCGCGGCCCTGGTCCGGCGCCGCCTGCCCCGGGTGGGGCGGCCGGATCTGCTGCCGCTGATCGGCGCGCCCGATCTCGACGAGCGCGAGCTGGACTTCGCGGCGCTTGCCGAGGCTTCGTTGGCACAGGCCACCCTCGCGGCGACGGCGGGCGCCGATCTGCGGAGCCGAGACCCCCTCCAGGTCCAGGCTGGCGCGGCGGCGGTGCGCCTCGCCGAAGGCAAGCTCGGCACCGCCGCTCTGGCCGCCGCGCTGGGGATCACGGCGCGAACGGTGCAGCGCCTGCGCGAGCAGCCCGTCGAGCCCCGGGTGTTGAAGGCGGTGGAGGGACAGCTCCGCCTGCGGGCGGAGAGCCCCGAGCCGGCGGCCTTCGAGGCCGTCGACGACTGAGCGCGCCCTCGCCCGCCGCTGGCCACCGCTCCCAAAGCGCTGTAGAACTCCGCCTCGACCGGAGCCTCCCGCATGCCCCTCGCCCTGCTCCTCCTCTCCGCCTGCGGCACCAAGGCCCCCCCGGCGACCTCCCCCGGGGCCGCCCCCGGGCCGGCCTTCGCCTACCCGGCCGCCGCCCGCGGAGACACCGTCGACGACTACCACGGCACGCCGGTCGCCGATCCCTACCGCTGGCTGGAGGACCCCGACGCCCCCGAGAGCCGGACCTGGATCGAGGCCCAGAACGCGCTGACCCGCTCCTACCTGGACGCGGTCCCGCAGCGCCAGGCCATCCAGGACCGCCTGCACGCCCTGTGGAACTACGAGCGCATCGGCGTGCCCTTCCACCAGGGCGGGCGTTACTTCTGGACGCGCAACGACGGCTTGCAGAACCAGCCCGTGCTGCTGACGGCGACGGGTCTGCAGGCCCAGCCGACCGTGTTGCTGGACCCGAACACCTGGAGCGCGGACGGCACGGTCTCGCTGCGCACCTATGCCATCGACGAGCAGGCCCGGCACATCGCCTACGGGGTCAGCGACGGGGGCTCGGACTGGACCACCTGGAAGGTGCGGGACATCCAGAGCGGGCAGGATCTGCCGGACGAGCTGCGCTGGTCGAAGTTCTCGGGGGTGTCCTGGCTCAAGGACGGCTCGGGCTTCTTTTACAGTCGTTTCCCCGAGCCGACCGAGGCGCTGGAGGACCTCAACGAGAACAGCGCGCTGTATTTCCACAAGCTGGGCACGCAGCAGTCCCAGGATCTGCTGGTCTACCACGATCCGGAGCACCCCCGACGCTCCTGGAGCGGCAGCGTCACCGACGACGGCCGCTACCTGGTGATGACGGGCTACGAGGGCACCGAGCCCCGCTCCCGGGTGCACATCCTGCCGCTGAGCCGCGGCTGGCAAGACCGCCCGCCCGGACAGGGTGTGGTGAAGCTGATGGACAGCTTCGACGCCGGCTACTACCGGGTAAGCTCCCAAGGCGACCGCTTCTGGTTCTGGACGAACAAGGACGCGCCGAAGGGCCGGGTGATCGCGGTCGATCTGCAGAAGCCCTCGCCCGCGGACTGGACCGAGGTCGTGCCCCAGGGCGAGCATGTGCTACAGAGCTGCAACCGCGTCGGGGACACCCTGGTCCTGGGCTGGATGAAGGACGCCCGGAGCGAGGTCGAGGTGCGTGATCTTCAAGGCACGCCCATCCGCACGGTGGAGCTGCCCGGGGTTGGCTCGATCTCCGGCTTCGCCGGCGACCCGGATCGTGACGAGACCTTCTACTCCTTCACCGGCTTCACCGATCCGGCCACGATCTACCGCTACGACGTGGGCACCGGCGAGTCCAGCCTGTTCATGCGCCCGGCGGTGGACTTCGACCCGGCGGGCTTCGAGACGAAGCAGATCTTCTACACCAGCAAGGACGGGACGCGGGTCCCGATGTTCATCACCCACAAGAAGGGCCTGGAGCTGGACGGCAACAACCCGACCATCCTGTACGGCTACGGCGGCTTCAACGTGTCCCAGACCCCCTGGTTCAGCGTCAGCAACCAGGTCTGGATGGAGATGGGCGGGGTCTACGCGGTCGCCAACCTGCGAGGCGGCGGCGAGTACGGAGAGACCTGGCACAAGGCCGGGACCGTCCACGACAAGCAGAACGTCTTCGACGACTTCATCGCCGCGGCCGAGTACCTGCAGGGGCAGGGCTACACCCGGCCCGAGCGGCTGGCGATCCAAGGGGGCAGCAACGGCGGGCTGCTGGTGGGGGCCGTGCTGACCCAGCGGCCCGAGCTCTTCGGGGCCGCCCTGCCGGCGGTCGGCGTGCTGGACATGCTGCGCTACCACACCTGGACGATCGGCTGGGCCTGGAAGAGCGACTACGGCAGCAGCGAGGACCCCGAACAGTTCAAGACCCTGCTGGCCTACAGCCCGGTCCACAACACCCGGCCGGGCACCGCCTACCCGGCCACCATGGTGACGACCGGAGATCACGACGACCGGGTCGTGCCGGCCCACTCCTTCAAGTTCACGGCGGCCCTGCAGCACGCCCAGGGCGGCAGCGCGCCGATCCTGGCCCGCATCGAGACCCGCGGGGGCCACGGCGCCGGCAAGCCGACGACGATGGTCATCGAGGAGCTCGCCGACCGCTACGCCTTCCTGGTGCGCGCCCTGGCGATGGACCCCGATCTCTCGGCCTGGGGCGGCGTTGACGCGCGCTGAGCAGGAGCGGCGACGAGACCTGCTCTCGCTGCTCTACCTGCCATGGGCCCTGCTGGTGGTGGCGCCGGTGGTGGTGCTGTCCATGATCACGCTGGGCAGCCTGGCGGTGGTCGTGGCGTGGTTCTCCGCGCGGACGGCCTTCTGGGTGGGGGTCGCCTGGTGCCGCCTCGCCCTCCTGGTGAACCTCACCCGGGTCGAGCTGCGCGGGGTCGAGCATGCCCGGTCCGACCAGGGCTACGTCATCGTGCTCAACCACCTCAGCCACGCCGACGTGGGGGCCTTCTACGGCTGGGCCCCGCTCCAGTTCCGCTGGGTCCTGAAGGAGGAGCTCCGCCGGGTCCCGGGGCTGGGCTGGTACTGCCAGGCGGGCGGCCACATCTTCGTCGATCGCAAGAACCCGGCCCGAGCCATCGCCAGCCTCAACGCGGCCCGCGAGCGACTGCAGAAGGAGCAGATGAGCGTGGCGATCTTCGCCGAAGGCACCCGCAGCCTGGACGGGAGGCTTCAACCGTTCAAGAAGGGCGGCTTCGTGATGGCCCAGCAGCTCGGCCTGCCGATCCTCCCGGTCAGCGTCTCCGGCAGCGCCATGGTCCAGCCCGCCCGGCGGCTGCGGCTGCTCCCGGGGCGGATCCTGCTCACCGTCCACCCCCCCATCCCTCCCCCGGCACCGGGCGAGGAGGGCCTGCGGCAGGTCATGGAGCAGACCCGGCAGGCGATCCGGCAGGGGCTGAACGAGTGGGAGCGCGGAGATTAGTCGGCGAGCAGGACCGCTCGCACCGGGCTGGCGTCTCCGTCCAGGATGCGCAGCGGCAAGGCGACCAGGGTGTACAGACCCGGCTGCACATGGTCGAGGACGAGTCCCTCCAGCACGCTGAGATCGTGGCGCAGCACGGCCTGGTGGCTCTCCAGCGCCTTGCTGGCGAAGGGGTCGATGCTGGGGGTGTCGATGCCGACCAGCAGCACGCCCGCGGCGGCGAGGTGATCGACCAGCGCGGGAGAGAGGGCGGCGAAGTCCTCGTTGAAGCGGTCTGGATCCGGGAAGCTGCGGGTGCAGAGCAGCACCCGAGGGGCGGAGATCGGCTCGGACAGATCGGAGGGCAGGATCCGAGCGCCCGGCGAGACGCGGACGACGATCACCTGGCAGGGCCCCAGGTAGGGCTCCAGCGGCCGCTCGCCGATGCCCGCCGCCCCCAGGCCGTAGTGACGGGGCCCGTCGGCGTGCGCGCCCAGGTGCAGGGTGCTGGTGATTCTGGACAGATCGAGGTTGGCCCCCTGGTCCATCCGCGCGAGGAAGTCCTGACGGAAGGGGGTGTCCCCTGGCCAGACGGCCAGCGAGGGCCGGATCGGCGGGCTGATGTCGATGATGCGGCTCACACCGGGCCCGCGGAGGCGATGATCTTCAGCTCGACCGCGATCGGGGTCGGCAGGGCCCGCACCGCCAGGGTGGTCCGGGTGGCGCCGACGGAGGCGAAGAACTCGGCGTAGACCTCGTTGTAGCCGGCGAAGTCGCGGTCCATGTCCACCAGGAAGGCCGTCACGTCGAGCACCCGGTCCAGGCTGCTGCCCGAGCCCTCCAGCACCCGGCGGACGTTCTCGATGCAGGCGCGGGTCTGGGCCTTGATGTCGTAGGCCAGGGGCTTGCCCTCGGCGTCGCGGATGGGGCCACCGGGGATGCTGTCGTCCTTGGGGTCCCGCGGGCCGATGCCCGAGAGGTACAGCAGCTCGCCGACCCGCCGGGCGTGGGGGTAGGCGCCCACCGGGCGGGGGGCAGCGGCGACGTCGATGCCCTTGGCTGGCCCCTTGGCCGGCGCAGCCGGGCGCGGCGCCGGGGCAGGAGCAGGGGGCACCGGAGGGGCCGAAGCAGGGGGCCCCGGAGGGGTCTCGGGGCTGGAGTCGAGCACCTCGTGGTCGCCGCGGTAGCGCTCGACGCTGTCCTCGTCGAACTCGTGCTGGCCCTGGGCGGTCTGCGCCGGGGTGAGCGCCACCACCGCCGCTCCGGTGCCCCAGACCGGCCCGTAGCCGAGCACCTCGCCCCGCAGGCGGTTGCCCTGGTCCATCACCGCCGACAGCCACCAGAAGGCCTTCATCTTGCTGTCGGCGTGAGCCTGGTGGGCCACGGTCCGCGCCAGCTGGCTGACGTCTTCGAGCCGGCCCTCGCCCAGGATCTCCAGCAGCTTGCGGTTCCACTCCTCGTCCTTGGGCGAGGCGATGTGGTCGTCTTCAGGCTCCACCGGCCGCACATGCTGGCGCGCCGAGAGCGAGGTCACGGCCACTACGATGGCCCGCCGACCGCCGGCCTCGATGGCGTCGCGGGCGGCCTTGCCCAGGACGACGGTCTCGCCGCGGTCGGCGTACATATTGCAGCTGGTGGTGGTCGCGGCCAGTCGGCGCTGCGGGTCGAGCAGGGAGAGGGCGACGACGGTGCCGGTGTCGATCGGGAAGCCCGGGTAGGCCACGGTCCGGCAGGAGAGGCCTCGCTCGCGGGCGGCGGCGGCGTAGGCGTGGGCGTAGGGCGCGTCCATGCGCAGCCGGTAGGGCATCGAGCCCAGGGCGTGGAACTCGGGGTCGACGTGGGTCCAGACCGGCTCGGGATCGGCCTGCACCTGGTGGCCGATGACGCTGACCCACTGGGTGCTGTAGAGGACCAGCAGATCGGCGCCCTGCTGCTCGATGGCGGCCTGGACGAGCCGGGCGGCCCGATCGTAGGCGGCGCGGATCGCCGCCCAGTGGGAGGATGCCTGGGGGGCCAGCAAGGGGTGGGGCAGGCCGGGGACGACCAGGCCGAGGACGACGCTCATGGAGCCCTCCACTCGACTACGGCGTTGCCGGTCCCGATGACGGTCCCGTATGCGTGAACGGTCGCCGGCCAGTCCGGCACCTCCAGCGCGCCCAGCATCCAGGTCAGGCTGCCGTCCTTGCACTCGCTGGTGGCCTGCTCGATGAAGTCCGGCATCTCGTCGAGCAGCTGCGCGCAGCGCCCCTGTCGCATCAGCTCGATCACGTGCATATCCCACTGGTACTGGTTGAAGGAGTACGGTCGCTCGGCAGACATGTCCTCGGGCACGGCGGGCTCGGCCGTGAAGTGCCGATGCGAGAGCGAGTTGCTGGCCAGCAGCACCACCCGCCGGCCGCTCTGTTCGACGGCGCGCCGGGTGGCACGGCCCAGGGCCAGCATCTCCTCCTGCCCGACCTCGTTGGAGAAGTAGAAGGCCGAGCGGCTGCTGGAGAGGCCGACGATCGGCTTGTCCCACTGCGGCCGGGCGAGGTGGCAGCTGGTGATGGTGCCGTAGTCGACCCGGAAGTCGGGGTTCTCCATCGGCTGCACCACGAGGCCGTCGCGGCGGCCCTCCTCGATGATCGCCCGGGCCAGCTCGACGTCGACCTGCAGGTCGTAGCGGTAGCGGAAGAGGTTGGGGAAGATCGGGTCGACCGAGAGCGAGGCGAAGCGCGGCAGGGCCAGGACGTGGGTGCCGGTGGTCGTCTTCCAGTGCGGGGAGTGCACGATGATCGTGTCGAAGTCCAGCGCGGCGAGGCTGTCGCGCACCCGCTGGTAGCCCCAGCGCAGGACCTCCCAGCCGCCCTCCGAGCGCGGCTCGTTCTGCGGAGGGTTCTCGGCGTAGACGAGGTGCGGGGGGTGCGGGGCGAGGAAGCCGGCGACGATCTTGCCGCTTTGGTTAGCCATGGGCGTGCTCCGGGAGGTCTATGGCCTATCTAGAAACAGCGGATGGGGCTGGGGC
>DDSR01000217.1 GCA_002343455.1 Deltaproteobacteria bacterium UBA2385 | reverse complement strand
CGCCTGCCCGACCTGGTCGAGCGCCCGGTGTGCGGCGCCTGCGAGATCCGCCGGGACGTGGTGGTGTTCCCCCGGGGGAATGCGAAGGCTCCCCGAAGCGGGGTCGAGCGCCAGCTCGACGAGAGCACCGCCGGCCTCTCCGAGCACGCCGCCTCGGCCGTCGCCCTGGGCCTGCGCGTCGACCGCTTCCTGGCCGCGCTGGCCGCGCAGTCCTCGGACGAGCACGTCCAGCTCTGGCCCGAGCTGGTCGAGGCCCTGCGCTCCTGGGCCACGAAGCACGGCAACCCCTGGGCCAGCGTGGACCTGCGTAAGCTCGTCCAGAAGGGCCTCGTCGGCGCGGAGCGCTTCCTCACCGCCTTCACCCGTGCCGGCGAACTGATCCCCGGCCTCGCCAGCAAGCCCGCCTGGCAGCCCCGCTACACCGGCAAGCCCGACGACGTGGTCGCCCTGGCCGAGTGGCACTACCGGACGCACCGCGCGCTCTCCGTCGCCGACCTCTCCCAGGCCCTGGGCCGCCCGGTCGGCGCCCGCCTGCCCGAGCTGCTGGATGCCGGCTGGTGCCTCGACGGGGAGGCGTGGGTCGAGCTCGTGCCCGAGCGCGACTACGTCACCGGCCACCTCTGGCCCAAGCTCGACCGGGCCGAGGCCCAGGTCGGCACGGGCAAGCCGCCCCTGGCTCACGTCCCCCTCGACCGCATCGAGGCCCAGGCCCGACGCCTGCGCGACGCCATCCAGCCCGGCGTCTTCGATGACATCGAGGGTGTCTCCGCCCGGCAGGGCTGGATCCCCTTGCCCCTCGTCTCCCTGTGGATGAGCGAGACCCTGAACAGACACTACGGCGAGGTGGCCCTGGTCCGGAAGGAAGGCCTCGTCCAGATCCCCCATCGCGACTACGACGACCTCGACAACGCCCGCGAGCTGTCGAGCGAGGCCCGCTGGTGCATCGGCTGGATGAACCACGACAAGACGACCTACAAGCCGAAGAAGAAGAAGGAGGAGAGCCTCGACGAGGCCCGCATCGCCAAGGCCAAGGAGTGGGACCAGTCCTTCCGCGCCTGGGTGGCGACCGACGAGGGCCGTCGGGCCGAGGTCGAGCACGCCTACAACCGGCACTTCAAGGGCTACGTCGCGCCCACCTACGACGCAGAGCCCCTGTCCATCGCCCGCTGGGTGAAGGACGGCGTGCGCCTACACCCCCACCAGATTGCGGGCGCCCGCCGCATCCTCGCCAACCGCGGCGGCCTGCTCGCTTTCGACGTGGGCGTCGGCAAGACCTACACGGGCATCGCCCTGCTGGCCAGGGCCCGACAGGAAGGCTGGTGCCGTCGCCCTGTCGTGCTGGTCCCCAACAGCATCGTCTGGAAGTGGGAGGCCGACATCCGGCGGGTGCTGCCCGACTACCGGATCGCGGTCGTGGGGTCGAAGAAGAAGCTCGTCGCACGCGGCGAGCGCAAGGGCACCGTCACCAGCGACACGGACACGCCGGCCGAGCGTGCCGAGAAGTGGACCCGCTTCCAGGCCGGCGAGTTCGACGTGGTGCTGCTCACCTACACGGCCTTGTCCCGCACCCGCATGAACGAGGGTGCGATCCGCGCCTACGCCGACCAGACCGAGGCGATCCGCCGCGAGGTCCGGCTGCGGCAGCGCAACGCCGCCGAGCAGAAGAAGCTGACCGAGCGCCAGCAGGCCATCCTCAAGGAGGGCGTGTCTGCCTGGATCGCCGAGCAGATGGAGCTGCCCGAGGGCTGGGAGTACGACCCGGGCGTCGCCTGGGACGACATCGGCGTCGACTTGCTCATCGTCGACGAGGCGCAGAACTACAAGAATCTGTACCTGCCCGAGGCCCGCGAGGGCGGCGTCCCCCGCTTCATGGGCAACGCGGGTGAGGGCAGCAAGCGCGCCTGGCAGCTCGACTTCCGCTGCGCCGCCGTGCGCCGAAAGACGGGCGGGGCCGGCGTGGTCCTGCTCTCGGCCACCCCCGCCAAGAACAGCCCGCTCGAGTTCTACAGCCTCATCCAGTACATCGACCACGACGCCTGGTCGCGCATGGGGATCCGCGACCCGGAGCAGTTCATCGATCGCTACCTGCGCATCGAGCTCAAGGCGGTGGTCGACAGCAAGATGGAGGTCGTCGAGCGCAGCGCGGTCGTCGGCTTCCAGAACCTGCACGAGCTGCGCGACGTGATCTTCCGCTACGGCGAGTTCAAGACCGCCGAGGACGTGGGCCTCAAGCTGCCCGAGCCGCGCGTCAACGTCGTCGAGGTCGACATGAACGCGGCCCAGGACGCCAAGTACGACCGCTACGTCAGCGAGATCGAGCGGGCCCTTGAGGCCAGCGGCAGCGGCGCCGCCAAGGACCGGTCGAAGATCCTCGGCCTGCTCGCCCGCATGGCGCTCGTCGCCGTCCACCAGGACCTCGACGAGGGCTACGACTGGAAGAGCGCTGGCAGCTCCGGCGTCGACCCGGTGAGCCCCAAGTTCGCCGCGATGGCGCGGCGCGTGCTCGCCAACCGGACCTGCGGCCACATCATCTTCGTCGACAACGTCGCCGCCCATCGCTGGGTGGTGCAGACCCTGGTGAAGGTCGGCATCCCCGAGGCGCGCATCGCCGTGCTCAACGCCACGACCGCCCAGGCGGCGGCCGACCGCCAGCGCATCGCCCGGGAGTTCAACGGAGACCCGGACGAGGGGGAGGCGCCCAAGTTCGACGTCGTGATCGCCAACGCCATCGCCTACGAGGGCATCGATCTCCAGACCCGCACCTGTGCGATCCACCACCTCGACCTGCCCTGGGAGCCGGCCACGCTCCAGCAGCGCAACGGCCGCGGCGTGCGCCAGGGCAACACCCTCGCCAACATCGAGATCAACTACTACTTCGCCCGGCGCAGCCAGGACGGGCTGAGGTTCAACCTCATCCAGGGCAAGCTCGGCTGGATGACCGAGCTCCTGAAGAGCCAGGAGCGGGCGACCAACAACCCCGGCGCCCAGATGGAGCTGGGTCCTGAGGAGATCCTCCTCCTCATCAGCCGCGACCCGGAGAAGACCTCGCGGCGGCTGGCCGAGGTGCGGGCGCGGCGCGAGGCCGAAGCGCGCAAGAAGGTGGCCGAGGACGCCTCCCGCATGCTGCGCGGTGCGAATGCCCGCTACCGCAAGGCCGAGCGGGCCGAGGACCCGGCCGAGGCCGCCCGGCTGCGGCAGGAGGGCGAGGAGCGGCTCAAGGATCTCGCCACCGTGGACCCGGAGGCCTGGCCCTGGGCGAAGTGGATGTACGCCGTGCGCGAGCACGAGCTGCTGGTCCCCGCCGCGGGCGAGGCGCCCGTCTACGAGGGCCTGCGCGTCGGCATGCCCAACGCCTGGAACCCCGACCGGGTCGACCTCGCCGAGCTGGGCCGCGTCAAGGGCACGAGCATCGGCGTGCGCGAGGCCGGCACCGCCACCTGGAACGAGCAGCCCGTCGAGAAGATCGCCACGATGGGCCTGCAGCCCGAGCACATGGACGCAGTCTTCCCCGAGGACGAGGAGGCCCGCGCCGCCGAGGCCGCCACCCTCCGCATCGACCAGGCGCTGCGCTACGGCGGGGGCTGGCCAGGCCTCGGCTGGACCTGGGCGGGCGACGGCTGGCTGGCTCGAATCTGGGCGCGCCACGGGGCCAAGGTCGTGCAGAAGCTGGCCCAGGCCTCGTCCTGGTACGCCGAGCAGCAGCACGTCCCGGTGCTGATACGAGGGGAGCTGCGGATCGCCCGCGGGGCGGTGCTCGGCTCGGCCGACGTGACCGTCGTGCCGCCCACGATGGCGGGCTGGCGGGACTTCCTGGCGCTGGCGCCGGCCTCGGGCCTCAAGTTCGGCGAGCTGGAGCAGGCCGGCCTGTACTGGTGGGACCGGCGCATCCCGCGGAGCCTGCTGTCGGCCGCCCGCGAGGGTGAAGCCCAGGCAGCGAAGTGAGGAACAGATGATCAAGCTGAACAAAAAGCAGGCTGCTGCGCCCGTTCATACGCTGACTCTCGGTCTATCCGAGGTCGAACCGTCTCATCACTTCGTCGATCTGTTCATCAATGGCTTGCGATTGCTGTCCCCGCGTCTCAAGGAGGTTCACGAGGCCGAGCAACTCGATAGGCCCGCCGCCAAGGACCTCGATGCCGTAGCCAACGGCACGCCAGACCTCGCTCTCTTCGTGGTCATCGCGCTCGACGGTGAAGCCCTTGGCCTCAACCGCGAGCACGGCTCGGGCCACCAAGTTCCGCCCTGTGGCGAGCCCAACCGGCTCCGCCTTGTTGACGACGGGCGAGGCAAGATCGAGTCGCACCACAGGGCCGCCCTCGTAGCGGACCTCAACGTTGTGAAGGGTGACGAGGTCGTCATGGCGGGCGGTCGCAGGCACCGTCACGCAGACGACCGCTCCGTCCGGCGCTTCGGCAGTGACGCGGCGGAACGCACCGAGGGTGAGTTGGTGAGGCAGGGGGTCATTCCTCATGATGGAGCCTTCCTTCTTGGCTGGTACACTCAATCCATCGGCTATCTGGGCTCGTTTCCGGCGACGAACCCACGTGGGGTTCTTCAGGTGGGTGGTGACCTGTGAGCGCGAAGGCACCGCTCGTTGTCTTCGGCCTCTTCGGGGTCGGCGCCGTCGTGGCGCTGGCCGTCGCGGGAGGCGGCAACCCCGTGCAGGGCGCACAGCGCCTGGGAGGCCTCGTGCAGGGCCAGGTCGGACGCTTCTTCTCCTGGGCCGAGATGACCGTGAGCGGCGCCGCCGCCCGGCTCGGCCTCGACAATACTCCCCCGCCCGCAGTTCAGCCCGCCATGCAGCGCCTGGTCGAGGTCGTGCTCGACCCGCTGCGCGCGGCGCTTGGCCGGCCGGTCCGGGTGACCAGCGGCTACCGGGCGCCGACCGTCAACCGCGCCATCAACGGCTCGCCCACCAGCCAGCACATGCTGGGCGAGGCCGCCGACATCAAGGTCGTGGGTCTCTCGGCCGAGGCGCTCGCCACCGCCATCGTCCAGCTCGGGCTGCCCGTCGACCAGGTGATCTGGTACGCGCCGGAGCGCGGCGGGCACGTCCACGTCAGCTTCACCGACACCCGGCCCAACCGTCGGCAGGCGCTCCATGCGCCCGCGGGCGGCGGCTATTTCGCCTGGGCGCCGGCCAGCGCCCGGGTCGCCTGACCACCCCAGGAGGCCACCATGTGGAAAGCACTGCTCGACGTGATCCGCAACAAGGTCGACATCGACGTCGACCTCGACATCGACGAAGGGAAGGTGACCGTCCGGGTCACCCTCAAGTTCGGCAACGTCACCCTGTTCACCGACGAGTTCGAGTGGACCATCCCTCGGACCGGGGACGGTCGCCGCAAGCTGCGGAGTCCGCTGGCCCGCCGCAAGCGCGTTCTGCCGCAGGCGGCCTGAGCGTGGCGCCGCCTTCGCCGAGGCGCGACGACCTCGCCGGCACCATGTGGGTCGGCGAGCTGGGTGACGTGCGCGAGCGCCTCGCCCGGCTCGAGACCAAGGCCGAGGCTCACGACGCCGCCAGCGCCGAGCGCCACCGTCAGCTCCTCGACGCCATCGAGGGGCTGGAGAAGCGCCTTGAGCAGGTCGAGGGGCGTGCGTGGAAGGTCGCGCTCGGGCTCGCCGCGTTGGGGCTGGGGGGCGGGGCCGGGGCGGTGGAGTTGGTGCGCGGAATGGTCGGAGGGTGAGGTGAGCGCTGCCCTACCGGGACCGGTACTGCTCCAGCGGCGTCGTCTGATCCCGACGCACGCCGAGCAGCAGCGTGCCGTCGGGCTCGCGGTAGAACTGGACGTCGAAGACGACCGAGCTGCCGACCTGTCGGCGCGTCACGAAGCCTTGCCGGGCGAGGGGCAGCAGGTCGAGCAGGTAGCGCCCCAGCGGCACCCTGCGGCCGTCGAGCCGCTTCATGCCCAGCTCCAAGTCGATGGTGGTCTCGGGGAGGCTGGTCGCGGCGTACCGGCCCTCAGCCTCGTTGAGGTTCCAGCGGCGGGTCTTGGGCATGGGTGGGCCTCCGGCGGCAGGTCCAGGGCAGGCTGCAGCTCAGCGCATCCCGAATGTCTGGTCGAGGCTGACCACGCCTTCAAGGACAGGCCCGGGGCGCTCGTTCGTGAAGGAGTATGCCTCGACCCTGGCCGCTGGCCCCACACGGGCGTAGAGCAGTCGCGCGTAGTCCATCGCTTGCTCGACAACCTTCTTGCGGGAGTCAGTACGCTTGGAGCGCGCCGTCGAGCCGGACCGGTCCAGGTCGATGTACTTCACCTCAACGACCGCGAAGCCGCCTTCCCCGTCGGTGAAGACCAG
The DNA here is from genome assembly GCA_002343455.1 of Deltaproteobacteria bacterium UBA2385. Lineage (GTDB taxonomy): Bacteria > Myxococcota_A > UBA796 > UBA796 > UBA2385 > UBA2385. The sequence continues at coordinate 2,523 of DDSR01000217.1, read as the reverse complement.
GTCTCCCCGACCGTTGTTCGTCTTTCCGGGCACCACGTCCCACTCGTCGTCCACGATGAAGGGGTAGCCCGGGATGAGCTCGGCGCTGCGCAGGACCAGGCCTCGCTTCAGTTTGAACTCGTCGTTGTGGTCCCAGCCCTTTCCCTCGAAGAAGGCACGCATCACCTGATCTCGCTGCACAGCTTCCGCACGGTCCATCACCACACCTCCAATAGGTCGCAGGTCTACGGTCGAGACGCGCGTACAATACCTCGGCGGACACCACGGCGGGCGACTTGACCACCGCCCTCGACCTCTTCGCCGGCTGCGGCGGTGCGGCCCGCGGCCTCCACCGCGCAGGCTGGCGACACCTCGCCTGCGTTGAGCGCGACCCAGCCGCCGCCGCCACCCTCGCCGCGGCCGGCCTCCCCGTGCTCCGCGCCGACATCCGCGAGGTTGACTGGTCTCCCTTCGCCGGCCGCGTCGATCTGCTCTGGGCCTCGCCGCCTTGCCAGCCCGGCAGCACCGCCGGGAAGCGCCGGGGCGCAGCCGATGACCGCGACGGCTGGCCCTGGACCTGGGCAACGGTCGACGCCGTGCGCCCGACCTGGTTCCTCGCCGAGAACGTGCTCGGCTGGACCTACCACGCCCGGACCTGCTCTCTGGACGGCGATAGCCACGGCTGCGTCGGCTGCGCCTGGGAGCAGTCAGTCCTTCCCGCCCTGCGCGCCCGCTTCGCCTTCTCCGGCGCCTGGAAGCTCGACGCCGCCGACGTCGGCGTGCCCCAGCACCGCCGCCGGGTAATTCTGTGGGGCGGCCCGCTCCCCCTGGCCGTCCCCGCGCCCACCCACGGCGACCCCGACGACGAGGACACCGAGAACCGCGGCCTGTCCCCCTGGGTGAGCGTGCGGGACGCCGTTGGCGCCACGCTGTTGGCAGACGACACCTGCGATGTGCGCGCCTGTTACCCCTGCGACGGGTCCCACGGCCGGGCCTGCACCGAGCCCTGGCGGGCCGACCGGCCGGCGCCCACCGTGACCACCTCCGAGGAGAAGGGCACCCGCGCCCACGCCCCGGACTGGACCTTCAACGGCGGCCCCGACAGGGCCAGCGACACCGCCTTCCTCGTGGCCGGCGTGCGCCGCATCGAGGTCGCCGAGGGGCTCGTGCTCCAGGGCCTGCCCGCCGACTGGCCGCTCCAGGGCACGCGCCAGGACCAGTACCGCCAGGTCGGCAACGCCGTGCCACCGCCGCTCGCCTCGGCCGCCGGCCGCGCCGTCCTCGCCGCCCACCGCGTGCTCCTCGACCTGCGCGCACGCGCCGTCGACCTCGACGCCCTGGCCGGCGCGCTCCGCCGCAACCCCACCGCCGTCCCTACCTGGCTCGGGAGGGCCGCCGCATGATGCACCTCGACGTCCCCACCTGTGGCTGCCGCGCCCAGGCCGAAGCCCGCGAAGCCCTGCGCGCCACCGCCACCGCCCGTCGCCCCCGCGACAAGGGCCGACTCCGCGTCGACCTCGCCGCCCTGCGCCGGGTGCTCGGTGGCCGCGACGAGCTGGTCGAGGCCCTCGAGGCCAAGGCCACCGGCCGGCCGGGCGCCAACGCCTCGGTCATGTGGCGCTACTTCACCACCAGCGTCTACCAGTCCGGTGACCTGCCCGTGCTCGCCACCCGCGAGGCCCTCCAGAACTCCGTCGACGCCATCAAGGCCGCCGTGCGCGCCCGCAAGACGGCTGCCGGCCAGGGTCGTTTCGAGGTCACCTGGGACGCAGAGCGTCGCGCCCTGACCTGGTCGGACAATGGCGTGGGCATGGACGCCGACACGATCCTAGGCAAGTTCCTGTCGCTCGGCGAGACCGGCAAGGGCCAGGCCGGCGACAGCGAGGAGGCCGCCGGCGGCTTCGGTGTCGCCAAGGCGGTGATCCTCGGCACCAGCCCCACCTTCCGCTGGGAGCTGCACAGCCGCGACAACCTCGCCGTCAGCGAGGGCTCCGGCCAGGATGTCGCCATCTACGACGCGCCCTTCCTGCAGGGCACGCGCATCACCATCTTCGACGTGGCCGAGGACTTCGACCACGCCTGGGACTACGCCCGCCAGGAGCACGTCGGCCTCGCCGACCGCCTGCGCGAGCTGCTCGCCGCCAACGACCTGCCCGGGATCGCGCTGCTGCTCGACGGCGAGGAGGTGCGCCCGATGTTCAGCCGCCGCGGCGGGGCGCGGGTGCAGGTCGACGGATCCTGGGGGCGCGGCACCGACGCCGCCATCAAGGCCTACCGTCGGCCCCCCGGCGACCGGCGCGGGGCCTACTACGTGCGCCTGGGCGGGCCATATGGTCCTGCCACGCAATCCGCGCCCAGGCTGTAGTCGATGGCGATCCCGCCCTCGTCGAGCGTCACGCGGTCGAGCACCTTGTCCAGCGCCGCCCGGCGTTCTGCGATGGGCCGGGCCTGCCACGCGGCCAGCACCGCCTCGCGGAACACGTCGGGCTTCACGGCCGTCGGGTCGGGAAGGTCCTTCCGCACGGGCAGCGCCTTGAGCTGGAG
>DDSR01000364.1 GCA_002343455.1 Deltaproteobacteria bacterium UBA2385 | reverse complement strand
CGCCTCGGCGAAGGCGGCGCCACGCTCAGGCCGCCTTCGGCAGGACGCGCTTGCGGCGAGCCAGCGGACTGCGCAGCTTGCGGCGACTGTCCCCGGTCCGCGGGATGGTCCACTCGAACTCGTCGGTGAACAGGGTGACGTTGCCGAACTTGAGGGTGACCTGGACGGTCACCTTCCCTTCGTCGATGTCGAGGTCGACGTCGATGTCGACCTTGTTGCGGATCACGTCGAACAGGGCTTTCCACATGGTGGCCTCCTGGGGTGGTCAGGCGACCCGGGCGCTAGCCGGCGCCCAGGCGAGATAGCCGCCGCCGGCAGGCGCATGGAGCGCCTGCCGGCGGTTGGGCCGGGTGTCGGTGAAGCTGACGTGGACGTGCCCGCCGCGCTCCGGCGCGTACCAGATCACCTGGTCCACGGGCAGCCCGAGCTGGACGATGGCGGTGGCGAGCGCCTCGGCGGACAGGCCCTCGACCTTGATGTCGGCGGCCTCGCCCAGCATGTGCTGGCTGGTGGGCGAGCCGTTGATGGCCCGGTTGACGGCCGGCGCCCGGTAGCCGCTGGTCACCCGGACCGGCCGGCCCAGCGCCGCGCGCAGCGGGTCGAGCACGACCTCGACCAGGCGCTGCATGGCGGGCTGCACCGCGGGCGGGGGAGTGTTGTCGAGGCCGAGCCGGGCGGCGGCGCCGCTCACGGTCATCTCGGCCCAGGAGAAGAAGCGTCCGACCTGGCCCTGCACGAGGCCTCCCAGGCGTTGTGCGCCCTGCACGGGATTGCCGCCTCCTGCGCCGGCCAGCGCCACGACGGCGCCGACCCCGAAGAGGCCGAAAAGAACAAGCGGCCCGCGGCTCACTTGGCGGCCACTGCGGAAGGAGCGGCTTCGCCCTCGCGGGCGGCCGACAGCAGGCTCCGCGGGATGCGCCGATCCCACCAGTACAGGCCGGCCTGCTCCAGCTCGCCGAACTTGAGGCCCGAGGCCGGCGCCAGCGCCAGGAAGTCCCGCCAGCCCGCCATCGTGGGCGGCATGACGGTCACTTCGGGCGAAGCGAGCACGGCACCGCGGGCGATCCGCAGCTCGCCGCGGACCAGCACGGGGACGTGCTGCTGCTCGGCGTACCAGGACGAGGCTTGGGCCAGCTTCTGCACGACCTTGGCCCCGTGGCGCGCCCAGGTCCGGGCCAGCCATCCGTCGCCGGCCCAGGTCCAGCCCAGCCCAGGCCAGCTCCCGCCGTAGCGGAGGGCCTGGTCGATGCGGAGGGCGGTGGCCTCGGCGGCGCGGGCCTCCTCGTCCTCGGGGAAGACGGCGTCCATGTGCTCGGGCTGCAAGCCCATCGTGGCGATCTTCTCGACGGGCTGCTCGTTCCAGGTGGCGGTGCCGGCCTCGCGCACACCGATGCTCGTGCCCTTGACGCGGCCCAGCTCGGCGAGGTCCACCCGGTCTGGGTTCCAGGCGTTGGGCATGCCGACGCGCAGGCCTTCGTAGACGGGCGCCTCGCCCGCGGCGGGCACCAGCAACTCGTGCTCGCGCACGGCGTACATCCACTTCGCCCAGGGCCAGGCCTCCGGGTCCACGGTGGCGAGGTCCTTGAGCCGCTCCTCTCCTTCCTGTCGAAGGCGGGCGGCCTCGGCCGGGTCCTCGGCCCGCTCGGCCTTGCGGTAGCGGGCGTTCGCACCGCGCAGCATCCGGGAGGCGTCCTCGGCCACCTTCTTGCGCGCTTCGGCCTCGCGCCGCGCCCGCACCTCGGCCAGCCGCCGCGACGTCTTCTCCGGGTCGCGGCTGATGAGGAGGAGGATCTCCTCGGGGCCCAGCTCCATCTGGGCGCCGGGGTTGTTGGTCGCCCGCTCCTGGCTCTTCAGGAGCTCGGTCATCCAGCCGAGCTTGCCCTGGATGAGGTTGAACCTCAGTCCGTCCTGGCTGCGGCGCGCGAAGTAGTAGTTGATCTCGATGTTGGCGAGGGTGTTGCCTTGGCGCACCCCCCGGCCGTTGCGCTGCTGCAGCGTGGCCGGCTCCCAGGGCAGGTCCAGGTGGTGGATCGCACAGGTGCGGGTCTGGAGATCGATGCCCTCGTAGGCGATGGCGTTGGCGATCACGACATCGAACTTGGGCGCCTCGCCCTCGTCGGGATCGCCGTTGAACTCCCGGGCGATGCGCTGGCGGTCGGCCGCCGCCTGGGCGGTCGTGGCGTTGAGCACGGCGATGCGCGCCTCGGGGATGCCGACCTTCACCAGGGTCTGCACCACCCAGCGATGGGCGGCGACGTTGTCGACGAAGATGATGTGGCCGCAGGTCCGGTTGGCGAGCACGCGCCGCGCCATCGCCGCGAACTTGGGGCTGACCGGGTCGACGCCGGAGCTGCCAGCACTCTTCCAGTCGTAGCCCTCGTCGAGGTCCTGGTGGACGGCGACAAGCGCCATGCGGGCGAGTAGGCCCAGGATCTTGCTGCGGTCCTTGGCGGCGCCGCTGCCGCTGGCCTCCAGGGCGCGCTCGATCTCGCTGACGTAGCGG